>JBARXI010000445.1:0-2757 GCA_049647275.1 Microcoleaceae cyanobacterium
TTCAACAATTAATAATTAATAATTAATAATTAATAATTAACAATTACCTCTCCTTGAAACGGATTGGATTGACTAATCATGAAAATTTTTTCTTGTCTCTTGGTCGATTGGAGGACAGCGAGGAGACCCGAAGAATGCAGAGCCGCTCCGAAGATCGCCATCCCACCCTACGGTTCGCTCCGAAGATCGACCGCTTTCTCCTTTAAAGGAGAGGCTTTAAACCTTAATGATTCGGTAATTGAAGAGATATATACTAAAGCAGAACTTGAACGCATAACTATGGGACTTATTCCCCAGAGCATGGACGATAAATGGTTTATTTTTTATGAGGAACCTTGGTTATATTTACACCGCAGTTGGACTGGATTATGTATCTTTAAGGTATGTTTTGAAGTGGTGGATGAATACGCAGCAGTTACAGAAGCATGGGTAAATCGAGAACCTGGTGAAAGGTGTGGCAATATGGATATTGTAGAAGAGAAGTTCCTTTTAGAAATATTACTTGATTGCAGAGCAGGGCGATATGAAGATGCAAAAAGTAAGACACTTAATGATATCCAACGAAAAAAACTCATGGCAAAATGAAAAACTAAATTACTGAATATTTGCAAATCTAACTACTAATATTTAATTAAAAGGATAGTAATAGTTGCAAGAATTTGACCAACCTATTTCCCAAAAACTTCTAGATGTTACCAACAAAAAGAGAACTAATTTATTTCCCTGGCGAGGTCAGTTTTCTCCAGAATTAATTGAGACTATTCTCAAAGCTTATTGCCCGCAAAATTAAGTTGTGCTTGACCCTTTTGCAGGTAGTGGAACTGTTTTATTGGAAGCTGGATATCTTTCTCTAGAAGCTTATGGATGCGATATTAATCCAGCAGCTTGGCTGTTTAGCAAAATATATGAGTTTATAAATAAGCCTGATAGAAGAAATATTTTAAGTCAAGTAAGAGAAAATTTAGACAAAGAGTTTCCCGTCAGAATATTAATAAACCATGAGCAAGAGGTTGAATATTTAGAAGAAAAAGTATCAAGTGTTAGAAGTAAACTGGATGAAGATGCCAAAGTAATATTTGATGTACTGATAATCATAATTAAAGCTGTTTGATTAATCCTGTTTCTAATATTTCCTTATACACTTCTTCCAAGTTGTGTAAGGTGCGGTGCGGTGCAAGACACCCTACCCTTAGAGTTGCTGCGTAAGCCGTATATTTTATCAACTAGCGATCGCTAATAGATATTTGAATAAAAAGCTTCTCCACACACTATTTAGGTTGACGCGCTATTACTGTTGAGCATAAACTAGGATTATCCTAAATTAATTCTATTTCATCAAACCCAACAGTTTGTCATTGTAATTTAGTTGTTAATTAACTCCTAAATTCTGTAACTTTAACATTCAAGATATCACCAAATACGATTTTTGAAAGTAACATATCAACTAAATCTAGTTGATTCATATCCCATTTTGAGTCGGGGTCTAAATCTGGGGATGGAGTAATAAAGCTAGTTACCAGTATACCTCCTGGTATTAATGCTTGAAAAAACTGTCGATATAGCTCCGTGACTTTTTGATCGAATGCCGTAAATTTCACACCTAATCTAATATATCAATAGAATGTTTGAGAGTAATAGATCATCTAGATTAAGCTGATTCATATCCCATTAAAGTTTGGCTTGTTTCAATTCCAACGATATAAACCAGCTCCCAAATAATACCCTGCACCAAATCCAACTATTGCACCCAGAATATTACTTTTTGGTTCTAGATACTGACGTTTAAAAAACTTCTTCAAAACAAAAAAACAACTCGGTGTCGAGAAGTTTCCGTATTCATAAAATGATTCAAAAGATGTCTTTAGCTGTTCCTCAGTTAATCCTAAAATCTCCGACTTCCCAAACTGAGATAAAACAGTTTTTCCCCCTTGATGAATTGACCATTCTTCAATTTCAGATAATCTCAATTTATTCCGATTTAGTAAAGGATTAATAACCGAATCTACCACTTTTAGAGGAACGACTTTACTTACCCCATCTCCAAGAACAAAAACATTTTCATCCATATAAATTTCTTGACCTGGAATAAAGTTTGTACAAACATCTAATATCTCTATTTGTGGTTGAGAAATTAAATGACGCAAAGATTCTGGCAATACCATAAAACCAACTGCACCATCAGAAAAAATCGAATTTGCTATCATACTCGGATTGAAATAATCATTTTTTTTGTCGTAACAAATATTGAATATATAGAAGCATTGAGCGAAAATAAAGAGAAATTCGTTTTTCTCGCATCTTCGCTTCCTCAACACAAATTTGCTCAATGGAATCAACAACTTCTTTTTCCACCCCAAGTTTTTCTGCTATTTTATAAACATTGGCCCGTTCATCTGGGTGAAATTCTCCATCAGCACTACAAGCTTGAATGGCAACATAAATAATTAGACGACGACCAGCTTTATCTACAGTAGATGTACCTAAAACATCAAGCAAATTCTCATCTGCGGAGTAAGTTTTAGCCAACTCATATCCAGGATTCCGTAATGAGGCAGCGCGACCAACAACCCAATTTCTTTCTTCTGGTGCTAGTCCCGCATTTCTCACAAACTAATTTGAAAAGCTGATTGGGATATCAAAAATTGAGCTTTTTCAAAAATCAGAGAAAATTTGAAGTTAACCCAGATAAAATTCAATATTTACCATCAAAATTTTCCAGTATTGCTTGATTTTCCAGAGTTGATTAACCCAGAGAAA
>JBARXI010000446.1:0-2986 GCA_049647275.1 Microcoleaceae cyanobacterium
CGGTCGGTTGATCGAGCATTTGAAAAAGATTGGGGAGTATGAAAATACGATTTTTGTCTTTTTCTCTGACAATGGTCCAGAGGGTGCAAACCGAGCAGAGTTAGAACGATGGCAAACTTGGTTTGAAGAAGAAGGTATTGATAACAGTTACGAAAATATGGGTAAGCCCAATTCTTTTATTACTCTGAACAAGGGTTGGGTCCAGGCTAGCAGTACTCCTTTTCTTTGGTTTAAGGGAAGAGTGTCTGAGGGTGGTATTCGCGTACCTGCGATTTTTGCTTATTCTGGAGTTATCCCGGCTGGAAGTCGTAGTGATGCGTTCGGTTCAGTTTTGGATTTGATGCCAAGTTTGTTGGGATATGCTGGAGTTGAACATCCAGGGAGCAGTTACAATGGACGAGAAATTTATCCAATGGATGGACGTTCTTTAGAACCAGTGTTGGCTGGAAAGAGCGATCGCGTTTATACTGAAGAAGATAGTATTGCCTTTGAGTTGTTTGGTTATGGCAACAGTGCTTTATTTCAGGGGGATTGGAAAATTCTCAAGTTAATTCCACCTTGGGGAGACGGTGAATGGAAATTATTTAATATTCGTCAAGACCCCAGAGAATTAACTAATCTAGCTCGACAATATCCAGACAGGTTGAAGGAAATGATTACTTTATACGAGCAATATGAAGAGGAAAAGGGAGTGATTTCTACTACAGAAGTTTTGTATAAATAGCTTTTAGGTTGGGTTAAGCGTATCTCGCAACCCAACAAAAATCTGTAATTAGTTAAGTAAAACGAATTGTTTGTTTTGTCTATTTACATTTTTTATACGCCTTTTTCCCTGCTCCTATACCATTAGTGTAGGGTGTGTTAGACGGCTACAATCTTTGCTATGACTATAATTTAACAATCCGTCGTAACGCACAAATTAGCTGAAACAGTCCACTACATAATCTTGGTGCGTTACGGCGCAATAATTGTCTGTGGTGTCAAACACTGATTATAAAAGTGCCTAACACACCCTACATAACCTTGGTGCGTTACGGCGCAATAATTGCTGTGGTGTCAAACACGGTCTTGCTGAAAGCGCCTAACACACCCTACATAACTACATAACCTTGGTGCGTTACGGCGCAATAATTGTCTGTGGTGTCAAACATGGTCTTGCTGAAAGCGCCTAACACACCCTACATAACTACTTCTACATAACTACTAAATTAACAATGAATAAAACAACAGATAATTCTAATCTTGAAACTATTTTACCATCCAGAAAAAAAATAGTTGTCAAAGACTTTATGCGTGACTCAAAAATTTGGGATAATATTAAACCTCGCCCCACAGATATTATCATCGCTTCCTGTTACAAATCAGGCACAACATTAATGCAGCAAATAATAAATTTGCTAGTTAACGGTCACGATAATTTTGAATCAATTCATCACATTAGTCCTTGGGTAGAACTACGTTTCAGACCTTCAGAGGTAGAAACAGGTCTAATTGAAAATTTACCATCACCTCGAATTCTCAAAACTCATCTTGAATTTGCAGCGCTTCCCTACCATCAAGAATGGAAATATATTTATTTAGTTAGAGATGGTAGGGATGTCGGAATTTCTCTTTATAATCAGTGTCAAACTTATCTGAATGGATCTTACGATCGCTCTGTTCCTTCAGACAACGGTCCCGATAACTTTTCACAATTTTGGGATTTATGGGTAGAAACAGGAAAACCACGCTGGTCTTTTTGGGAAAATATAAATAGTTGGTGGCAAGTTCGCAATTTACCTAATATTATTTTGGTTCATTACGATGATTTAATTAATAGAAAAAGTGACGAAATTATCAAAATAGCTAATTTTTTGAATCAAGAAATTGATAGTAATAAACTAGAGATGATTTGTCAGCTTTCTTCTTTCAAATACATGAAAAAAAATTGGGAAAAATTTGAACCACCTGGAATTTTTCAACCACAAAGCTTTATTAATAGAGGTACAAATAAGCGTTGGAAAAATTTATTAACTCCCGAACAACTCCAACGCTATGAAACAATTATTTCTCAAAAGCTAGAAGCAGAATGTGTAAACTGGGTAAAAAATGCTGAGTCTTGAAAATACTAACCAACAAATCCCACACCCTTCTTATAGCGCTACGCGCAAGTAGGGGTCATTCATGAATTACCCCTACTGTACAGGTAATATCATGAATACCCGTACAGAAGTAATCTCTGAGTGAGTTTTTCGATGCCGAAATCCTCTTCGCGGAGCATTTATAAATGTCCGCGCTCTATTTGCGTAGTGCTATAACTAGAAATTAAAGGTAGTTCTAATAGCCCCAACAACCACATCCGGATTACGTTCATCGTGATTCGGTGCCGTCAACAAAAATACACCAGGAGTAATAGTAATATTATCGCTGACTCGGAAAGTGTAGAAAGCTTCCAGATGCCAGCCAGTGTCGCGATCGCTTCGTTGTCCTGGTGGTAAACCAATAGCTCTTGCCAATTCACGATTGCTAGTATAAGTAAGTCTCGGTTGGATGCCAGCAACTATACCAGCAATATTTCCCTCTTGGAAAAGGTCAGGAAAAATCACATTAACACGATAGTCAATCACATTAGCATCGCCTCTTGTTCCGTCACCTAAAGTTCGAGCGTTAATAAAACCACCAGAACCAATTACAATAAACTTAGGGGAAAATTGATAAGAGACAGCACCAACGTATGTGTTACCCGCCACAGGCCCAGCACCACGGACTGCAGAAGCATTACTACCTGATGCTGTATTGACCCCATTTTCTGGGGAGTAGCTGTGGTTATAGTACAGAATAACATTCACAGGATCGAACCTAAATACAGCTCTTGTCGAAACACCGTAACCGCCGTTAAAGATACCCCTAAGTGGATCTTGTGGTGAACCAGATTCGCTACCTATAAAAAAGTCTAGGTCAAACCAGGGAGAGGGATTCCATTGAAAACCGATTCCTGCTTGTAAGA
>JBARXI010000447.1:0-10126 GCA_049647275.1 Microcoleaceae cyanobacterium
AGAAGCCGAATTTTTAAACTTAAATCCTCGATCGCGAAAATGCAAATTATAACTCAACCAACCAACTTCAGCACAGAATTTTCCATAATCTCTCCTAACACTTTCATAAATCCTTTTTTGTACGCTAAACCCAAACCTACCACCACTATATTTCACCCACAGGTGATCGATAGTCAACAAATCTTCGCAAGGCAAATTATCAATATCATTCTTAAACAAATAACTTTTTCTTCTTTTCCCCAAAGCATCACACAAAACTACCCAGGTCTCAACATCCGCTTCCTGCCATTTCTGCACTGCCAACAAATACTGCAACTTTGCATACTCTACCCCCACTACTGAAATTAACTCATTTTCATCCAGTGTCAAAACTTGCGGAATAAACCTCCCCACCAAACTCCGCAATGACGGTAACAGAGGAAAGTCTTGATTTTCCAACGCCAAAGACTCGATATTTTCCACAGCAGGTTGCTTAACAATATTAGAGCTAGACTCCAACGCCTCCAAAACTTGTTCCACAGTTTGATAACGTTTACTCACAGAATTTTGCAACAACTTATCTAATATATTGCCGAGACTTTGACTAACACTACCCCCACTCGGCAAAAAATCTCGCCATCTCCAACAGTCATTAATAACATCAAACATATCCCACGGTGCCACATCCGTCAGCAAATGTATGCAAGTTACACCCAAACTAAATAAGTCACTTGCTGGCAATGCTTTTCCCCTGGTTTGCTCCGGTGCCATATATTCGGGACTGCCAATAACAGTACCAGTACGAATTAAAGCAGTACCTGTCAACAACTTCGCCACGCCAAAATCAATTAATACAATTTCTCCCACTTTTCCTGATTTTTCCACTGCTTGATTTTCTCCTGGTAAATGGGGTGGTTTTTGATAATTAATAGGTGGGGAAGTGCGACGAATAATATTTTCTGGTTTAATATCCCGATGAATAATTTGACGTTGATGAATAAATTGCAATACTGGTAGTAATTCTCGCAAAAATTGCCATATTTGTTCTTCGTTAAATACCCCCTGTTGTTGTAATTCTTGCTTTAATGTCAGACCTTGAATATATTCCTGCACTAAATACAAATTTTGATTGTGTTGGAAGTGGGCTAAAAGTAGAGGAATTTGTGGATGTTGCCCTAACTGTGCTAACCGCATTACCTCCCGCCGAAATAGTCTAGCTGTTGTTTGATGGTTTTCGGGGTCGAGGGTGGGAAATGATATTTGCTTGAGAATACACGGGAGCTTCAGAGGATGTTGTTCATCTATGGCCAAAAATGTTTTGCCAAAGCCTCCCTGACCGACTTTTTTCAGGATACGATAGCGTCTGTGGAGGAGTAGGGGAGAGTGGCAATTCTGGCAATATGTTGCTGTGTCTGGATTTTCTGGTTTTGGACATACAGGGTTAACGCAATAACTCATTGAGATGCAGGTTTTAGATTTTATATTTTTGTCTAAGGGGTTTACAAATATAATTTGGTGGTGCTATAGTTATATACTGTAAGAAAAATTATTATGGCGAGCGTAGCCAAGTGGTTAAGGCAGTGGTTTGTGGTACCACCATTCGTGGGTTCAAGTCCCATCGTTCGCCCTTTTTTTTTAAATAAGTAAATTTGGTCATTATTTAGAGATTAATGTCTTTTGAATGATTGACTACTGTCCTAAGTTTGATTATAAATACTATTGGGCAAGTTTCCCTATTTCCTAAATTCCAACAATATAAGCTGACTACTGACTTCTTGCCCTGAAGGGGTGATAGTGCATACTAAAATTATCCGAATCATAAGAATCATAATATTACAGCAGTTTTCTAAGTTATGAAATACATATATTGACGATTTTAGGGTGATGGGGTAATAGGGTGATAGGGTGATGGGGTGATCGGGTGATCGGGTGATCGGGTGATGGGGGGTGATCGGGTGATGGGGTGATGGGGTGATGGGAAACAAGTAAAAAATATTTACCCTGTTAAAATTCCGGTTATTGTACCTCACAGGCAACGGAAAGCGCTGTAAGTAGGTGAGCGTAATTAAACGTAACGATATCATTGCGACTGGAAGGGAGTGGAAGGTTTGCTCCGCATTCCGGACCGAAAGCAATCTCAATTGTTTCTAGAATTTTAAAGTAGTTTCTATTTTACCAATTATTTATGCGTACCTACTTACTTATTACGAAGATGCTCTAATTCCTCTGCTGTAAAGGGATTTTTATCCTTTTTAAGAGATTTAATCCAAAGCTGTCCTTGTTTTTTTTCCTCGACATTTCCTGCTCATTTAATGAACGCGTTGAAATATTCAATCGCACCGTCAATATCACCTGTTAATGCCCTTGCTCAATCCCGACTATTGCGAATCAATCCATTATTAGGTGCGAGTTGAACTGCCTTTTCACAGGCAAACATTACCTTTTTAGTTTTCTCATTCATACTACCTTCCCAACAAAGTTTATTCCAATCAGAGGCAGAATTTTCTACATCTGACTCCAACTTTTGTGCTCGATCAAATTGACCATGCGTAACTAATTTATTCCCAATAAAAACTAGACTTTTGACTGAATTAAAACTAAAGTTTGAGTCAAGTTTTACGGCTTTTTGGAAAGCAGAAACTGCCTCATTAATTTCACCACTTACTGCTAATTTTTTACCCTGCAAGAAGAAAGCCGTTGCAGAAGTTTCTACTCCACAGAGACGACGATCCTTTTCACTGACATTGGGGTTATTTTTGAGATAGTCATCTACCCAATTACACCCCTGAATGAGTAGATAATTTAAATCCAAATTCCACATAACTACTTCAGTTTGATTTGACCAGATAAACATCTTGCCATCTGGACTAAAATTGATACTAGGAACAGCACTACTATTAGTTTTTAAGGTTTTAATTTCTATGCCTTCAACACTCCAAAATTTCATCCTACCATCATCTTGATTTGAACCATTGCCACTAGCAGAAGCAAAGATTTTATTATCTGGTCTAAATGTTAAACTCGAAACAGGAGATGTGTGACCTTGAAGTTTGTAAAGAAGTTTTTTTCCAGTGATGCTCCAAATAAGAATATTTCCGTTCTCATTTCCTGCTACTAAAGTTTTACTATCTGGGCTAAAGCTTAAACTGGTAATAGAATAATAACTTCCCACTAACGATCGCAATTTTTTACCGTCGGAACTCCAAAGTTTTATAGTATTGTTATTACTAGCAGAAGCAATGATTTTACCGTCAGGGCTATAACTAACTAGCTTCCCCCCACCTTGAAGAGTTTGAATTTCTTTGCCATCAAAACTTAAAAGTTTTATTGTGCCATCTTCTGTTCCAACCGCAATAATTTTTCCATTATGACTAAAGCTAGCCTTGCCAAAATCATTTCTTTTGCGCCTAGGCAGCTCCTGTTTAATAATAGTTTTTGATTCGCCACTCTCAATGTTCCAAAGTTGAACAAGATTGCGATGGCTGGAAACCAAATGCTTACCATCAGGGCTGAAAGTTATCTTACTGAAAGGAGAGACTTGTTGAAAAGGTTCTTGACGAAGAGTACCATCTAAGTTCCAGAGTTTGATGGAGCCATCAGCAGTAACAGTAGCAATAGTTTGACCATCAAGACTAAGAATCATGTCTCCTAAAGTTGCAAGACCATTACTGGGATTAAAACTTGGTGGCTTTATTCCCTCAAGATTCCAGAGTTTAATTGTTTTGTCGTCACTAACAGAAACTAGCATCTTTTTATTTGGACTAAAACTCAGATTCCACACGGGAGCGCTATGAATTTTCCACGATGATTTTAGTTTCCAGATATTATTGATAAATTCCCAAAATTTGATACTGCCATCCCAATTTGTAGAAATGATTCCTTCAGGAGAATAAATTACTGTGATGGCACCAAAATCATCAACATCATTCTCCTTTTGGTCTTCAATACTCCAAAATATCACTTCATTTAGATAGTTAGTAACAGCAAGCTCCCCGGTTTTTGAGTTGAAATTTATGCTACAAACTATGCCTTGATTTTCTAAGATTTTAGCTTCCTCAGTTTTCAGATTCCAAAGAACAACATTTTTTTCACCATCGGCAGAGGCAAGAATCTGATTATCGGGACTAAAACTAATTGGATTACTCAGAGGAAAGAAGTTCTCGGAATGCTGAAAAGTATGAATTTCTTCACCATTTTGATTCCAGACTTTGACTTTCCCATTAATATTAACAGCAGCAATAAGTTTACCATCATTACTAATACTTGTTACTGTAATATCCTTGCCCTTTCCTTTTCCTTGGAAATTACTGAGTGGTCTGCCATTAAAATCCCAAAGTTTAATGTCATCACCATCACTAGCAGCGATAATATTATTGTTAGGATTAAAGCTAACAGTATTAACTGGACAATCCCCTGTGTCTGAGGATGAATAAGTAATATTATCTGACTGCTTCTGATTTCTAGTTGCTATTTCTTTCCCACTTAAATCCCATATTTTTATAACGTTATCCATATTAGTCGCGGCGATTTTTTGACCATCGGCTGAAAAGGAAGCTTTAATAAAGGGTTGATTATAACCTTCAAGACGATTTTGTTCTTTTACACCATATAATGATTGCATTAGAGTAATTATAACTTGCATTTCTGTTGTCGGAGTGATTAGAGCTAATTCTTTTTTCATCTGTTTTCCAGCTTTTATACTTTCTAAAAGCGCATCGAACTGTTTATTTGAGGCAAATAGTGCTTCTGAAGACTGAGTGCTAGCTATCAGTTGATAGTTTTTCTCGCCTCTAAATGCAGTCCACCATCCTATTCCAGCTACAAATGCAATTAAGGAAGCGACTACAGAAAAGCTAGTAAGTGTAATGATAGTTCTGCGATGTAGATTCTTGCGTTCTTGAATACTCTGCCGAATAAATTCAGCCTCAGAATATAAATCTTCTGGGCGGTCTGCAAGTTTCTCCTCTGCTTCGGCTAAAGCAGCACCTCGCAACAACGAACCTGGGTCTTGATTCGTTGCTTCCCATTGTTTCTTTGCTACTCGCAGTCCTTCTTGCCAAGTTCTAAATACCCGGTCTTTATTCATCCATTCTCGCAGCTTTCCCCAATTCCGAATTAGTGCTTCATGGACGACCTCTACTGTTTCTTCATCGATCGCATTGCGACTCGTGACCACCAACCGAGCATCAGCTAATTTTTTGACTAAAGACCAGCTTTGCTCCCCCAACTCTTCTTTGACTGCGACTCGTCGGATATCTTCAGTACCTTCGCCTGGTTGGACTAACTGCACAAAAATTCGGTGGACTTGTTGTTGTTCTTCTGGCTTGAGTTGACGATATTTTTCATCAGCATAGCGAGTTAATGCACCTGATACTTGACCTATTTCTTCATAAGCTTTATGGATTAATTGTTTACCTTTTCGTTTTTGCCAAAGTTCTGTTAAGGCAAATTCTAATAAGGGTAAATTTCCGGGTTCTTTATCTATATCTTGAAAAATGCGTTCAACCAATCCTACTTCAAAGTTTACTCCTAATTTTTGAGCTGGTTTTTCAATTACTTCTCTAAGTTCTTTTTCGTTCATTGAGCGAATTTTTATATCCCCATTTCGCAAGACATCGGCTAAGGGCGGATCAGATAATACATCCCCTAAAAAGTCTGCCCGCATTGTGGCGACTAATACTGTTGATAAAGATGATTGTTTTACCAAAGATTGAAATGTGTCTAGGAGAGTATTAAGAAATTTATGGCGAGTTTTTTCGTCGTGACAAAGAGTATAAATTTCTTCAAATTGATCGGCAATTAGTAAGGTTCGGTTATGGGGATAATTATGTTGTATTTTTTCAAAAACTTTCAATAATTGATTAGTCTTTTTTGTATCTTTTAGATATTCGGATAAATCGTCAGCTTGAATAATTAGTTGAGTTTGATTTAAGTTCTGTGCGTAGAGCGGAACTAATGCTTGAGCCAGAGCATGAAATGGGTCTTTTCCGGGACGAAAGTGGGTAAATTGCCAATGTCCTTGTGTTAATAATTTTGGCACTAATCCCGCAAAAATTACTGAAGATTTACCACTACCTGATGCACCAAGAACAGGAATAAATCTCTTTGTCTGAGTAGCTTGATAGAGTTCTTCAATGAAAATATCCCGCCCAAAAAAATATTCAGCATCCTCTGGGCTAAAGGTAAATAATCCTCGATAAGGACAGGGTAAATTATCCGTTTCTGCTGTCGTATCAACTGAATCAGATTTTACTTCCTCTCGATAATAGTTGTAGTAATTGTAAATAGTTACTTTCCCAGTAGGATTAAAAACAGCTACAGCTTTCCCCTGTTGAACTACTTCTACAACAGCTTGAATTGCTTCATCGCTCCAGTTAAAATAGTTGCGATCGCCAATATGAATTTCTCTCCCCTTATCAATAGAAACGTTAAATTTACCTAACTGTTGTAGAGTTTCATTATCATTATTTTGGAGGAGTTGACGTAAAGATTCTAGGTCAGAATCATTTGCCTCTCCCGATCGAATGCGTTTGATAATATCATTTGAGTTGATAGAATTTTCCATGCTTTTTCAAATTTAACTTCACCATCCATTTTTAATTTTGAACTTCGTATTAAAGAGGTATTTAAGAGGAATTATTATTCCTCCAATAACAATCAAGGGCTTTTTCAGGATCGGGAAATGGCTTTAATTGTTCTAAAAACTCTGGATCGAACTTTGCCTCTTGCCAATAACAGGCAGATTTAACCTGTTCAGGGGTTAAGTTCTTAGCTTGTCCGAATGACCGATCTCTGAAGGTGACTTTTCTGAAGTCGGCTCCATTTAGATTGGCTTGTGTGAGGTTGGCTGCATCAAAGTCGGCTCCCTCAAGATTGGCATAACTGAGGTTGGCATAACTGAGCTCGGCTCCATTGAGGTCGGCTGCATCAAAGTCGGCTCCCTCAAGATTGGCATAACTGAGGTCGGCTAGCATGAGGTTTGCTTCAGAGAACGTAGCTTGTCTGAGGTCGGCTCCATTGAGGTTAGCTCCATTGAGGTCGGCTTCATTGAGGAAGGCTCTAATAAGTTTGGCGTGACTGAGGTCAGCTACATTGAGATAGGCTTCCATGAGGTAGGCTCCATTGAGGTTAGCTTCCATGAGGTCAGCTCCATTGAGGTTGGCTCTAATAAGTTTGGCATCATCAAGGTTGGCTCTACGGAGGGTGGCTTCCTGTAAAATGGGATATCTGAAGAAGGCTTGACTGAGTTTGGCTCCATCAAGGTTGGCTTCCATTAAGTATAAATTTTGAGGAAATTTAAAGCGAAATAAATCAACACAATTCCCAAATAACAGGTTGGCGAGATTTTTTTGTAGTTTATCTCTGATTTTTATATCACAGCCTGCAACAAGATACTCTAACTCTCTTTTTCCTCCCTCACCTGACTTCAGCATATCTTTAATATCTTCGACATTTCTTTGTCTAAGATGTGGATCGACAATTATAGATACTATCACTATCGGAACTATCAAAAAAGTTGCTAACTTCAGTCTATTATTCCATCCACGGTTAACACTGGCTTTTATAAATTCCGTTGCTAAACTAGAAAGCTCGAATTGTTCAGCTTTTTCTTTCTGAAATTCTTTAGCATCTCGCAACTGCCTTCCCTGCAAAATATAACCCTTTCTGCCTTTGTCTTCCCATTCCTTCGCTTGTGCCTCAATTTTTCGACCAGTCCTAATAATCTCTCTACTTTCGTTCACCCAATCCCTGAGTTGAGACCAGTCGCGAATTAAAGCTTCATGGACAACTTCAACAGTTTCTTGTTGATTAGCATTTTGACTCGTCACAACTAACCGACAATTTTGACCAGCCAGTTTGGTAACTAAATTCCAGTTTGACTCTCCCAATTCAGATTTTGTTACCCGTCTTCGAGTATCCTTTATACCTTCGGTACCATCTCCTGGATTCACCAATTGAATAAAAACACATCTAGCTCTTTGTTTTTCATCTAGACTAAGCTTACTAAAAACAGTATTTGCATGGCGAGTCAACGCACCCTGAACTTTACCAATTTCCTGGTAAGCATCGTGAGTAATTTCTTTCCCTTTTCGTCGTTTCCACAGTTCGGTCAGAGCAAACTCCAGCAAAGGTAAATTTCCTGGCGCATCTTCGACATCATCCAAAATACTTTCAACTAAACCCGGTTCAAACTCTACTCCTAACAATTCCGCAGGTTTCTCAATTACCTCACGAAGTTGTTTATGACTCATACCTCCCAACTTGATGTCTGAGTTCAGCACTTCTGCAAAAGAATTGTAAGACAAGGCATTTCCTAGAAAATCAGCCCGCATCGTCAGCACTAACACCAAGGGAGAATTAGAAGTCGGGGTGTAGATGTTATCAATTAAAATGTCTAGAAATTGGCGACGAATTTTTTCAGACTCACAGACTGTGTAAATTTCCTCAAATTGGTCAGCAATTAAGAGTAACTGAGAGTTCGGATAATTTTGTTGAATTTTGCTAATCACATCAGATAACAAAACCTGGCCACTGCGGAGAAAGTCTGCCAGTTCATTTGCTTGAGCAAGTTGTTTCGTTTCATTTAGCTGAGGTGTATACAGGGGAACAAGTGCTGTTGCGAGAGCATAAAACGGATCGGGAATGTCTTGCTTATCTTTCTTGCGAAGAAAACCAGGGCGAAAATAAGTAAACTGCCAATTACCTTCTTGTTGTAACTTCGGAACTAACCCGGCAAAAACCACTGAGGATTTCCCACTTCCAGATGCGCCTAATACGGGAATGAAATTACGGGTTTGAGTCGCTTGATAGAGTTTTTTAATAAACACTTCCCGCCCAAAAAAATATTTGGCATCCTCCGGGCTAAAGCTAAATAATCCTCGATAAGGACAGGGTAAATTATCTGTTTCTTCTGTCGTATCAACTGAATCAGATTTTATTTCCTCTTGATAATAATTGTAGTAATTGTAGATAGCTACTTTCCCTGGATTAAAAACTGCAACAGCTTTCCCCTGTTGAACCACTTCTACAACCGCTTGAATAGCTTCATCGCTCCAGTTGAAATAATTGCGATCGCCGATATGAATCTCTCTCCCTTCATCAATAGAAACATTAAATTTGCCTAATTGTTGTAGAGTTTCATTATCATTATTCTGGAGTAGTTTACGCAAATATTCTAGGTCATAATCATTTGCTTCTCCCGATCGAATGCGTTTTATAATGTCATTTGAATCATTAGAAACTGCCATATTTTATCTAAACTATTATTCCCAGAATATTGATTATTTATAGCAGTTTTCACTTAGATAGACCACTGTAGGGACGTTCTATGGAACGTCCCTACAAAGGTTTTTGTTCTTAGGAATGTGTTTCATCTTTCTGAAAACCGCTATAGATGTTTATCAAAGGGCAAATAAAGTCTAAAATATAGAATAAATTACTTTATTACCCTAGTTGCTATACATCAATCAACTTGATTAAAAACTGTTCGGGATTGCTAATGTAAAGTCTCCAAAAAGGTAGATGTCCTTCTGGAGCATCAATATGAAATATTATATCGTCATCTGATTTCCCACTCAAAAAATCAAGCATAAAAAATGCTCTGTGTTTCCAGCCTATATTCTCGCTAAAAGTTTTATATTTTTCACCTGTAGTGATAAAAATATCTCTTTGTTTATGAAAGCAAAATCTCCCTTTACTATAAACATCCCACAGTATATCAATTATCTGTATTTGCAGCATATCAATCATTTTTATCTGCTCTTCAGTGATTGTCATCATATTTTTTTCCTTTTGACTTTGAAAAGGATTCTTGATTAAGTTAAATAATATATTTTTAGTTTCTTCGTTCGCTTCTTTCCATTTCTTTGAAGCCAATAAATCCCGTAGTTTTTGGTAATTTTCCCTAAATATAACGCTGGATAAATAATCAACTACTTTATTTTTTTCTTTGTTATTTTTAATTATCCGTTGAACAATTTCTATATCCTCACGGTTAAAACCTAATATTTTAATTCCTAGCAATTCTTGCCTTTGTTTCAGTCGAATAATAGTTTCATTGTTTAGGGGATATCCTTCTTGGTTTATTTTCTGTTGGAATTCTTTTTGATACTTATCCAGACTTGTTTGATAAAATTGCTTGATTACT
>JBARXI010000448.1:0-4874 GCA_049647275.1 Microcoleaceae cyanobacterium
AGTCGCAAAGAAAATACTGCAGCCACATTGAGCTAAGTTGGCGTTCGCGGAGCGTTGCGTCAGCATTATCGCTCCTTGGAGTTGGAACGACCTAATTATTTATCCCACACTTTGCTGACGCACTACCGATTCCCCCTAATATCAAGTAACATTAATTAACCGCAATGTAGGGACGTTGCATGCAACGTCCCTACTAGGTTGGGGAAAGATTGTTTATTATAAGTAGCCCGGCCTAATTAAATGTCATTATGTCCGAAGCGACTGGAACGGAGTGGAAAGAAGCAATCTCAACGATTTTAGCTGGTTTATATTTTGTTACATAGTGAGGTTTATTCGTGCCTACCTACTTAGTTGTTTAATGAGACATGATATAACCCCAATTATTTAACTAAAAATCAATAAAAATCCAAATTTTCTACTTGAGTAAATGTTGAGAATGAGCCAATTTTACCCAACCTGGATATTCAGTCATTAGCAGGTCATAAAGTTTGTCATCGGAAATACTCTCTGGGTCTTCTAAACTAAAGAAATTTGCATTATCGACGTAGCGATTTCTCATTTCATCAAGTTTTTCGAGAAAGCTAAAATCACTAGCAAATGCTTTACCAAGCCAGCCAAAAAAACCTTTTCCAGAAACATCTTTCTGCGACTTACCAATAGCCATAAACTGCCAAAAAATCGGCTCAAAAGACGACCATTTTAACTGTTTTTCTGTATCTGGTCGGTCGAAAGTTGCCCCATCTGTGACAAACATCACATAAACAGGTTCATTTGCAGCGACAGGAGAATTTTTACTACCACCTTTTCCCGCAGGAAAATAGAAACTCCTAATCATTTTCATCACCTTGCCATAATAAGTTCCGCCTTCTAGTGGATACTTTTTTTGTATGTTAGGAATAAAATCTTGGAAATTAGCTAGGGTCATTTCTTCTAATCTATGTGCCTCTGCTCCAAACAGAAAAATATCAATGGAACCGTTATCATCAAACCGACATCCTAAAGCCAATATTTTTTCTGCCAAACGTTGGATTTTACCTGATGAATAAAGGGAAGACATTGAAGCAGAAATATCAAGACAAAGTGCTACTTTAGCTTGGTGATTTGTGAGATTTGCCTTGAGAATTGAAATATCTGCTTTTTTAGCAAGATCGATTAATTTTGGGGCATCTTGTTCAATTTTTTTCAGAGATATCGCCATAATTTTTACCACACAAATAATGTTAATTTATTGATGATAATTGAGAAATTATTTCCCGATTTTTAAGACGCATACTTATCAACAAATCCCTGTAAACCTGAATTATAACCTTCCCCTACAGCTTGAAATCTCCAATCATTATCTTTGCGATAAAGTCTGCCAAATTCCAGAGCTGTTTCTCGTGAAAAATCTTCTTCTAATTCATATTTAGCAATTTCTTCTTCGGTAGTAATGTCATAGATTCTAATAAAAGAATTTCTAACTTGTCCAAAGTTTTGTCTTCTAGCATCTGCTTCATGAATTGTCACCACAAAAATTATTTCTTGAATGGCTGGGTCTACTTTGGTTAAATCTATTTCTATTTTTTCATCATCTCCCGAACCTTCTCCAGTTCTACTATCTCCTGAATGTTTAACTGAACTATCTGGTGAAATGAGGTTATTGTAGAAAACAAAGTATTTTTCATTGGGAATTTTGCCATTAGATCCTAACATAAATATAGAAGCATCTAAGTCAAATTCTGCTCCTGTATCTGTAGTATTAACATCCCATCCCAAGCCAATACCTGCTTTTGTTAAATTAGGAGATTCTTTGGAAAGATTAACTCTTTCACCTTTGCTGAGATTAATAGACATAATTTTAGCCCTCGTATAATTTGGTTTGCTGATTTATATTATAGGATAATCATCAGCTTTTTGGTTTGATAGATTAGTAGATAGATGTCATTTCAGTTAACAGTTAGCCTCTTACAGAGGAGCTATGCTAGCCTCTTACAGAGGAACTCAGTTATCAGTTACCAATGGATAATTGATAACTGATAACTGATAATTCATCGTTCGGGTTTAAAGCCTCTTCTTTATCAGAAAAAAGTCAACAATTTTCTCCTTAGTATCAATCCTCTTGCTTTAAGGCATAGGTAATTATTAATTATTCATTATCAATTATCAATTATTGAACAGTACCTCCCGCAATAGGGAGGCCGAAAATTCCCAATTTTCGGCCTCCCTTTAAAAAGAAGGCTTGAGACCTTATTTCTTCATTCAAATAAGTCAATATTCAAATAAGTCAATAAAACTGTCATTCTTTTGATGTTTTTTTACTTACTGATATGCTGCTACTCCCTTATTTACAAATTTCAAAGTAAAAGCTTCTTTATAGTTAGTATCTGGCTTAATTACTCCAGCCTCTACTACGGTATCAAAAAATGATTTCCAGCGTTCGTCGGTCATAGCACCAATACCTTTTATAGCAGCATCTCCAGAAGTTATAATCCCATATTCTTTGAGTTTCTCCAAGCTATAAGCTAATAATTCATCTTTCATTTGAGGATTATCTTTTTTGATTAATTGATTGGCAGGTTCAGGATTTTCTAAATAACTATACCAACCTTTAATTGAAGCATCTACAAATCTTTGCACTAGATCGGGATTTTTGTCTACCATTTCTTTGGTTGTTTCTATAGTTGTAGCATAAGGTTGATAGCCGGAATCTGCTAATAACATAACTACAGGTTCAAAGCCTCCTTTTTTCTGAATTGTAAAAGGTTCGGATGTAAGTATACCTTGCTGAACTGAATTTTTATCTACTAAAAATGGAGCTACACTAAAATTGTAAGGACGTCTCTGTTCGTCTGTATAACCATATTTAGATTTAAGAAATTCCCAAAAAGGTTTACCTGGTAAAGATGATGTTAAAATTGGTTTGCCTTTGAGTTGTTCTAAAGAGTCATTTCCTACCCCTGGATGAGCAATTAATATTTGGGGATCTTTTTGGAAAATAGCTGCTACTGTAATTGTGGGAATTCCTGTTTGTACAGAACTAAGAACCGCGATACTAGACCCCATATAAAAGTCAATTGCACCTCCTACTAATAGCTGGGTTCCATTTACTTGAGCATTGCCCATTCTAATAGTTACATCTAATCCATAATCTTCGTAAATTCCTGTGGCAATTGCTTGGTAAAATCCTCCATGTTCGGCTTGGGCATACCAGTTAGTACCAAAGGTAATTTTATCAAGATTTTTGTTGTTTTCAACTGCCGAATTGGAGTTATTTGGGGCACAACTTATTAATAGACTACTGCCAATAGCTAGGGTGCTATATTGAATAAATTTACGACGATTCAGATAATTCATCAGTATTTATGGTTGAACTTTGATTTTGTGTATCAGTATCTCAATTAAGTTATTTTCTTATATTATGAAATTTTTGTCTAGTCAAATTATTGATTTTGTTCCCTAGTTTATTTTTGATTAGAGCGTCAATTAAGAGCGTGTGCCCCCTCCGGGGGAGCTACGCTAACGGTTGAATAGACATCTGGTGAAAATACTCAAGCATATACTGTAACTATCTTTTTGGAGGCGAACGTTTAATAAATATCTAAGATAGTTAATTGGTACGATAAAATCAGCACTATAGATACTTATATCAAGTCAGATTAATTAACCATAATGTAGGGATGTTGCATGCAACGTCCCTACATTTTCCCAGAAGCAAAGTTTATTATGGTTATTCAATGAGACTTGATATTACTATTACAAATTAGCTCAAAAATAGCCTCTCTAGTTTACTAATTTTTATATATTTAAGGCTGGTTTATTTCTACAAAATAAATGTACCTATTCGTAATCACGCCAAGACCACAGATAGTCAAGATTATTTGCTCATATTTATCGAAATTTAATCTAAATCTTTCTTGAGCTACCCTAAATATTTTCACCAATCTAATTATATGTTCAACAAAAATACGTGACTTCGAGTATACTACTCATAATTTGCTACTAAAAATTCCATATATGATATTAGTTAACACTCTCCAGAAAATGCAGAATTTGATCGTAGGCAAAATTATAAGCATAATTATAGAGTAAATTTGCCAAAGTAGAATTACCAGGTGGAATTTCAGCTATTAGTATTTCTATTTCTTCACTATTAAGACTTATACAAGCATCTGCTAATTTCTCCTGCCATTCTTGAGACATGACCTTTAACAATTGTTCGGGAGCGCGATCGCTCTCTGGGGCGGTGGATAATTCCTCTTCAGTAGAGTCTTGAAAAACATAACGCACACCGATATGCTCTGCGATTTTCTCAAGAATAACTGTGGTTTCTAAAGGTTTGCTGACAAAATCATCACAACCCACTGCCAAAGCTTCAGTTTTTTGCTGATTCAAAGCACTAGCAGTCAGAGCAATAATTTTCGGCTTTAAGATAGAAACTTGAGCCTTTGCCCAACTTTTGATTTGTCGGGTAGCCTCATAACCATCCATCACAGGCATTTTCATGTCCATCAAAATTAGATGGGGTTGAAATTCCTGGCAAACAGCGATCGCTTCTCGTCCATTACTCGCCTCTCTGGTTTCAAAACCAAGAGGTGCAAGTAGTTGCTCTAACAGTTGACGATTGTTGGGTAGGTCATCTACGATTAATATTCTGTAGCTAGGTTGGTCTTTTGCCAAAGCAACAACAGAAGTATTGAGATACTGAGTTTCCAGATTTGGGAATGTACAGGAGGTAAATTGGATTTCAAATTGGAAAGTTGTTCCTACTCCGACTTCTGAGTCAACCTTCAACTTACCACCGAAAAATTGAACGTATTTCTGACTAATAGCTAAACCTAAACCTGTACCTTCGGGAGATGTAAGACCTGCTTGAGCTTGGAAAAAGGGAGTAAAAA
>JBARXI010000449.1:0-3769 GCA_049647275.1 Microcoleaceae cyanobacterium
CTGGCAATGTGGTTGTTTTGCCTAACGGCATACTTCGTAAACGAGCAATGTGAAAATTGAGGTTTTAACCCGATTTACAACTCCTCTGAAGAATCCACGCGGATTTATCCCGTGGAGTGTCAAACACCATCCATTGTACTCTTGAACTAGTCCTGAGCGAACTAGGCAATATCTGTGACTTGAATTTATAATTTTCAGGACTTACGCAAAAACACTATATACAGTAAACAAAAACTATAGTACTACACTATATGTGGTATTTGCAACTATAAAATGCGTAACTCCTGATTTTTTTACTTTCAATCCTTATTACCTTTCTGTATCGCGCTCTATAGAGAGCGATCGCTGCTCAAGCTCTACCAAAGAAATGAGATTTACTCCTTTTTCTTTAACTTACACTGCCATGACCGATATAAACCTAAAGCACTAAAAACGAATAAACTTAGTACTGACGTTGGTTCAGAAACTGGAACAGTTGCCAGTCCTCCATACTCAATATAATAACCTGAGACCTGCCAATCATTATTGCTAGCTAAGTCATTCCAAAAACCACTGAAACTAATTTGAGCAAAATCTTCACCATCATCAGTGTTAGGAATATTATTAGGCTCAAAAATAGACCAATTTGCATAACTATTATTAACAACTGCACCTCCTTGAGGTGCAGCACTACCTTGCCAAAACTGCATTCCAGTTTCTGGACCTGTTACCCATTTCCATACTCCCTCTTCGTTAGCATCACTTGCACCGATCCATCCTTCACTAACTCGATCTAAATTATTAGTAGCAATAGAATTAACAAAATCAGTTTCTGCTGCTGAAGTAATGGTTACTAGATAACCTTGAAAACCATTAAAGTATTTATTTTCTGCTGCAATTTTTGCTTCTTGCCAAGTCAACTTTTCTGGGACAGATACATATTCATAATAATGTCCTGTATCTGGAAAAAAAGAAGCTGCCGAAGCTGTTTTGCTAATTCCTAAGCTGATTAAAATTGCACCAATAGTAGCAAAAGGTAATTTTTTGATCATGGTACTTAAAACTAATCTACAAGAATAATCATTACATTTTCATCTAATGAGCGTAAGTAACTTTACGAATGTTTCATGAAATCTTTAAACTTATATCTATTTTTTTAAAGATTCAGTGAAATTTTCACGCAATGTATATCAAATGTATATTATTAGCCCTAAAAACTGCTATGATTAAAAATTTACGCGTATAGGCGTAAAACTAGAGTTCAATACTGGAAAATTTTCAATCAAGACTTGAGCTTTGAATAACAACATTATCGTTTGCCTTTGTGCTTAGAAAGTTAGGGCTAATCAGATTCACGCCATTGTGATTAACCTCAGTGACTTTTTTACCATTGCCATTTGGGTTTTTGTCATTATTTTTATGATTCATACTCTCCCATAATATCTGAGTTTGTGCATTCAGTTTGCTTTTTCGATCTATTAACGTACCATTTAAGTTAGCATCATTAAGATCGACACACCACAAGTTAGCACCACAAAGATTCACATTACTGAGATTAGTATTAGTCAAATCAGCATTAGACAAATTAGCATCGTGCAGATTTGCACCACTCAAATCTGCACCACTGAGAATCGCACCACTCAGATTAGCATTAATTAAATTTGCACTTGCGAGGTTAGCATTACTTAAGTCTGCATTTGTCAGATCGGCAAAAGACAAATTAACACCAGTAAGATTAGCAGAGGATAAGTCTACCCCACTGAGGTTAGCAAAAGACAAATCAACTTGGCTAAGATCCGCATTATTCAGGTCAGCATAGGAGAGGTTAGCAACTGCCAAATCTGCACCCATTAAATTAGCACTACTGAGGTTAACATCTGTGAGGTCGGCACTATGTAAACAGGCTCCACCTAAGTTAACACCACTGAGGTTAGCATCTGTTAATTGCGCTTGTTTGAGATAGATACCACTGAGGTCTTTATCTGTAAGCACTGCACTTTGCAAGTTGACTGGATTCAAATCTAGTCTCTTTTGTACAGAGGTAATACCAGCTTCAATGTTACTGAAAAACTCTGGTTGAGGTAAATTTTCAACACGGTTAGTTAAAGTCTGTAGATTGGTGCTGATATTTTCAAAGTTACTTTCCAGTGGGGCTATGACTGAAGTTCGGTCTTGTAGAGCTTCAATTGCTGAAACTGCCCAAGGTAAACGTTGAGTAAGGATTTCTTTTTGTTGATTTTCTAAGGGTTTGAGACGTTGAATCATTTGCTGTAACTGAGTTGGAATTGATTCGATACCTTGTAATTCTGTTTTGAATTGAGCGATCGCTTCCTGGAAAATTCTCTCTTGTTTGTCTGTTTGCTGGGTAAGTGCTTCTATTTTACTTAGAACAGGTTTTAAAGTTTCTAACTCATTTGTTAAAGGTGAAATTACTGATTCTAATTTCTTGTTTTGCTCCTCAGTTTGAATATTTAATTTTTCTTGCAGTTTTGCTGTTTGACCATCGACTCGATCTAAGTCTTCCAAGAAGCTTTTTTGGATATCTATCAGCGCTCCTTTTTGTTCTTGTTGTTGCAGTGTATCGAGTCGTTTTCTATTGGCCACACCCACAGATAAGGCCAAAGTTAGAGGTGCTGCTGCGTATATTGCCTGCCCGGAAGTAGCCGTGGCAATAGTTCCTAAAACTGAACCTGCTAGACAGACATATTCACTTATATCTAGCCAGTGTTGTTTGTTCATAGTCTTTTTTCCCTATTTTGATTCTCATACTACATTTTTTCTAATTTAACTAAAGTCTGACAGACTACTTTGAACCCTCAGACCCTAGTCCCCAGGAGACAAAGCTGTAATTTTCTATTATTTTAAAAGGGGTACCTATATCCGTAATTCAATAGCAGAATTTTTCAAAAAATACAAGGGTTTGCTCGTCGAGTGTTGACAAAAATATTGAGATATAGCAATTGCTGCTGAATCATGTTCATATACCTTAACCTTTGGTTAGATTTGATCTTAAAAAAATCTAAAAAAATCTGTTAGTTTTCACGAAAGATTTTATAGTAAATAATTTTATCAATTAAAAAAATACGCAAAATTACGGGAAATTTGAGATAGGCTGGAAAATACGAAATCATTCGAGAAGTTGAAGCAGGATTTTTGGCGTTGGTGATGCGTGGCTATGATCTTTCTTGAAATGGCGATTGCCTAACTCCTAATTTAAAAGCATTTTATATTTTACGCTCTTTAGATTTCATAGCTTGATTCACCAAGACCGGATTTTTTAACAGTAGGTGAAGCGGTTGAGTGGGATTGACTACTACCTTGCCGGATAAATCCTTGTTGCTTGGTCTATTCTTAGCTGACCAAAGATATATTCTGATGTCGGACAAGTCAAAGTAGCTCTACACAGTTGGCTTAAGTTTCATCTTAGCTTTCTGCTTACTTTTAGGAGAATATTTGCCTCCTCATTACAGTCTGCATTAATCAACCAATTATTACTAAGTAGATAGATTTAATTATCCATAAAATAGTGATGGAGATTTAAAACGGTGAAAACCTATTAAAAACAGGCTTATGACTTCATTTTCAGGTCTTTCGTTTTAATATTTATTTATGCCCACCTACTTACTGGTCTGTCAAGATAGTTTTGAGGGGTAGCCAATCCTCAAAAGCATTACCCCAACAATAAAAGTTACAAAAATATATCCATCATTTCAAAGTTGACAGACTACTACTTCTATACAAACCACGCTGTCTTGATGCAGTCGCTCATGGGGGAAACCACGGCAGTTGC
>JBARXI010000450.1:0-21339 GCA_049647275.1 Microcoleaceae cyanobacterium
GGGAACAGGAATCTCCATACCATCAGTTTGACAATATTACTATTGATGCTGCTGTTCCTTTGCCAGAAGAAACGGTCATCATTGACTTTGAATCCCTCAAACATGAGGATGGGAATATAGAATACCATGGTTTCAACTATCAAGAGGATGGTTTTGCTCTGGATAATTTCGGTTCCTTTCAGTTTGGCACTTTTGGAACTCTTGAGTCACGTTTCTCTGGGTCTACTGCTCTGTTCAACAATACTGTTAATGGTGTCACCCGTTTGAGTGCCATCGATAATGAAGCATTTGACTTGGTTTCCATCGACCTGACCGAACTTAATGGTTCAAATGTTGCTGATGTGACTTTTGTTGGGGAACTCGAAGGAGGAGGTACAGTAAGTCAGACCTTTAGTTTAGATGGTAATGCTTTCGACCCTGAAACTTTCGTTTTCAATGAAGACTTTAATGAAGTTGTATCTGTAGAGTGGGAACAGGAATCTCCATACCATCAGTTTGACAATATTACTATTGAGACTGATAATAACGATTCTATTTTCCCAGAGGAAGAGGCTAACTCGATTCGATCTAGTTCCTCTTTGAACACCTCTGAACCTAATAGTCGAGAAGTCGCTGCTAGTAGCAATATTGAAGATGCAGCAGCAGATGCTTCAGACCCATCTGCAAGTAATACAACTCCAGAAATCTCTCGTAGTAGCGATACAGAAGATGCAGCAGCATCTGCGAGTCAGTCTGATCAGGACCCTGCTCAGGAAAACCGAGACTCGGAAACTTCCTTGGAAACTGCCTTTAAACAAGGAGAAGTAATTGTTCAGATAGCCGAGGGAACAGAAGTTAGCGCTCTTGAAGCTCTCAAAGCCGAACTAGGAGCAACCACAATTAAAGAAACCAAAACCCTGAATATGGAATTGTGGTCTATTGACGGGGATGTGGAAGATACCATTCGTCGCTACAAAGACGACGAGCGAATCAAATTTATCGAACCTAACTACATCGTTAATGGTGATGCCACAATTCCCAACGACCCCAGTTTCAACCAATTATGGGGACTTAATAATACCGGACAAAGTGGAGGTACTCCCGATGCAGATATTGATGCACCAGAAGCTTGGGATATTGAAACAGGGGACAATGATGTAGTTGTAGGAGTTATCGATAGTGGTATTGACCACAACCACCCAGACCTGGATGACAATATGTGGGTCAATACAGGTGAAATTGCGGGCAATAATATCGACGATGACAACAACGGTTATGTAGACGATGTTCACGGTTATGATTTTGTTAACAACGACGGCGACCCCTTCGACGATAATTCTCACGGTACTCATGTTGCAGGTACTATTGCAGCAGAGGGCGACAATGGAATAGGGGTAGCAGGGGTAAATTGGGATGCTCAATTGATGGGACTCAAGTTCCTGAACGCAAATAATTCTGGTTCAACTTTCAACGCAATTTTGGCGGTAGAATATGCGACGATGATGGGAGCAGACCTCACTAACAACAGTTGGGGAGGTGGAGGCGAGTCTCAGGGTTTGTACAATGCGATCGCAGCAGCAGGTGCATCAGATTCTCTATTTGTTGCAGCAGCGGGTAATAACAGTAGTAACAACGATTTTAACCCATTTTATCCAGCTACCTACGACTTAGACAACATCATCGCAGTTGCTTCTACAGACCGCAATGATAATCTTTCTGGCTTCTCTAACTACGGAGCCACATCAGTAGATTTAGGTGCTCCTGGTTCGAGTATTTATAGCACTGTACCTGGAGGTGGTTACGCCACATTTAACGGTACTTCTATGGCAAGTCCTCATGTCTCAGGAGTGGCAGCTTTACTGTTGGCAGAAAATCCAGACTTGAGCTACGAAGAGGTCAAGGAAATTATTCTTGATAGCGCCGACCCAATTCCCGCACTTGATGGCATCACCCTCACAGGCGATCGCTTGAATGCGTTTAACGCCGTCTCTCCATTAGTAGAACTTCCGGGAACTCATACTGTAGAATTGGATTCTGGCGAAAATGTTATTGACATCAACTTCGGTAACCGGGAACTCGATATAGAACCTGGTTCTATATCTGGTTACAAGTGGCATGACCTTGATGGTAACGGCGAGTGGGACGATGATGAACCAGTATTAGAAGGTTGGACTATATTCCTCGATGACAACGAAAATGGCGAACTTGACGAAGGGGAAACTTCTACTGTCACTAATAATAATGGTTATTATGAGTTTGACAGTCTTGATGCCGGAACTTACACCGTTGCTGAAGAGCTTCAACCAGGATGGGAACAAACCTATCCTCTTGCTCCTGGGGAATACGAGTGGACGGAAACAGAGTTCGACTGGATTGATATTTCCGATCTGGGAACTCCACTAGGTTTCTCTGATGACGATTATACAGAGGTTGCTCTACCGTTTGATTTTCCGTTCTACGGTGAAGACAAGTCAACAGTCAAGATTTCCTCAAATGGCTATCTGACCTTTGGCTCTGATGGCTACGAATATTTTAACAACCCAATTCCCGATCCTAATGACCCGAACGACCTAATTGCTCCATTCTGGGATGACTTGTATCCTCCTAGTGGTGGTGAGGTTTACTACTACTATGATGAGAATGAGGAGCAATTCATCGTTCAATATCAGAATATTCCTAACATCGATCAGTCGGGAGATTATACCTTTGAGGCAATTCTCAAACCAGATGGCAGCATTATCTACCAGTACGAAACCCTCAATGGTATTTTAAACAGTAGTACCATTGGCATTGAAAATGCAAGCGGCTCCGAAGGGGTTCAAATATCCTATAACGACGGTTATGCTGAGGAAGGTTTAGCAGTTAAGATCGATTTGGCATCAGAAGAATCTCAGCCTCACATCGTCTCAGTGGGCAGTGGTGAAAATGTAGAAGATATCAACTTTGGTAACCGCAGTCTCAACCAAGACCCTGGTTCTATATCAGGTTATAAGTGGGATGACCTCGATGGTAACGGCGAGTGGGACGAAAATGAAGAGGGACTACCAGACTGGACTATATATATCGACGAGAACGAAAACGGCGAACTCGACGAAGGAGAAACTTCTACTATTACTGATGAAGAAGGTTATTATGAGTTCGAGGGTCTTGATGCTGGAAGTTATACTATTGGTGAAGTCATTTCAGATGGATGGCAGCAAACTTATCCAGATTCAATCGCACCAGAAGAGGGAGAAACTGCTGTTCGCTCTCAATCATCTGTAACGAATTCCACTGGCGACAGCATAGCTAGTAGCGATAAAGAAGATGCAGCAGCAGATGAGTCTTTCGCATCTGCAAGTGACTCCAAGCTTGACATTTCTGATGATGATGCAGCAGATAAATCTTCTGAACCTTCAAGTAACTCCAATAGCAACCGTATCCAGGAAAACCGAGATTCGGAAATTCCTTTGGAAACTGCCTTTGAGTCAGGACAGGTAATTGTCAAGCCCAGTGAAGATGCTGATATTAGCTCTCTCAATAGCCTTAAAGCTAGCCTAGGAGCAACCACAATTAACACAACCCAAGAGTTGGGAATACAACTGTGGTCTATTAATGGAAATGTGGAAGATGTCATTGCCAGGAACAGGAATAACCCCCTACTGGAATTCATCGAACCTAACTACACTATTACTGTCAATACTACTTTTCCCAACGACCCCAATTTTGACGAACTCTGGGGACTGCACAATACCGGACAAACCGGAGGCACCCCCGATGCAGATATTGATGCGCCAGAAGCTTGGGATATTCAAACAGGTGGTAACAATGTGGTTGTAGGAGTCATTGACACAGGTATTGACTACACTCACCCAGAAATTGCCAATAATATTTGGGTCAACCCTGGTGAAATAGCAGATAACGGAATTGATGACGATGAAAACGGTTATGTAGACGACGTTCACGGTTACGACTTTGCCTACGGCGACAGCGACCCCTTCGATGGTGACTCTCACGGTACTCATGTTTCCGGCACTATTGCAGCAGAGGGCAATAACGAATTAGGAGTAGTAGGTGTCAATTGGGATGCTGACTTAATGGCACTCAAGTTCCTGGACGACGGTGGCTCCGGTTCGACCTTTAACGCAATTTTGGCAATAGAATACGCCACGATGATGGGAGCAGACCTAACCAACAATAGTTGGGGAGGCGGAGGCTTTTCTCAAGGATTGTATGATGCGATCGCAGCAGCAGGTGCAGCAGATTCTTTATTTATTGCAGCAGCAGGTAACGACTATGGCAACGACAACGATATCTTTCCATCTTACCCAGCTAGCTACGACTTAGAAAACATCATTGCAGTTGCTTCTACAGACCACAATGATAATCTCTCCATTTTCTCTAACATCGGAGCTACATCGGTAGATTTAGGTGCGCCTGGTTCGGATATTTACAGCACTGTACCAGGAGGTGGTTATGCTTCATTCAATGGTACTTCTATGGCTACTCCTCATGTATCAGGAGTAGCAGCCTTAGTTTTGGCAGAAAATCCAGACTTGAGCCAGGAAGAGGTCAAAGAAATCATTCTTAATAGTGCCGACCCAATTGATGCACTGGATGGCATCACTGTCACAGGCGCTCGCTTGAATGCGTTCAATGCCATATCTGAAGTAGGAGTCCCTGGAACTCATCGTGTAGAATTAGACTGGGGTGAAAATGTTACTGACATTAACTTCGGCAACCAACAAATTCTCCCTGGTTCTATATCAGGTTACAAGTGGAATGATGTCGATGGTAATGGTATTTGGGATGATGATGAAGATGGATTAGAAGGCTGGGAAATATTCATCGACGACAATGAAAACGGCGAACTCGACGAAGGGGAAACTTCCACTCTCACTAATGAAAATGGTTTCTATAGCTTCGAGGAGTTAGACCCTGAAACTTACAGGGTTGCTGAAATTATTGAGGATGGATGGGAGCAAACTTATCCTGGAGTTGGTGCCGAAATAGTTTTTGAAGCCGACTTCAGTGATGATGAGGGTAATCCAGATTTGGATGGCTTTACGGTTGATAATACTGGCGCACCGGATGAAGGCTTATGGCATCTATCTACCCGACGTGGAGATGAACTTGGTCACAGTGGCGTAGACAGTATTTACTATGGCATTGAAGATACTGGTAACTATGACGCGGGAGATACTGCAGGCCGAATTATTTCTCCAGTTATTGACTTAACTGAATTAGAGACTGCTGAACTTTCCTTTAACTACTTCCTAGAAACTGAAGGTGGGTCTCCTACCTATGATGTAGCAAGAGTATTGGTTTCAGAAAATGGCAGTGATTTTATTCCTATTGCATCTAATCCTGTGGAAATAGAAGACCCCACAACCGGCTGGACAAATGCAACATTTGACCTCAGTTCCTATGTCGGCCAAGAAATCGAAATCAGCTTTGATTTTGAGACTAATGATGACATAGCTAACGAATTTGAAGGTTGGTTGGTTGATGATGTGGTCGTGGGTTCTATAGGAGGCGATCTTTACCATAGTGTAGAAGTAGGTAATGGCGAAGACGTTGAAGATATTGACTTCGGTAACCAGGGAATTCTTCCTGGTTCCATATCAGGTTACAAGTGGAATGACCAGGATGGTAACGGTGTCTGGGATGATAATGAAGCCGGAATAGAAGAGTGGTCTATATTCCTAGATGAGAACGAAAACGGTCTACTCGACGATGGCGAAATTTCTACCGTTACTGATGCGGAAGGTTTCTATAGCTTTGATGATTTAGACCCCGAAACTTACAGGGTTGCTGAAGAACTCCAAGATGGATGGGAGCAAACCTATCCTGCTCAACCTGAAGTTATCTTTGAGGCGGACTTCAGTGATGATGATGATGAGAATTCAGATTTGGATGGCTTTACTGTTGACAATACTGGAGCAGCAGATGATGGCTTGTGGCATTTATCCACCCGACGTGGCGATGAACCAGGTCACAGTGGTGTAGACAGTATGTACTATGGTATTGAAGAAGATGGCAATTATGATGCCGGAGATACCGCAGGCCGAATTATCTCTCCGGTTATTGACTTAAATGAATTCAACAGCGCCCAACTTTCCTTTAACTACTTCCTGGAGACAGAAGATTTAGCTCCCACCTATGACGTAGCCACACTGCTAATTTCGGAAAATGGTGGTGAATTTATTCCTATTGCTTCTAATGCTGTGGAATTGGAAGACCCAACTACGGGCTGGACAAATGCAACATTTGACCTCAGTTCCTATGTCGGCCAAGAAATCGAAATCAGCTTTGATTTTGCTACTGGAGACAGGGCGTTTAACGAGTTTGAAGGCTGGTATATTGATGATGTGGTAGTCGAAACTTCAGATACCGATCCTTACCACACTGTAGAGGTGGGCAGTGGCGAAAACCTTGAAGATATTAACTTCGGCAACCGCTTCCTGGATATTGAACCGCCTCTAACAATAGTGGAAGACGATGGCACCGCAGCTTTTGCTCAAGACTCCGAAGGCACTTATTGGCTCGTCAATAATGACACTGATGAAGAGTTACTGCTCGAGAACAAGCAAGGCACAACTTATACTGACGACACTAACAACAACTGGGATGGCGCTGCTGCTGAGGTTGACTCCGAAGGTGGTTATCGCTTCCTGCTTGAAGGTACCGCAGCCAGGGATGGTCAAGCCTATGTGTGGAGTACCGATGAGGAGGGTGTGATTACTAGCGGTTCTGGTTGGAAATCTGGTGACGACCTCCTACCCCTGGAGTCAGAATTTAACGTAGACCTGAATGATAATGGTGAGATTGGTTCTTCCCAAGGCATTGAGGTGAATGAACTCCTGCCTTTGGATGAGGTGGTCAATATCTTTGAAAATGGAGACGGTATTCTCTCCTGACTATAACTTACTGACGACTAGACATAGGGGTGAAAACCATTGTAGAGATGTTTTAGATCATGTCCGGATAATAGCGCGGTCGAACTCTGTTCCGCGCTCCGCGAGCAAAAAACTTTCTCCTCTTTTTCTTCCCTTCTTCCCGGCTGACTCCTCTGAGCTTATTTATAAGTATTCAACCGGACATGATATAACTGGTCCGAACTTGATATTACATTTTGGTGCTATGTGGGCGGAGAGAGAGCAGAAAGAAAGGAGCAAAGCTGGAAGGGAGAAAGTTTTTGATGGCTCATTATTATTTGGATTTGATCTAATAAAAATTTTTTCCTAAGTTCTGACTTAATCTAGAAAGCAAGTAGATATTTCTTGATTTGAATGGCGCACAATCAGGTTTTCTCCTAAGCAAAAGTTACAGTAATATTATGTCCAGATAATAGCGTGATAGAACTCCGTTCCGCGCTCCGCGAGCAAAAAACTTTCTCCTCTTCCTTTTTCTTTCTTCTTCTTCCTCTTTCTCTTTCTTCCTCTTCCTTTTTCTTCCCTCCTTGACTCCTGTACGGGTGATTTCCTCCGGAATGCTCCGCAAACGCGTTTACGTTATGCTTTGCATTCCGAAGGAAAGTATGACCTTAGGAAATCACCCCTACTGACTCCTCTGTGCTTAATTTATAACTATTCCACCGGAGATAATATAATTAATGCCTCTAAAAGTCAGGAAAACCGCGATATTGGCTAGTATGGGATTATGTTGGATTTGAGCCATATCGCAAAAAAAAATTTTGACAAAAATATATAATTATAGTATTTAGGTATTAATTAACTGGAAATTATAGCTATATTAAAATATCAAGTTAAGGTAGACTATAAAATAACCAATAACAAGTCAGCTATCATACTAAAAAAGTTCCATGAAACGTTTTATTTCTCGTGTACTAGCCTTAGTTTTAGTTTGTGTAATAGGTTTGATAGGATGTTCTAATCCGTCAACTTTAAGTGGAAATTACCCTGAAGACACATTAGCTTTAATCAACAGCTTAAAAACAGCTATTGAGCTACCTGAGAATACAGAAACTAAAAGAGCAGCTCAAGCAGATGCTCGTCAAGTAATCAATGATTATGCTTCTCGCTATCGGCGTGATAATTCTGTGGCTAATTTAGCATCATTTACTACTATGCGAACTGCTCTTAATTCTTTGGCTGGACATTATAGTTCTTACCCAAATCGCCCTGTGCCAGAGAAATTGAAAAAACGTTTAGATCAAGAATTTAGACAAGTAGAAATGGCTTTGAAGCGGGGTGCTTAAGTTTCTAGATGAAGGATAAAATTAGAATTGTTTATCCTTCATCTCATTATTAGTTATTTTTTTGTCAAGAATCTGGGAAGATAAAGGTAGATTAAAATCTACAGTTTGTTTCGATTGCCAGTTGAAAAATATCTTGCTCTCAACCAGATTTTTGATAATTTTAATTATGCCTGTCTAACTGGATTTAATTTAAATTACTAAGAAGGAAAAAAATAGGGAAATACTCTCAATTTTTTTCCCTACATGAATTCGGGTGACTCCAATCCGAGATTTTTTGTGTCAATTTAAGGATTTTATATCATGTTTGGGTGAATACTTATAATACTTATAAATAGGGAACAGGCAACAGACAACAGGGAACAGGCAAAAGAAAAAAGAAGGAAAATAAGACAAATTCTTCCGAAGAGCAAGGGGAAGGTTTTTTATAACTAATTATCCGCAAGCTTAGCTCCCCCGGAGGGGGCACATGATATTAGAATTTGTATAGCAATCTTATCTGAATTGTGAGATATTGTAGCCTTTTAGGCAAAAGAGAAGAAAGAAAAAACTGTATCTTATGAATATGAAAACCACTATATTCTCTACTTTTAGGGAATAGTAAAATTCTCATATCTGACTCCTGATCGCTATAGGTTGATATAATTATCAACTATTATTAACTAATTAAGCATAATAAAAACTCTCTCATTCCGAGTCTTCCTCGTTTCCAATTCTGTTCCAGTTTCGCTATTATTTATAAGTATTTATCCGGATAAAATACTACGATTCATTTAGTTCTACTTGACTGAAAAAGTAAAAAACTACTGAATAGCTAATAATTAATAGACATCTCCCATAATAAAAAATAAAATTAATTATCGCCTATAAATCATCAATTATTTTCCCCTACTCCCTACTCCATCTTTTCTGGAGATGTCTAATAGATATAGCATTCCGTGCAGGATTTGTAAAAAATCCCAGATATAGATAAAAAGTATGAAACTTTTACCCCTGCTGCCAGATGAGATGTTGCCTGCTGCCTAAAATCCCAGATATATTTTTCACAATTATATGTATAGTAGGATTGTTATATTATTATTCTGTTTACAGGTGGGAAAAAATAAATTTAATTAATTATTTGTATGAATAAAGCTTGTACCTCACTGACCAAAAATCAAACGAAAAAACGCTTCTATTATAGTCTGCTTAGTATTATATTTGGTTTAGTGGCAAATCCATTAGTTTGGCATCATCAACCTGTAAAAGCAGAAACAGATGCCTACTGTCGTTTGTCACCAGAAGCGATCGCCCAAAAAGAAAATCTACGTCAAGCTGTTTTAGCAGGAAACAAGGAAGCAGAAAAAAAATATCAAAATATTCTGCTTCAACATAATAGAGAAGTAGGCAACTGTCGGATGAGAAATTGGCCGAAAGTGCAGGGAATTTGGTTGCGACTATATCCTTGCGATGTTAGACCGGGAGAAATTGACAGAATACTCGACGAGATAGTTAACAAAGGCTACAACCAGGTCTATGTGGAAGCCTTCTATGATGGGCAAGTGCTACTACCTGCAGCAAATAATCCCACAGTCTGGCCGTCTGTACTTCGTACGCCAGGCTATGAAAATGTCGATTTATTACAAGATGCTCTGCAAAAAGCACGCGCTCGTGGTTTGCGGGCTTATGCTTGGGCATTTACAATTAACTTTGGTTACACCTACTCCCAATTACCTAACCGCCAGAAAGCTTTAGCCCGCAATGGCAAAGGTCAGACAACCCTTGATGTGATTCCAGATAATGAAAGTTTGCACAACCAGTTAGGTGCAAGTCATGCTTTTCATACTTTCATCGATCCCTACAGCCCGGAAGCGCGTCAAGATTATTCTGTGATGGTAAATGAGGTACTTAAACGTCAACCACAGGGAATGTTATTTGACTATGTTCGTTATTTGCGTGGGCTGGGGGGTGACTCCGTGGCTGATGATGTTAAAGATTTATGGATATATGGTGAGGCTTCTAGAAAAGTATTATTGCAACGTGCTGAAAATGAAGCCGGAAAGGAATTAATCAAACGATTTTTAGACCAAGGATATGTTACTTCTGGGGATATTTCTGATGTTTCTTATCGGGAAACTCCTCGGTGGCAAAGTTTCTTTTCTCCTGCTACAACTGCTTCTGCTACTGGTAGGTTACCGAGGGGAGGGTCGGGCCAACAGGTTTGGGAATTAAGTGTTGCCCACGCAGCCCAAGGAATACTTGACTTTCTGGGGGCTGCAGTCAAACCAGTACAACAAAAAGGTCTTTCTGCTGGTGCTGTATTTTTTCCAGGTGGTAACAGCAGAATACGCGATAATGGTTTTGACTCTCGTCTCCAGCCGTGGGATCAGTTTCCTACTTGGATGGAATGGCATCCCATGTCTTATGCTACTTGTGGAAATAATGACCCCAGTTGTATTGTTTCTAAGGTTGAAAGAGTTGTAAGTATGGCACCTAGTGGGGTAGCTGTTATTCCAGCGATCGCTGGTGCTTGGGGGCAACCTTTTAAAAACCGCCCTTCTTTGGAAATACAAATGCAGGCTATTCGACGGGCCACTCCTCAGATTAATTCTATTAGTCATTTTTCTTACGGTTGGCAAAATGTGGAAGAAACTCGCGAGCGTAAGTCTTGTCGTCTCTAGAAACTGTTAATTTGAAAGTGGAAAAGTTAAATATAGCGTTTACAAATGAGTTGTGAAAGTATAATTGCTACAAACAGGGAATATGAGACTGAATATCTCGAACATTTGCTTGTTGTTTGAGTGCTTTTTTCTTGACAGGAAATATCATTACCTAATTTCACATCTCAAATGGAAATACTATAGATGCTTTTCTCAAATAAAATCAACCCTGATTCTCCTAAAGTAAAGATCAACTGGAAAGAGTTGGATATTTTGCGAGGTTGGGCCGCAATATTAATGGTAGTAAACCATGTTGGTGTGAAGACACTAGACCCTAGCTTCAGGCAAGGTTTACCAGGATTTTTATTATTTATTGGTAGTTTTGCTCCTGTGCTTTACTTCTTTATAACTGGTGTTGGTTACGGAATACAATCAACTCAGAAAAAAAAGGTAACGAATTGGTCTAGTGTAGCTAATAAAATAGCAATATTGTTTCTGGCAGACCTATTAATGAAATGGAGTGGAGGAACACTTCTAGGGTTAGATTTTCTGGGATTTATTGGTTTATCAAGCTTACTATTAGAACTGATTAGAAAAACTAAATATCCATTAGTTTATTGTTTGACAGGTTTTATTTTAGTTTTTCTACTTCGCTATATTATCGGACCAAATATTCGAGAACTAGGATTAGATCATGGTTTAATTACTTGGATAATTGGTACTTCTGGTATCTCAGGCATCTCATATCCATTGTCACCTTGGCTAGCTTATCCATTGTTTGGTTATATAGTTGGTTACATGGCTATGAATTACCGAGAATTTATTAATATTCGTCGGTTAAAAGTAATTTCTGGAATGTTAATTGCTGCGGCTTTTCCGGCATTAGCTGGAATTATAATGTTACAAGCTGGATTATCATTCCATCGATGGGGAACTGTAGCATTGGCATTTTATACAGTCAGTTTTGCTGTTATTTTAATTTGTCTTGCTGTGTCATTAGTTATTGGTAGGAATACAACTCCAAAGATTTGGCATGATATTTTATCTCTTAGAGGTATTAGCGCATTAGCAGTTGTACCAGTACATTACTTTCTCATCTACTTGGTTGTAATTAATGGAGTAACAGAAGTAAATTTAGTAAGTTTTAGTATCCTGACTCTAGTTATTTTAATTCTAAGTTTTTACCTCGCTCGTAGTGTGGAACAACTTAGTCAAAAATTGCGTGAAATGGAACAGAAGAAACTCATTTGGTTTACGCTTTCAGGTATATTTTTATTGACTGCTAGTTTGACTTTAGTTTGGGGTATAAGTAATTCTACCTTAGCAATGTTACCTAGAACAGTTGGTCAGATTGTACTGTGTCAACTATTGGTAGTTCGTTGGTATTAGACAGATTTTTTTCGTATGTTATAATAGGCAAGTTAAGCACATAGATTCAATTCACTCAGGAGGATAAATTTTCATAATTCTTAATCACTACTCAAAGACTATAGCTAATAGCTGATTTATAAAGTAATTGTGAAGATAGAGAAATCTAGTTTCTGACCCAAAAGTTCGCGAATCACAAAAACATAGTTTCTTTGAAATACTGAAAATGGGGATAATTTCAGAACAAACCAGATTTTTCCAGACTTTATAAATGTAATTTAATAGCTAATTTATAAAGATGGTATTAAAGAAAGTCTGGTATTGTCATTGCGAGGCGACGATCTAAGGAGTTAACCTATTGGAGAAACCAGCCTTCTGAGCCGACGCAATCTCAAAAGTTGACTGCTTGAAATTGCTACGGGGGTAATGATTGGGTCAACCAAAATAATTGCTTTCTGTGCCCCCCTGGCTGTGGAGAGTAATTAAGCTTAAAGCTAGTTTAATATTTAGTTTATGAATCAGCTATTAATAGCTAATTTATAAAGATGGTATTAAAGAAAGTCTGGTATTGTCATTGCGAGGCGACGATCTAACAAGTTAACCTATTGGAGAAACCAGCCTTCTGAGCCGACGCAATCTCAAAAGTTGACTGCTTGAAATTGCCACGAGGGTCATTTCAGTTATCAGTTATCAGTTATCAGTACCTCTAGCTGTTTGCTCCGCATTCCGTAGGAAAGCAAGAGGCTTGAAATAAGGAATAGTCTCTTTTTTATCCCTTGAAAAAGGGAGGCGCATACCCACAATTTTCGGTAATGATTGGGTCAACCAAAATAATTGCTTTCTGTGCCCCCTTGCCTGCGGAGAGTAATTAAGCTTAAAGCTAGTTTAATATTTAGTTTATGAATCAGCTATTAATAGCTAATTTATAAAGATGCTATTAAAGAAAGTCTGGTATTGTCATTGCGAGGCGACGATCAAACAAGTTAACCTATTGGAGAAACCAGCCTTCTGAGCCGAGGCAATCTCGCGACTTGACTGCTATGCCAAAAATTACCACCGGAGGTAATGATTGGGCAAACCAAAATAATTGATTTCTCAGCCTCGCCATGACAGTAATTAAGCCCAAAGCTAGTTTAATATTTAGTTGATGAATCAGCTCTAATTACTCATCATTTAACCATAGTGAAAATTTGTTGTTTTTGATTAAATATCTGAGGTACTAAAATTATGATGAATCTTGATTCGACCACAAGTAAGTCAATGTTTTTTCTGAGATTATTTCCAAAACTTGGCAGATAAGTATGCAGAATCTTATGCTACTGCCAAACCTTTTCCTCACGTTATAATTGACAACTTTTTACCAGAACATATTTTAGAAGAGGTGCTAAAAGAGTTTCCTCAACCTGGCTCGATAGATTGGAAAAGCTTCAGTAATAAAAGTGAGAAAAAATTAGCATCTAAACAAGAATTGCAAATGGGTGAGGCAACTCGTCTTGTCTTATATCAATTAAACTCTTCTACTTTTGTTGATTTTCTAGAAAAGTTAACTGGTATTGATGGAATTATCTCAGACCCTCATTTTGTCGGTGGAGGTCTTCATCAAATTCAACCAGGTGGCTACTTAAAATTACACGCAGATTTTAATCGACATACTCGCTTAAAACTTGACCGCCGTTTAAATCTTTTACTATATTTGAATAAAGATTGGGAAGAAGAATACGGTGGATATCTACAATTATGGGATACAGATATGACTCGTTGCGAACAAAAAATTCTACCAATTTTTAATCGATGTGTAGTTTTTAGCACTACCGACTTTTCATATCATGGGCATCCAGATCCTTTAACTTGTCCTGAAGATCGGACAAGAAAATCATTAGCACTTTATTACTACAGTAACGGGCGACCTCCGGAAGAAGTTTCTGGTGGTCATTCTACATTATTTAAAGCTAGAGCTGGAGAAGAAATAGAAGATACAAATGCTTCTAAAGATTCAACAGTTCAAAAAGTATTGCAAAAGCTAATTCCTCCGATTTTATTTGATGCTAAGAAATTGCTTTTAAAGAAATAGTAATTTTGCTTAAGCAGCAATTAGATGATATATAAGGCAAGGGTATATAGATGATTATTAAGGTTAAACTATAGTCTAATTTGCTCTTGCTTAAAACTTTTATAAATACTACGGCATTTCCCATATCAATCGTGTAGAGTATTTTTCTTATTCTCTATATCTTGTTGCCTGTTACTTAAAATCCTCAACTTGTATACCTTACGAAGCTGATAAATGCCATACAGGGTGTCATCTAATTGGGTTTGGGTTTATGATATAGCAGTCCTCGGCCTGGTTGTGTAAAAATATCTCACAGAAAAGAAAAGGCAACAGCGGTGCGACCCCGCGTCGGCGACAGACGCAAGGGAATGCGCACCAAGACAGGCAACATAGTTTTAGATTTTTTATCTATGTTGTGATTTATGACAAATGATTTAGGATTGCTATAGTTTTTTATATTTCTGTTGTATCCACATAGATATTAATTATCTATTTTTATTTAGTTATAGCAATTATCATACTGGTGAGGTAAAAGTTATAGGTTTTATACCAATTCACTTTGAATAATTGACAATTGACAATGGATAATGGATAATTATTTCTGAAGCAATTATTAATTATTCGCGAAAGCTTTCAACCTCGATCTATTAATTATCAATTGTCAATTATTGCTCATAGGCTTTAAACCTTCATTATTCGGTAAAAGTATTGTATTTATTGATGAATCAGAATTTGAAGGAATTGAGACCTGTATTTATGCTTGGTCAAAAAAAGGTAATATTGTCTATGGAGACCGGGAAGGAAAACGAGTAAAAAGAGAAAATTTAGTACAGGCAGGAGAAAAGGAAAAAAGGACTGGCGTTGCACCAATGATATTCACAGTTCGCTTGAATCCAGAATATTTCGAAGGGTGGTTAGCCTGGTATTTTATTACCATCACTGGAAAGAACATCAGTTTTAATCATGGATAATACACCGATTCTGATATCATAAGATCATTAGATAACTGGTAGAAGCTGCTGGTCATAAAGTACAATTTTTGCCGAAATACTCTCCAGATTTAAATGATACTGAGCATAATTTTAATGCTTTGAAAAGAGGGAGAATGTACGCGACTTCCGGTACATCCCTATATGAAATAATTCGTAATTATTGTACAGCATAATGTCTCCTTCTTATTTGAAATAACTATAAATACATTACTTGTTTAAATTATCAATGTTGAAATTTGGTATTAACTTTATCTTGCTCATTATTCTTTCAGCCTGCAATTTTGAAACATCTAATAAAACAGAAACTTTAGACAAGCAAGCCTCAGTAAATATCAACCAAAATAATGATTCAAAGTTAGTTCAAAAGCTGACAGATAATTATATTAATAAAACTCCTGTTAACACAATTGATTCCCGTCTAACTCTAGCCAAAGCACAACTAATTCAAAATCAATTTGTAGCGGAAATTAGTAAAAACCTCGGTCAGATAATAGGTTACAAAGCAGGGTTAACTAATCAAAAGGCTCAACAACGTTTTAATGTTTCTCAGCCTTTGCGTGGCACTTTACTACAAAAAATGCTGCTTGAAAGTGGTACTGTTATTTCTGCTAACTTCGGTAGTCGCCCTGTCAGTGAAGGTGATTTAATTGTCAGGGTAGGAAATGAAGAAATTAATAATGCTAAAACTCCTAGGGAAACTTTAGCTTATCTTGATGTAGTAATGCCATTTATTGAATTAGCAGATTTAGTTTATAGTCAAGATGTAAAATTAAATGCTCCTGCACTTTTAGCGATTAATGTTGGGGCGAGGTATGGAATTTTAGGTAAGCCTATTCCTTTAGCTGATACTGATGAATGGGAAAATCGTTTACAGAATCTGCGTCTAGAAATGTTAGACGAAACTGGTCAGGTATTGGCGTCAGGAAATGGTAGTGTTTTGTTAGGTCATCCTTTGAATGTTGTACTCTGGATTAAAGATTCTTTGCAGGCTGAAGGTAAACAATTAAAAAAAGGTGATTTACTTTCTTTGGGCAGTATTACTAATTTTGTCGCGGTTAAATCAAATACTACTATCCGCGCCCAATATATAGGTTTAGATTCTAATGAAACTGTAGAAATATTCGTGAAGTTTGAATAATATCTGTATGTTGTTATTTTTAAATAATTTGGTATGTGCTGTCAGAAAAACTAGATATTAACAGTTTAGATAGCAATATTCAATCTTGGAAGAGATTCAATGTAACTTAGATGATAGTTTTACTTAATCATATAAATCAAAGATACTATATATAAATGAAAATAAAATTAAAAAAATTAAATATGGCGATTGCGAATATAATTGTAATCTTGAACCTGTTGATTTATTACCTAATCTTACTTTGCTTTTTGGTGTTTATAGTGCAGGTAAAATTAACATAATTAGTTCAAATTTAGTTTTTTTTATTTCAAAATACAATATTTATTCAGCGATGTTTAAAACATTGGTGTATATTAGTGAATTATACTTGTCGTCAGAAGAAAGTGTAATATTAATTGACGAGTTTTAAAATATAGCAATCAGGAATCAGATGTGAGAATTTTACTATCCCCTAAAAGTAGAGAATATAGTGGTTTTCATATTGATTAAGATACAGTTTTTTCTTTCTTCTCTGTTGCCGAAAAGGAGTGAGCTACCAGGTGCGTCTGTCGCCGACGCGGGGTCGCACCGCTGTTGCCTGACGGAGCTGTTGCCTAAAAGGCTACAATGTCTCACAATTGAGATAAGATTGCTATAGTTTAGGAGTGAATTGTATTGATAGTCTCACTAATTTAATTTTAGACAGTAAAAGAGTACAATTTATTAAGTAGATAGGTTTAATTATTTGTAAAATAGGGATAAAAATTTCAAATGGTAAAAAGCTCTTGACAACTGAACTTATAGCTTCATTTTCTGATTTTTCGTTTTAAGGTTTATGTATGCCTACCTACTTATTACCAACTATCATCAATAATATCAGAACTAAACATTAGAAGATTGTTACTTGCCAAGGCAATATATCAAAAGTTTAAGACCCTCAATAATTACAAATTTCCAAGTCTAGACATCAAGGTTTTATTGACTTAATCAATGTGCTTGAAGAATCTCCCGAAGAGGTAGAAGTAGAATGAATATTTATTTTACTTTAGAGTATTCCAGTGCAAAGCCTTGCCCCGTGATTTTGCAGCGCTAAGTCAGACTCAAAAGCTTATGTTGAACGATCGGTCTAGAGAATTTCCTTTTTGTCTTGAATACCCCCGGTTGATTGGGTGGAATTTGTTTTTAAATTATTAGACCTCTCCGAAAATAGTCAAATATTTACTATAACTATCTTTTGAGTAGCGATCGCTTAATAGTGACAATAGCTGATTGTTACTTTCAAATAAGCACTTGAGATATTTTATATTAAAAACTATCTCAAAAATAGCATCTTTAGTTAATTAATTTCAGATGTTGAATAATGCTTTTTTTACTCTCAAATTAATGTCCATATTCGGAATCTAACAATACCACAAATAGTCAGGATAATTTTATCATTTTTTTTGAGCTGATATTTACTTTTAATTGTTGTACTTGACAATATTTACTTCCACGGTTTATTTGGGTTGTCTTTCTTTCCCTCAATGCAAAATATTGCTGCTGCCACTTGTATATTCCTTGGTTAAATATTTTTGCTCATCGTAAACTATGAAATTTAATACTGGAGGTATTTTGATTCCTGTAAGAATTGCGTCAATATTGATGCAAGTCTTTTCACTTTTGAAATAAAGTAGCGATCGCTCGCTTAAACAAAGGATAGCCCAAGTATTGTTTAGACCAAAGTTAGCAGACAGGAAGGATTTTAAAAATAATGTGCACGCATTTGTTGCAAAAAAAAATGCCATTTATAGCCAAGTAGAATTAAATTTACTAGAGATTAAACTTACTAGGGATTTCTATTACGAATAACTCGGTCAACAGAAATAGTATTGAGACTAGACCCTGCTAAAAGAATGAAGAAAACTAAGGAATAGATAAGTTGAGAAGAGGCTGTATCCCACTGTTGAAGTAGACAAACTCCAAACATTAATGGCATCATTAATAGAAAACCAGCAATAATTGCGTTGCGTGTTTGGAGTCCAATTATCATTAGAAATCCAGAGATTAATTCTACTGGAGTAATTAAAGCTGCAAAGATTAAAATCACAAAACTTGGTACTGGTATTTCTTGAAATCTATCTACCATTGATTGTATAAATCCTCCCATATTATTTACTCTGACTAATCCATGTACAAAGAAGTTAATTCCGAATACTATTCGCAGGAATGTGTAGGCTAAAGTTAGGTCTTTGCGTTTGAGAAATATTGGGGTTTCGATGTTGTTCATTTTGTAACTCCTGTGGAATTTGTCTATACAATGTTTGTGATTGAGTCGGGAGACTCACATACTATCATACTAATTTCATAAAATATAGCAATCCTATTTTAGTTGTAATATTTTACTGGTAGGGGTGATTTCCGCAAGGAAAGCATTCCGGAGGAAATCACCCGTACAGGAGTCAGGTAGGGGAGCCGTCGGATTGGCGACGTACAGGAGTCATAATTTTTAAGTTTTTCAATTAATATTAACTGTTATAAAAATTTTCACAACCTATTTAGTAGGATTGCTATATTGCTACATTCAGGGAGCAGGAAATAGGGAAAGATAAGTGTATGGAAAAAGAAAATAAAATTACCGAATAATTAAGGTTTAAAGCCTCTTATTTTAAGAAAAAAAGCGATCGGGGAATGGCGTTTTGCTCCGCAACATGTAAAGCGGAAGCTTTGCGAAGCGCAAACGCCATATCCAATCGACAAAGAGAAGTCAACACTTTTCTAATTGGTATCAATCCTCTTCCTTAAAGGAAGAGGTAATTATCAATTATTCATTATCAATTATCAATTATTTAAATATTTACATCAACAATGTTTTGACCTAATGGCAAAACAATTACTTGACTTTTTGGGGTATGATTTTCATTTTTTTCCTAAGTAGAATGTTTTGTCTTTATAGTCGTTTCAGTTTAGACTCAGATGAGTATTTCTTGCCTTGAAAGGGTTTCAGCAAAAAAAGTGTTTCATTCTTATTTGAAATGACTATAATTAAAAAAATTACGAATAAATACAAAATCACGAGCGCTTTAATTTGAAGTAGTGGGCACAGCCGCATCAGAACTAAAATTTTCACGACCATGAGGTTCAAGAAAAGTATTTATGTCAGGCCCTAAAGGAATAATTCCACCAGGATTAAGAGGAAAAAGATTGCCATAATAATCTCTCTTCACTGCTTCTAAATTACAAGTTTCAGCCACCCCAGGAAGTTGGTACAAATCTCGTAGATAAGCACCTAAATATTTATAGTCTTTAATTCTGTGGCGATTACATTTAAACAGCCCATAATACACTGCATCAAAACGAAAGATTGTAGTAAACAAACGTACATCTGCCAATGTTACTTGCTCGCCACAAAGATATCGACTTTGAGAAAGTTTATTATCAACTTCATCTAAAGTAGTAAATAATTCCTGACAAGCTTTGTTATAAGCCTCCTGACTTTGAGCAAAACCACAACGATAAACACCATTATTAACAGTGTGATAAATCTTGTCATTCCACTCATCTATTTTGGCTTTTAGTTGTTGCGGATAAAGGTCTAGATCGGGATTTTTAGCAAACTCATTAAACTCATTATTAAGTATCACAATAATTTCTGCACTCTCATTATTAACAATAGTTTTAGTCTGCTCATCCCACAATACCGGCACAGTAAAACGCCCGTCATAACCAGACTTGGCTAAGTTATATAATTCTGGCAAAGTTTGACAGCCTTCTTGCTCCTCCTCAAATACCCAAATACCTCGATCGCCCGCCGGAGAAACAATACTTACAGATATTGCATCTTCCAAACCCTTAAGTGCCCGCATAACCAGAGTTCGATGTGCCCAAGGGCAACCAAGACCAACAAAAAGACGGTATCGCCCAGCTACAGGTTGATATGTATTTTCTGTTTGTTTCCCAACTGTTTCTCTAAAACAACTACTGGGGCGAATATATTCACCTGAAGTATTTCTAGGGGCAAGTTTTGACATCATTATTTGCCACATAGTTGTCCAAACCCATTTGCCAAATTTAATTGTTAGAGAAGGTGGGAGTGATTTACTTTTTTTAACCATTTGCTTTTTTCCTATTATACTTTTTACTTTCTTTGACATACTCCTGACACGCACATCAAAGATTATAATGCGAGATTCTTATCATTAATGATTTTACGTTCAAAGTAGAAAAATTCAAGAGCGTAATATTACTATCATTAACCCAGAGGTCGGACTGATATTTATGCAGAAAAACAATGAATTATTTCAAGTGCCTGGAAACTAAACACAAAGCTAAATATAATGTCTTTGCGTAAGTTTTGTTTGTGTAAGTCTTGATGGTATCAATAGTGAAGTGGCGATGAGACTCCAATATATAATATTTGAGCTTTGCACAAAGAACAACTGGAGGCTAATAGCTTTAGAGGTTATGCCAGACCATGTTCACCTATTCTTGGAAGTAGACCCTACTTTTGCCCCTTCAAATATTATCAAAAGAATTAAGGGTAGAGCCTTACACCACTTAACAAAAGAATATTCACACCTACTCAAACTTCCAACTCTCTGGACTCCTAGTTATTTCTGTGCAACTACCGGGAATACTTCAACGGAAGCTTTTAAAAAATATATTGAAAATCACAGAGAAAAATAATAGCAGGTTTTAACCTGCCGTTTCGTTATTCAACCAGTTGTTAAAACAACTGGCTAACTTCCTCCCGTGCCAATTCTTGCTTTTATTGCGTATGTAGCAATAAGAATTTTTGCTTAGTTCTGTTTGTGCCAATTCTTGCTTTTATTGCGTATGTAGCAATAGGAATTTTTGCTTAGTTGTATTTGTGGGAAGTCGCTGGTTTTATTGCGGATGTAGCAATAGGAATTTTTGCTTAGTTGTATTTGTGGGAAGTCGTTGGTTTTATTGCGTATGTAGCAATAAGAATTTTTGCTCAGAAAATGTTTCTTTTGGGGAGTCGCTGCTTTTATTTCGTA
>JBARXI010000451.1:0-1607 GCA_049647275.1 Microcoleaceae cyanobacterium
CGAAAAACCCAATTCAAAACTAATTTCTTTTATGGTTTTATTCGAAAATTTTAATGCGTGCCTAGAACTCATCAGTAATTGTTCAATTATGATATTTTTTGAACCTACAAGCAGTACTTCTTTTACACATTCGTTTAAATATTTTGGAGAAATATTAAGAAGGGAGGCATAGTCAGCTACTTCATGGAATTCACATACATGTTTATCTACAAGTTTTTTGAATTTATAGACCACATTTGTTTTGGAATTATTATTTGAAACAATAGATTTTTGTATATCCGTTATTAGTCATAACCTGTAATATTAGCTATGACCAGCCTGTCAAATATCTTCTCTCCAAAATATCTTCGGTTAAGTTTGTACACAAATTCGTTTAAGTACAGTTGAAGGTATTTCTTTTTGATTTTATGGTATGTACCCACAAAATTCCGCTTTGCATTACTGATGGTTATATGGACCCATTTTAAGGTTTCTTTTGTTGTGGCCTCGCTTGATTTTTCGCTTATATGTAACTCTACATAATCGGCAATATTTACATACGAAGTGCTATTGTCCGTAAAGACGATCATTTTCTCGTCTTCTATTGCTTGTTTCAAAGTTTTATCCGTTCCATCGGCCTGATGGTTTTCCAAGACCTTCGCTTTAAAATATCGGCATTGTCGCTCTACTTTGCCTGTTTCAATATCTTCAAGAACCGTACTTTCGGCCATGACCATAACATTGGATTTTGTTTTACTTCCCCGTCCGGCCTTTTGGGTATTGTGTTCTTGCCCGGATGCTTCTATCGTAAAATAACCCTCGTCCATCTCTATCATACCTTCTAAAGTATATCGATCGTCCCTGTTTCCCATTGCCTTGCGCAATTTATGAACCATGGCCCAAACTGGTTCATAACGCTTTAGGCCAAGCTGGCGCTGAATTTCTTTTGAGGAAAAGCCTTTCTTGGTCGCCGTTAACAAGAACATGGTCTTGTACCAGGTCATAAAGGATAGATTGGAACTCTGCATGATGGTCCCGCTTCTCAAAGAAGTACGGCTTCTACATTTTTTGCATTCATAGCTCCATTGGCTTTTTATCCAAAAATGTTCTTTGTACGAGCACTTTTTACACGATACACCAATTTTGTCCCGCTCGGCTTTAAAGTGGTTGCGGCAGGATTCTTCGCTATCGAACTCTGCCGTAAAACTGAAAATATTCATAACTTAACTTTTATTGAAGATATGCATTAATACGTCGTTATTAGTGTTTGCGGATATACAAATCTTTTAATATTCAATTTTGGAATACTATAGAGTTTTGATTTTACTATTTTCTTTTTAAATCCTTTTTCATTTAAAAATTTCTTATGTTTCTTAAACTCGTCATATTCAATTCTTGGGTCAAAAACTATATCTTCGATTAAGTCCATTGGTCTAGTCAGATAATAAAAGTTTCTTAAATCATATTTATGTGTATCCATAAATGAATTATATATTAATCGAACCTCATTTTCGTGCTGAAAAGCTGGTCTTTTGAAAAGAAAACTTTGAGGAATTCTATCATTGACATATCCCAAAATCCACATTGCTAAATTCTTTTCTATATGTTCTTTTAATTTGGGTGTATTC
>JBARXI010000452.1:0-18295 GCA_049647275.1 Microcoleaceae cyanobacterium
GTACCAAAAAGTCTAGGTGGAAAAGATATCTATGACAACTTACAACTTCTACATAGACACTGCCACGACACAAAGACCACACAGGATGGCTCAACACCATCAAAGTCTTGAATCGTATCCATAACAAAGGTGGAGATATCAAGGAGCCGGATGAGGTGAAAGTCTCACGTCCGGTTCTGAAGGAGAGGTAGAGGTGGAAACGCCTCTATCGACTCTAACAATAGTTTTAAATAAATTTTACAACCATGCTAACTTCCACCGACTTTAGCGGTTTATTGAATCAACGTTTTTTTCAAAACTTATTACCAATTCCAGCTATTAATAGTTTGGATAGGGGAAAAAAAACTCCGGATTTTGAATTACCAGATATTAAAAATGATACCTTGATTAAGCTCTCCAACTATTGGGGAATAACCCCAGTTTTACTTGTCTTCACTCGAATTTTTACTGAAAAACAATATTGCCCTTTTTGCTTCCCTCACATATTAGCTTTAAACAATAATTATGAAAAGTTTGTAGAGCGAGGAGTGGAAGTATTAATGATTACCAGTACTGACCAGGAGCAAAGTAACATAGTTGTGAGAGATTTAAGTTTAAAAATGCCATTACTCAGTGACCCCAGTTGTCAGGTTTTTAGAAACTATCAAGTTGGTCAAGCTCTTGGTGCTCCTTTGCCAGGACAATTTATGTTGGATAAGCAGGGCAGACTTCGCTACAAACATTTGTTTTCTTTCTTAGACCATAATGCGAGTGTTGAGGTGCTATTACAGGTCTTAGATACTTATATTGTTTCCGATAAAATAGCTGTTTAGTTATACTAATTCTCAAAAATAATACTTTACTTGCTCAACACTTCAATTATCAAGTAATTAAGGCTTGTTTAAAAACTCTCCAAAGCTAATCTAGAAGGCACAGAGCTTGCCAAATAGTAGTTTTTATTCAAGTTTCCCAACTTCCCCAGCAATCATTGATTAAAGTGCATGGGTTTTGAGCCTCTAGATAGTTAAAGCATTGCACTTTTTTGGTCAAAGAATTGTTCAAAATTCAGACCGAGAAAGCCTTCTGCTTTTATAGCAAATTCAAAAAAGGTAGTTATATCATCTCACTTTAATTACCCTGAATAAAAATGAGCGTATTTACATCTCTCGTTAGTTCCCCCCTTTTTCTCCCTCTCCTGCCCCCTTTAGAAAAGAGGAAGCCAAGGATCATTCCATTCTGGATTTTGGCAATGAATTTATTTACTTTCAGCCAGTGAAATATAAATTACCTAAACCTGGAAATAACCAGTTTTCCTAAATACATACAATGGCACATTTGAGAAGGAAACAACCCTGGGGGGAAGCCAAAGGATACTCCGCTTTTTATTCAACGGGGGTAAGGGAGGATAGCAGAGTCATTTCATTCTGGATTTTGGCAATGAATTTATTTACTTTCAGTCAGTGAAATATAAATTACCTAAACCTGGAAATAACCAGTTCTCCTAAATACATACAATGGCACATTTGAGAATGAAACAACCCTGGGGAGGATAGAGATTTCTTGTGATTATTTAATGTAACTTGAGATGAAATCTTAATCTGTATTTTCTGCCTATAGTATAAAATTTTCTCCCTCGCAGATATTGTAAATAGTTAACATTTTTTTCTCTATTTTTCATATACTTATCTTTACTCTTTTCCCTGCTCCGTGAATGTAGCAATATTTTATGAAATTGGTATTATTCAGCAAACCCTAATTAGTAAGGCTTAGTAATGTTTTTAATTATAATGTTTTGAATCATAATGGCTAATAATGGCTAATTTTGAACATATCCTATTTTTTTTCCTATTACCCTAAATCCAAACAATAGTACTAGCTTCTAATTATTCAACTCCTTATAGCGGTTTTCATTAACATAGACTACAGCAACAGACCTAAGTAAACCAATTAGGTAATATAGCAGTGCTCGGCGTGGTTGTGTAAAAATATCTCACAAAAAGGCAACAGGCAACAGGGAATAGGCAACAGAGTCTCAGATTTTTTATCTGTGTTTTGATTTATGACAAATGATTTAGGATGGCTATATAGTTTTTTTTCTATGTAGTTTACCTTTTTGCAAACCGCTAGATTTTTAACTATCGGAAAGGCAAAATAAGGATTTTTTATACGGATGTATGGATAATTGAAAATCAGAAAATATCAGAAAATAAAGTTAACAGATTTTATAATACAGCTCTTTGTACGACTAATCGGTACAGTAAGCACCTAAACAAAATTGTTTACATACTCCAATTTTATGTGATGCTTGCAGTATCAGGAATTCAGTTTCACTCAATTTGTAATTAATTTTGTGTACCTGCTTAACAATATTCAGTAAATAATAAGGTTTCATTTTTATCTTTAGCTTATTGCTTTAAGCATTGTACCTAATTGTTCCGCAAAGGGCTGTATATTGCTAAAAAGATAATCGGTTTTATCGAGACTATCAGCTAACAAACTTTGGTTATCCTCGCCTAAACGCACTCTACATTTTAATCTAAAGGAATCAGATTAAATGAGATACAAATTCGGTCGCTATCCCCAGTAAATGGAATAGTAGAATGCCAGAAATATGAGGGAAAAATTACCAGCAAACCAGACTCTGGTTTAACCATATATTTCTGTTTATTAGCACTTTCTGATTCTGAAGGAAAGGAAGTACCGAAATTCAAACAACCTTCTCCATTACTATTTTGCTTTACACTATTTGGAACTTGAATATAATAAACACCGCTGCAATAACTTTCAGGATGAATATGAGAGTTTTGAAACCCTTCTGATTCTAAAACTACTGCCCAACCACTAAGTTTCCAATTTGAGGGTAACTGACTAAAAAATAAATTATTAGACTTAGTAGAGCAACTACGAAAATAATCATCGAGACAACTATTAATCTTTTCACTAAGTGCCACCATAACCGGAGCATTATCCGTAAAAATTTCGTAAGTTTGACTACCTTTATTTATTGGTTTACCCGGTCGGTCTTTGAGCAGAGTGGGATGTTGATAAATATAATTTTTCAGGTCAGTATTATAAGCAGCTAAATTTTCCCATCCTTCTATATTAGAAAACTGATATTTTCCAACTAATCCCGAACAATTAAAAATTGACTCAGCCTCAAATTTTTTGCCTACATCTTGAAGTGCCAAACCAAGATGAGCATAAGATTTAATATGTCTAGGATTAATATCTATAGCTTTTTGAAATTGGGCGATCGCGGAGCGTGGTGTCAGCCGTATCGCCTCCTCCGACTTACCCACTTCTCGCAAAGCTATTCCTAGTTGCGCATAAGCATCAGGCAAATTAGAATTAAGTTGAATAATCTTTTGATAAAGCTTTATTGCTGATTCCCACTCAGACTGTTTCCCCAGAGTTTCTGCCATACCTGCCATAGCAGGGATAGAATTTTTATCCTGCTTTAATGCTGCCTTATAACATTTAATAGCTGCCTCATGTTTTTCCTGTTGACTCAACAGAAAACCCAAATTAATATGAGCATCAGCAGAAGTAGGAATTAGATCGATAACAGCCTGATAACAAGCTTCCGCTACATCAACCCTTCCCTGCTCATAAAAAGTAGCAGCAATATTAGTCAAACCTTCCGTAGAGTGGGGGTTAATTTCTAACGCTTGTTGGTAAGCTTTTTGTGATTCTTTCAAGTTACCACGACGGTAAAATGCCATTCCTAAAGATGATAAAGCATCAAAAGAATTAGGTGCTATTGAAAGAGCTTTTATATAAGAGGATATTGCCTCATCTAACTTACCTTGAGTTTGGAATAAATCCCCCAGTGTAATATTAATCCGCGGATGATTGGGGTTAGCAGTTAAGGCTGTTTCTAGAGAAGCGATAGCCTCATTTACCATTCCTTTTTCCGTCAAAGCAATACCTAAATTCAAGTAAGAATCAGCCGAATTTTGATTTAGTTGAATAGCACGCTTATAACAATCTATAGCATTATCTAATTGTTGGGCTGCGCGGTAAGTATTACCGAGATTATTGAGATATCCAAAATTATCAGGTTCAAGATTAATAGCTTTATTGATTAAATTTATAGCGCTCTTATTATCTCCCATTTGAGCTTTTAGTACGCCCAGATAATTTAATACTTGAGAATTATTTGGTTCAGCTTGGATAATTTTTTCATAAATAATCTTTGCCTCTTGAAGTTGTCCGCCTTTATGAAAAGATAGAGCATAGGATAAGGCATTTGGTGGGAGATTATTCGGGGGTAGATTTTTGTTTTTACTTTTTGCTGCCTTTCTTCTTTGTTCTCGGTTCATTTTTTTCTTTCAAAAAAATTACTCTTACCATTTCATAACTACTTCAATAACCTTTACTTAATTTCTGAATTACTTCAAATGAGATTTTTCAATTTGATTTATTTTTAATCTAAGTTTTTTTTGCCATTTTTTAAAACCGAGAAGCCTTGCAAAATAGTCTTCTATATATAAACCTAGACCTAAACGGTTAACTCGGAATTTTATTCGTTCTAATTTATCTTGCAATTTTAGTCTGAGCTTGACTGTCTGGTTAACGTCTAATGGAGGCAACCCACTAAGTTCATATCCCCTTTCTACTAACATATTTACTGCCTTAGATTCTACCAATCGAATCTCATATTCAGACATTTTTCTTTTCCACTGTGCAATATATTTGCTATCTGGCAAATCATAGGTGCTAGTATCAGCGTAACTTAGCATTGCTTCATCATAGGGTACACCAATAAATTCACATAGCTGCCTCAACACTGGAACTGGTTCTGAAATCAGATTTTCATAAGTTAACTCAGTGCGTCGATTTTCAGGAATAATTTCTTTTAGCCTGGCCCATAGTTGTTCAGCTTCTAGCCACTTATCTACTCCTATCCAAACATTACCCGCCCAGCCCATACCTATATTAGAACGAGCAACATCTCTGCCATCTCTAAGTATATGGATAAAACGGGCATCAGGCCAAATATCAAGTAATCGATTAAAGTGACGATGAACTGTTGCCCCAACAAGTGGTTTGCCAGCGCGATCGCGCTTCTGACAGAGAAAACTATTAATCAGTTGAGGATAATTCAAGCTACGGTCAATCTCAAAACCACTTGCCAGAAAGATACGATGAGTTTTCAACCACTCATAATATCTATCCATTTCTGGCCACTTGCCTTCATCTGAAACCAAATCTACTGAATACTCAAATTCGTTATTAAATGCTATCTGAGGATGGTGATCTAGCATCAATCTCAAAACAGTTGTCCCTGAACGTTCAGCACCGACAAGAAAAACAGGTTCAGAAATTAACTCGAAATTATTATTTTTAACCATTAATTAAGTTCCTCTCTGATTTTTTGATAAGTTATTTATACAGAAATAGTAAATACAATCCCCCTATTTATTGGTTAATTATTAACTATTACTATAAACACAAAAAAACAACAAATGCGCTTAAAATCCCTCGACGTATTTCGTGGCATCACCATTGCCAGCATGATTCTTGTTAACAACCCCGGCAGTTGGAATCATGTTTATCCCATATTACTCCATGCAGAATGGCACGGCTGCACCCCCACCGATTTAGTATTTCCTTTTTTCCTATTTATTGCAGGTGTAGCAATGGCTTTTTCCCTGTCAAAATACACCAAAGAAAAGCAACCTACCCCACAATTATACAAACGAATTGTACAACGATGTCTCATACTTTTCCTCTTGGGTTTACTACTAAATGGTTTTCCTAAATACAACTTAGCGACTATCCGCATCATGGGAGTATTGCAACGTATTAGTTTAGCCTACCTGCTCGCGGCCGTTGCCATCCTCAACCTCTCCCGAAAACAACTGTACTTTTTGTGCGCCACCCTACTAATTGGATATTGGGCAGCCATGCAACTCATCCCTGTTCCTGGTTATGGTGCTGGTAACCTCTCCCCAGAAGGAAATTTCGCTGCTTATATTGATCGCCTGATTCTCACTCAACAACATCTATGGGCAGGTAAACCCTACGACCCAGAAGGTCTATTCAGCACTTTACCAGCCGTAGTAACTGTTGTCATCGGTTACTATACAGGAAAATGGCTGAAGCATCAACCAAGCAAAAGTCGAACCAGCTTAAATTTTGTTATGTTTGGTCTGAGCTGTTTAGTAGTGGGATATGTCTGGGGAATATTTTTTCCCATAAATAAAGCTTTGTGGACAAGTTCCTATGTTGTATTTACTGCCGGATGGGCTTTACTTTTATTAGCTGCTTGTTATGAAGCGATCGAGGTTCGAGGTTGGCAAAAATGGAGCAGGCCATTTGAAGTGATGGGATTAAATGCCATTTTTATATTTGTCGCCTCTGGATTTTTAGCCAGACTAATGATTTATAACAACGTTAGTAGGGTCGAAAATTCTCCTAATATTAAGACCTGGATATATGAACAATTTTTCCAATCCTGGGCAGGGCCATTAAACGGTTCTCTGCTCTTTGCAATTATCAATGTATTATTTTGGTGGGTAATTTCTGAATTTATGTATCGTCGGGGTTGGTTTTTCAAGGTTTAATAAATATTTTTGGCGAGCTATTCAATAACATAATTAAAATGATTCAGTTATATCTTCAAGCAACTGAAATTGAGCTATTTTTATACTATTTTTTCAAATATTACCGAGGATGACTAAACATGGAAAATACTATAGAAATTACCGAAACTAGAAAAAATAAATATATGAAAGAAAAAGGAAAAAGATAACAAGTACGTTTTTTTTTACAATTTATGCCAACTATAAATCTTTGACCTATACTAACAAATAACCAGGGGCATTTCATTCTAGATTTTAGCAATGAATTTACTTACTTTCAGATAGGGAAAGATAAATTGTCTAGAGCTATAAATAACATATTTTCGTCAAGACATAATAGGGCAAAGTTTAGAATGAAATAGCCATGAATAAATAACTGATTAAAATGTAACTACCTTTGCATAAATTTTGTATTAGTTAAAAATGAATATATTTAAAAATGATTGTTGCCAAAGATAATTTTATAGTTCGTCCTATGACTATATAGCACTCAGGAATGATTCATGAGAGAGAACTATACATTGATAGTTTTGGGAATCAGAAGATGTATTGATTGATTGTCTATTTAGCTTCTTACATCTGATTCCTGATTGCTATAGCTGATTTAAAGTTAGCTTTAAGTTGGGCTGCTGATGAGGGATAAAATCCAGGAATTGATGATGCTAATAATTTTTATGTCGCCGATTTTAAATATTTTTTCATTGGAGAATTGAACGGAAAACCAATTAGTTGTATTTCTGCCGTTAGATATAGTTAAAATTTTAGTTTTATTGGCATCTATATAGTCAAACCAGAATGGATAAAAAAAGGATTTGGCTGAAAAACTTAGCAGGAGGCTTTCAAGTTAATCAATAATCAAACTGTTGCTTTAGATGCTGTTTTAGAACAAGTTGATACTTATAATAAATCTCGGTTTAAACCTGCTCATTATCATTTTCGTTATCAAAGGATAATATCAGGTGCAATATCTGAAGATGTCATAGATTCAAATATTATAAATTTTGAGCAAATTTTCAGTTATGATAATCGCTATTTTCCCGAAGAACGTAATAATTTCCTCAAAACATGGATTAAGTAGGTAGGTGGAAAATTTTGCAAGTAAGTCATTGCGACTGGAACGGAGTGGAAAATTTGCGCAGCATTCGGTAAGGAAAGCAATCTCAAGGGTTTCGACGGCATCGACATTTCGTTACATAGTGAGGTTTATTCGCGCCTACCTACTTAATCAACAAAATGGAACTGGGTATAGAATAATTAATGATGGAAATTTAGTTGGTTATGGGGTTATTAAAAAAGCTAAAGATGGATTTCTGATAAATCCTTTGTTTGCCGAAAATCAAGAAATAGCAGATAAAGATATTTTTTGCTTTATGTACTGTACTTATTCTGAAAACCCAAATGTTTATATTGATGTGCCAGATATTAATAAACAGGCACTGAGTTTAGTTGAAGGTTATAAAATGAAATCTATTTTTGAATGTGTGAGAATGTACACTACAGAAAAACCTAATATTAATTGGAGAAAAATTTTTGCTGTTACTACTTTAGAATTAGGATAGAAGTTAAGAATAATTTTATTAGGTGAATTATATTACCAACGACTGAGAAGTTAACTTTTGAGATTAAGTTTAATTCCTCTTTAATAAAGGATGTTGGGCAGTTGTAAAAAAAAACGATTTTCACCTACTCAGAGTTATAGATGTTGTCACTCAAGATTTGAGAGCAAATATTTTACTTTCAGATAAACAACCATCAAAAATGAATATTTATATTAGATAGTAATTACCATTCAAAGAGGTTTCAATTATTATTTGCCAACCGGGAAGTTATCAGTTATATTTTTGTCAAATTCTCATGATTAAACTTATTTCTAGCAAAATATATTAATTCAAAATTTTTGGGGATTTGCTCAAATTATTCTCCAGTCGCTAAGATATATGAATGCGAATATTTTTGACCTTTGACTTTAGACTTAAAAAACTATGATTCCAACCGTTATTGAACAATCTGGCCGTGGCGAAAGAGCCTTTGATATCTACTCCCGACTTTTGCGTGATCGCATCATCTATCTCGGAGAAGCCATCGACTCTGATTTGGCCAACTTAATTGTAGGCCAGTTACTATATTTAGATTCAGAAGACCCAGAAAAAGATATTTACATCTATATCAACTCCCCTGGTGGCTCAGTTAGTGCAGGGATGGGCATTTATGATACCATGAGGCACATTCGCCCCGATGTCTGTACTATTTGTATGGGAATAGCTGCCAGTATGGGAGCATTTCTTCTGAGTGGAGGAACAAAAGGCAAACGCATGAGTCTACCCCACGCCCGCATTATGATTCACCAACCATTAGGTGGAGCACAAGGTCAGGCCACAGACATTGAAATTCAAGCTAGAGAGATTTTATATCTCAAAAAATACCTCAATGACTGTTTAGCAGAACACACAGGTCAACCCATAGAAAAACTTCAAGAAGATACAGAAAGAGACTTCTTTATGTCAGCCACAGAAGCAATGGAATACGGCTTAATTGACCAAGTTTATAACCGTAATCCCTCTAATTATCAGCCGATAGCTCCTGTAGCTTAACTGATTATTCGGGCGTATCTAAAGCCTCTAACTTTTGTAAGAAATCTTGCAATTTTTCAGATGAAAGGCGGGTACGCCCTTCCTCCCCATAATTTTTTTTGAGATAACTTTTGCCTTGATTAGCATTCCAACCTAAACGCTTAATTTCATTAGTAGTTTTCGCAAAAACTTCTAAATACTGCAAAAAACTTTGTAGTTCATCTATATTTAATTGCTCAAGAGATTCTTTATTATGAGTGTATTCTAAATAATCTTTTTTCTGCTTTGTTTTCCAACGTTGAATTTTGAGTTCTTCTGTAACTTTAGCCATAATCTCTAAATATTGTTGGAAATCTAATAATTCTTCTGGTGTTAAGAATGAGCGTGTTTTCTGATTGTAATTTTGTTCTAAAAAATCTCGTTCTTCTTCTTTTGTCCAGTTTAAAGTATCAATGAAAATATCTATTTTGGCATGATCATCAGATAAGTCTTGGGGGGGATTTGATGCAGTCATCCAATCGGATTCAATCTCTATATCATTATTATTATCCATTGACTGAGCTACATCTATCTCATCATCTATTGGTTCCGAGCTAGTTATTTCACCTTGTATATCATTTGTAGAATCTATTAATGATTCTGTGGTCTCATCAACTTTTTCTTCTTTGTCTTTTGTACCATAATTAGTATTTAACCAATGATCGTCAAATCGACTCACATTTGGAGTAGAATCTAAAACATTTTCATCATTAATACTAGACTCTATTGGTATTGGTGGTAATTCTTCTTGAACTAGTGGAGTAGAAATTTCTAATTCCTCTAACCCAGACGAAACAGTTGGAGAATTAGGAACTTGATTAGAATCTATATTTGATACTGATGTTGGTAATTCCTCTATTTTTGGCTGTGCATACTTATTGACAGAATGGCTATTTTGTGGTAATAAATCCGAACTAGGGGTAGATGGAGCAAGTTGAACAGAAGTTTTTGCCTCAGACGATGAAATAGTTTGAGGTGGAGAAATAGATGAATCAAGTGGAAGAGTAGAAAGCGATCGCTTTCTAGCTTGGTCTTCTGCCAACTCCACAGTATCAGCCGCCGCTAATCCAGTGGCCAATATTTCACCATCAACCCGCACCAGCACGCGGACTATATACTTACCATTGTGAATAGTGATTAACTCTGAGATTAAGCAACCTGTGGGATAACAAGCTCGAAAACGTTCTAACATAATTGTCTACTTACCTAATGCAGCCGTGAAAAAGTTCAAAGTCCAGTTTAATACATTTGCCCAAAACTCAGAGTCATTTCAATCAGCACCTATCTACACAAGTTAGAGTAGAAAATAAGAACCAGGCTGTTTTAAGGCCTGGATGAAAAATAACTCACCAAATATTTGGTAGGTAGTATTAGTACTAATGGCGGAGATAGAGATTCAAACCCAACTCCCGCATTCTCCTGACTCCTATAAAGGCAGGGGCAATTGATGGAAAGCCGAGCATTCCAAAGAAAATATGTCCTACAGCAGACTCTTTCTTTAATATTCGCGCTTCAAGTTAAGGCGTTGCTGAATAAATGTATGATTTTATAGGAGTCAGGAGTCAGGTAGGGGAGCCGTCGGTAGGGCGACCTCGAGGAGTCAGTAGGTATAAAGGAGTTTTTCGGTGACTAAATAGGTATAATTTGCAAGCGTTGTTTTGGCTGAAAATTTACCACTAGTTGAATTTCATACCTCAAATCAGCAACGCCCAAGTTAAAAATATTGACCGCCATTCTTTTTGACAAGTCTACTCGGTTTGATTTTATTGCCGGAGTTCTCTCGGCGACATCTTAAGATAGAATAAATAAATAATTTAGGTTAGTCAAAACCATAGACCTTAATCACCAAATAACCAGTGTCCCATATGCCATGGTAAAAACAGAACAGGTACAAACTATCTTTACTTAATATATAGGAACAACAGTAGTGAGGATTGTGGTTAATATCTGAAACCGTGGGGTCTTGTCTACACATCCAATATCAGGACTCTCGGGAAATGTCAAGGCCAAAGCAACTTAAGTGCCATATCTGCAATAGACCACACTCATGCAAAAAGAAGAAGCACTTAAGCTGGACAAACTGGTATTAACATAACTAAGGTCTAACTTCAGGAAACCTTGGTGAAACCGTCTATCAAGGCAGCCTAATTTATAGAATAACCGAATCGCTCACAAAAAGGACAAAACGCTGCATGAAATTTTCCATCGCTACACTCCTAGCAAATTTTAGTGAAGACAAATTAGTCGCTCCCAAAGCAGTGGAGAAAAAACTAGATTGTCTAGATGAAACAAGTGTCCGGAAATTGCAAATTGCTTTGGATGCTCTAGAAAAAATAGGGGTTCTTGCCAAAGATAAAGGTCGCTATCGACTACTTTTAGAAGAGGCAGTGGTAGAAGCAAAACTACGCTGTTCTAGTAAAGGATTTTGCTTTGCAATACAAGACTCTGAAGGAACGGAAGATGTTTACATCAGAGAAAGTCACCTGAGTAACGCTTGGAACGGCGATCGCGTCTTAGTCAAAATTATCAAAGAAGGTAGTCGTCGTCGTAGCCCGGAAGGAGAAGTAAAGTTAATATTAGAACGTGCCAACCCTTCCTTACTAGCAAGAGTTAAACAAATTAATGGGCACAATGGAGACTCCTACTATCGGGCAGTTCCCTTAGACGATCGTCTACTCTTTGAACTCGATCTGCTGCCAGAAGGTCCAGATTTAGCAAATGCAATAGATCACCTCGTTCATGTGGAAGTATTACGCTATCCCCTAGGAGCAAAACGTCCTATAGGTAAAGTAGTTCAGATCCTTGGTTCTGATGCTGAAGCTGCAGATGACTTGGATATAGTTTGCTGCAAGCATGACTTACCCCGTTCTTTTCCCGATCCTGTATTAAAAGAAGCTGAGTCTCTAGTCAAGCACTCTACCAAAGCTGCTCAAAAAAATAGATTAGACTTGCGCGATCTGCTCACCTTATCTTTTGGAACTCTAAACAAGAAAGATATTAACCATGCTCTCAGTATAGAAACTACCACCTCTGGCTATTGGCGAGTAGGAATTCATATCGCTGATGTAGCATACTTTGTACAACCAGAGTCGCGACTAGACAAAGAAGCTCGCAAACGCAGTATTAGTATTTATCTGCGAGATATAGTAGTTCCTATACTGCCAGAGGTAATATCAAGTGATTACTGCTCCTTGCTGCCAAAAAAAGACCGACTCGCTATATCTATCCTGATCGTTATCAATAAGAATGGTCAAATAGTTGAGTTTGAAATTGAACCAAGTGTGATCCAGGTAGATTACCATTTTAGCTATGAGCAAGCCAAACAAATTCTCAACGGCAACACGCAGGAGTTAGTTGACTCCGATGCAGAACGACTTGAGAGTGCAATCAATAAACTCAAAATCTCAAGTGAAGCAGTCCGAAATGCACGATTGCGAAGAGGTGGGTTTGAGTTAAGTCTACCAGAGGAAAAAAGTTATTACAACGATGAGGGAGAATTGGGAGCGATGATAGCTCCCGATCTATTTCCAGCTCGCTCAATGGTAGCCGAGTTAATTGTATTGGCAAACCAGGCAATAGCTAGTCACTTAATCGCATTGGGAGTACCAGCAATTTATCGAGTTCAAACTACCCCAGACCCAGCAGACATCCAAGAATTTATGAAATTGGCAAGCAATCTTGGGGCAGACTTATATCTAGAAGATGAAGAAGATGTTCAACCTGCTGACTACCTGGCATTTATTCAGGAATTTGCTTCCACAAAGACAGAAAAAGTCCTCAGCTATCTGATAGAAGATACCTTGAAACCAGCAGTTTACAGCACCAATGCTAAACTTCATTTTGGATTAGCATTACAAGATGGTTATGTTCATTGCACATCGACTATTTCGAGATATTCTGATTTACTGATTTCACGAGTATTACATACTGTATTTGATGAAGGACGCGATCGCCGATCTAGTCGTTCTAAGGAAGGTGTGGAACTTGGTCACTCTTCATGTCATGGTAAAATTAACTGGAATGTACTACCTCCAGAAATACAGCAAGAGTTGGAAGCACAACTGATATCAGTAGTAATACATTTAAGTGAGCGTGAAAATGTGGCACAGGATGCCCAAGAAGACCTAGAGGGGCTGATCAAAACTGGATTGATGAAAGAGCGCACGGGTCAAAATTTCCAAGGTTTGATTACAGGGGTGCAGTCTTACGGTTTCTTTGTAGAAATTGAGATTCCTTCCGAGTCATTAGAAACTCTCAGGGTCGAAGGGTTAGTTCATGTCTCATCTCTCAAGGATGATTGGTATGAATATCGCTCTCGCCAGCAAACTCTTGTGGGACGAAAAAATCGTAACCAATATCGGTTAGGAGATATGGTAGAAGTACAGGTCAAGAGCGTTGATTATTACCGCCAGCAAATTGATTTGGTGGCAGTTAGTGGTGGTAGCGTTGCTTTGGATGATGAAGATTTTTCAACTCCTACTCCTCCTTATCGATATTAAACAAAGAAGGTAAGAAGGTTAATTTAAAAGGAGATAAAGCACAATTAATATTTGTTGGCAGCAACTTTTAATAGGTGTGGAAGACTTAGATCGTGTCTGGTTGAATACTTAATATGATGTCCGGATAATAGCACGAACAAAATCTTTTGCCTCCTACTTCTTGCCTCTTCCCTCCTGTACGGGTAATTTCGGTGCTGAATACTGCCTCTTTTCCTTTCCGAAGGAAATTACCCCGACAGACTCCTGACTTGTTATTTATAACTATTCAACTAGATATAATATTACACTTTGGCAGGCGGTCTCTAGGCAGAGGGCAAAAGGGAGAAGGGAAAGAGCAAGGTTAGAAGGGAGAAGGTTTTGTCTCACTAATTATCCGGAGTAGATATTGACATACTCCCGATGCCCTTGCTTGAGCGAGCCCCGCGGTAGCGCTTCAACCCGCACGCGGAGTTGCAGTTTATACTCCAGGTGATGTCCTCCCCCTGTCTCCATCAGTATACCATGTTCTGGCTCTCCCATACGGAGCTGAATCGAATATTACAGCGCGGGACTTCCCGCCAGGAAAATTAAACCAAATATCTTCCAAACAAATAATACCATTTTGAATAATTTATACTAAAGTCAAGCCCAGTTGGGCTTGACTTTAAAACGCTAGTTTGTAGCAAACATCGATCGAATTGGTATACCTCAATTTTGAAAAAAGAATTTTATGAAAAACAACAGGAATTAAAAGATTTTTGGTCAGATGTCTCTTTGATTAAATAAGGAATATTCAGACTAGGAAATGATATTTAAGCTATTTCTGCTGACTCCTAATTCCTGCGAAAAAGTCTAACTATAATTTTAGCAAACATCGATCCAATTGGTATAAACAGGAAAAATTGAATGTTAGTTTTTGAGTTTGCTCCTGACTTCAAACTTAGTCTTCCTTCTTCTGTCGTGCAAAGCAAGTTCACACAATTTATTCATCAGCAATAAACAATAAACTATTGTTCATTTGTTCATCATTCGTGGTTAACTGTTCATTGTTTATTGTTTAATACAAATGACTGATTCTGATTCTGTTACTAAATTACCGATAGTTATCGGAGTTACAGGTGCCTCTGGACTCATTTATGCCGTTAGGGCAATTAAATTTTTGTTAGCAGCCAACTATACTATTGACTTGGTAGCGTCAAAAGCTACTTATTCAGTTTGGCAGGCAGAGCAAAACATTAAAATGCCTTCAGACCCGACTCGGCAAGAAAAATTTTGGCGGGAGCAAGCGGGAGAAGAAAACAACGGTACACTATTTTGTCATGTTTGGCAAGATGTAGGGGCAAATATTGCTAGTGGTTCTTATCGAACTCAAGGTATGATTATTATTCCTTGTAGCATGGGAACAGTGGGTAAGTTGGCTGCTGGATTAAGTTCAGATTTGCTGGAGCGATCGGCAGATGTCCAATTGAAAGAAAGTGGTAAACTGGTTATTGTGCCTAGGGAAACACCCTTGAGCTTGATTCATTTACGAAACTTAACTACTCTAGCAGAAGCAGGCGCACGAATTGTCCCGGCAATTCCAGCTTGGTATCATAACCCTCAAACCATCGAAGATTTGGTAGACTTTGTGGTAGCTCGTGCTCTAGACCAATTTGGTTTAGATTGTGTTCCTCTGAAACGGTGGATAGGCCATGAATAGAACTCGTAATATACTCTTGTTAATAGTTTCAATTGTTGTGGTTGGTGGCCTGGCCTTGTTTGCCTGGCAAAACTGGTCTCCTGATGTGTCCTTAACTTTTCTGGGTTTGCGATCGCTACCCCTACCTCTATCTGTCTGGATATTAGCAGCTCTTTTAGCTGGTATTGTTACTTATTTGTTGATTTATAGTATTTTGGGGCTGTCTAATTATCTGTTCGAAAAAAAGAGACAACCTCGCAGACCCCGACCTGGAAAATCTCAAAACTATGAAGATGATACTTCCGAAGACAGGGATATACCCTCAAATACCAGAGCTACTAATGGGCCTTCTGAGGATCGAGCAGCGGCAGATTCTAAAGGCGCTTTTAATCTGAACAAAGGCTCAAAACCCAATGAGAAAAATGAAGACCATGATGATTGGGAAAAAGGTCCTCCAAGGGTTAATCCTTCGTGGGATAATAATACTGATAAACAGGATTTTGAGGATGATGTTGAAGAGCCAGTTAATCAAAGTTCTACAGATGATGATTATGAAGTAAAACAACAACCAAAAACAGAATCTTGGTCTGGGTCTGTTTATTCTTATGGTTATCGCGATCCTAGTAGTTCTGGGGTAGGTCAGACAGAATCTGTATATGATGCAGATTATCGGGTTATTACTCCTCCTCCTCCTCCCCCTCCCCCTTCAGATATACCAATACCTACTCACAATCAAAATGAACAAAATCAAGAAGATTGGGGATTTAACGATCGGGAATTAAAGGAAGCTCAGGATACTGAAAATCAACCAGGCGATCGGCAAGATCAAAAATAATCGCTTGAACTAAAGATAGTTCAATTCTATTGATTAGGAAGAAGGAATTGTTAAAAGGAGTAAATCTTTATTTAGTTGGAATGATGGGCGCAGGTAAGACAACTTTGGGATACCTGTTAGCCCAACAGTTAGGATATCGTTTTCTAGACACAGATAGTTTGATTTCTCAAGCTGCTGGTAAGTCTATTAATGAGATTTTTGCTGATGATGGTGAAGAAGCATTCCGCCAGTTGGAAACAAAGGTACTAGCAGAAATATCTAGTTACAAAAAATTGACTATTGCTACAGGTGGTGGTATTGTTATTAATCCTTTTAACTGGAGCTATTTGCAGCATGGCATAGTAATTTGGTTGGATGTGCCAGTAGAAGAACTATATCGTCGCTTGCAAGACGATCGGAGTAGACCTTTACTTCAAGATGACGATCCTTTGGGCAAGCTTCATAGTCTGTTTGAGGAGAGACGGCCACTTTATGCCAATGCAGATGTTCATATTAATGTTGTCGGTGGCACTGGGCCTGAACAAGTGGCAGTTTTGGTACTAGAAGAAATCAAAAAAGTTCTCAAATAATAGAGACTAATTGTTAAAGAATTTGTTTAGTTTTTCATAGCAATATCTTAAATATCTTTAGTAAGATAAACATCAAAAAAAACCCCACCACATCACAGAGGTAGGGAGCAAGGACAGTTAAACGCTTATATTATATTAATGAATTAACTATTATGGTTAGTTGTCTATGTGACAATTTTTGAAATGTCTGTATTGGTCAAGATTCTCTATATAAGTAGATTCCTACGCCAAATTGCTGATATTAATCTTGTAATCTGTTGCTCAAAATAATCCTACATTGTTAGTTGTCTATGTGACAATTTTTGAAATGTCTGTATTGGTCAAGATTCTCTATATAAGTAGATTCCTACGCCAAATTGCTGATATTAATCCTATAATCTGTTGCTAAAAATAATTAAACTCGGTGCTTAAAGTTTGATATTTATTTTTTATAAAATTATCTAAAAAATAAATATAGTGCAGAGCCAAACCCCAAACTAGCCTCTGAAATAATTACTAAAACTAAAAAAGATTGCCATCTTTTTAAACCATATATCAGAGTATCTAATCTGGTCAATATGGCTGCTGAAACTAACACCAAACAATTGATAACAATGTGAATCCACCTAATAAAAACCACAAACAAAAAAGCGCTAATAATTATAGAAATAAACGTACCAATATCAGACTGAAATAAGGGTGTAATGATTCCTTTTAGATTTGGTAAATGAGCAGTTAAAAAAATATCTAATAAAATAACAGCAGCTATAACCAGACAATAGATTAATAGAGAAGCATCAGAGTGAGCGAGACTCCAACCAAGAATGCTATAAGTAGTTAAAAGTATGGTTAAAGAAAGTAAAGGTATTAGTTTCACATTAGGTTATAAATTAGTAGAAATTGCTTGAACCGGACAGGCAGGAATACATTGTTCACATACGATACAACGCGATCTGGTAAAATTCAGACGGAAGGTATCAGGTTTTAAAGTTAAAGCTTCTGTGGGGCAAACACCAGTACATAAACCACAATCTACACAGCTATTTTCATCAATTAAGATTTCGCGACTAGCTAGACAGATTTCTATATTTTTCGATCTAATCCACTCCACTGCAGCATCTAGTTCATCAATATCTCCTGATAACTCTAACACTAGCTTACCAACTTGATTTGGTGCTACTTGAGCCCGAATAATATTAGCAGCTACATTAAAATCTTTTGCCAACCGATAAGTAATTGGCATATGAATAGAGCGTTGTGGGAATGTTAAGGTTACCCGTTTTTTCACAATGCTAATCCTCTTGTTCTAGAATAGACAATTTTTGAATTATCTAGTTATTTCAAATTTGAACAGTTATCGGACTTACGCAGGCATTCTTGTAGTCGGGTGCCTTGCAACCTACCTTACACTAAATTTATGATCAAAGTAGGTCAAAGAGAGAATTTTGCGTAAGTCTTGAGTCAGTTAATTTTTTGATTCTGTATTTGAAGATATCAATTGCTAAACTAACTAATAGTTTGTAATTGTAATAATTCTTTGATTTTTTAACAATGAGTGTAAACCCATCTAAACCTAAAAAT
>JBARXI010000453.1:0-7510 GCA_049647275.1 Microcoleaceae cyanobacterium
TTAATACCCCACCGTCAACTGGAGTGCTTAAAATTGTTTAGGGTTAGAATCCCTATGCAATTTTCACATCACGCCTTTCCTACGGAATGCGGAGCAAACAGCATAGCTGCCTTCTGCCTTCTTCAAGAGTAGGCTAGCAACTGCTTCAAAGGCGGCATTAGGACTCTCACAAAAATTAAATCTTACTTCTTTTTCTCCAAGAGAATAAGACGCAGATTTTAAGGTTTTTAATGCTAATTTTCGTAAGGATTCAGGTCATATAGAAAACTCTACAAGTCTTGATTAATAAGCATTTCCAGCTATTTTACCAAAAATTATATTCTCAATATAAATTCCCACAAGCCTTTATTTTCGTCGTTATTGAGAATGAAAGTGTTAACTTGTTGAGTCAGCCGTTTTCAGAAGTCTCTCTCTCACTGGGTTTGAGATACCTAAATCCTTACCTTTTGACTTGGTGACTTTAGTGAAACGGTATAAGCAAGATCAATTCAGAACAACTTTTAAGAATCAGGAGACTCTGAAGGTGTCGAGGGCTGTGGTATAAGAGGACTCTCCCAAGGTGTTTGAACATCATCAGAAGTTGGCTCGAAATTTTCCCAATTCCGCCATACAGCTATAATCGCTCCAACCAATAACACCAACAACAAACCAACCATAAACATCCACGGTTTTAGTTGTGGAGAATTTCGGATAGGTTGTAACTCAGGTTCAGATTCAAGTTCAGATTCAAGTTCAGACTCAGGTTGAGATTCAGCTTGAGATTCAGAGCCAGAAGTATCTGCGTCATTACCATAAAGAAGTGCTCTAGAAGCCTCCGACAATTCTGGTACAATAGGTTCAATAATGGGGAGTCCTCCTGTAGGAGCATTCAATAAAATCAACTGCTCTGGAGAAAGGCGATAGTGGGCAAGTACCACCGAAGTATTATCGTGACCATTTTTCTGATTAGCTAAAGAAATCAAAAATTCAACAGCCTGCTTCAAAGAAAGTTCTCCACGAAAAATCCTTGGGGTATAGTCAGCCCAAGACTTCTCTACCCAATCATTATCACTCAGACCATCCGAGCATAAGAGCAACAAACCTTCCTCCTCAATCACAAACCTTTGAATAGTGGGACGAATAAACTCCCCATCCCTTGTACCAAGAGCCTGAATCAAAGCACCAGCATCACGACGTTGTAAGGCCTCCCAATATAAACAGTGCCCCAAACGCACCTCCCTAGAAGCCAAATCATCATCTACAGTCAGCAACTGACAGCTATTCCTAGTTAACCAATAAGCACGACTATCTCCGACATTAGCGATATACAACTCATGGGCATTATTCGGATTTGACTCCGGCGAAGGTTTTAGCTGTTGGGGTAACTGTAGTGCCATCACCAGTGTTGTACCCATGCGTTGCCGAGACTCTCTTCCTTGTTCATCATTCTCTGTGGCAATCATGTTATTGACTACCCGGATAATTTCCTCAAGTTGCCTTTTTACCAAATCTGGAGATGTTAACTCTTGCTGTTGCCCCACTTCTGTTAACAGGTTTTGGACTAGTTTTTTAATCGACTGTACGGCTAACTGACTAGCAACCTCTCCGCCATCATGACCGCCAACCCCATCACAAATCATTGCCAAATGGGGTACTAGCCGATCGCTAACCAAATCTTGTTCAGTTGGATAACAAGTATCTTCGTTATGGAGACGCACAGGGCCTGTATCCGTAGCTCCCAATATTTCCACACTTAATGGTAGATGGGCCGCTTGTTCCAATAGTAATTGATTCAGCTTAGGAGCGATCGCTTCGACAGATGCCCCAATATCACCGATCGTCTGGCAAATCTCTTCTAGTGGTTGCTGGATATGGGCATGAGCTGTAGGAATTAAATTAGACCAAAAATTCCTTAAATCCCTAAGCTTAGTGTTACGGTTTTCTAAGTCCAACTCCAACAGTCGTAACCGCCAACCTTCGACCCGGAGATTATTAGTAAATAGACTGAAGGCTACACCCTGCTCAGATAGAGGTTTCCATAACTCCATCATTTGCCAGAGCCAGTAAGCTTGGCGCACCGGGGGTGCTGTTGGCCAGGCTTCCACGAGGGCAGGAAACAATTGGCCTTCAAAATCCACTGGTACATTGTCCAACAATAGGATATCTGTAGGATAAGCTGGTTCCCCATATTGGTAAAAACCGTATACTTCAGGCAAGTGGAGCCTGTAGGGGTACAGACGTAAGTAAGGCATAATATATTCAGGCAATTCCTCGTAAACAAAAGGATTTTTGCCAGGCTTGGTCTCAATCCACACTTGCGGGGCCACAACATAGTAGCGATCGCCTAGTAACTGCCCGACTTGAATTTCAACCTCTGCATCGACCGCCCATAGGTAGCGATAGATCAAATGAGTTTGGCAAGCTTCACAGTCTTGGCGACCCCAAGAGTTGGACGGATGAGGACAATTAATATTTGGACAATGAATTGGTGGGGCAGAACTAATCATAGTTGGGACAATAACTCTTTTATCAAGTCAATATTTATCAAGTCAAAAGTAAGTAGGTGGGCGGGAATAAACTTCACTATGTAACAAAATGTTTATGTAACCTCAACTATTGAGATTGCTTTCCTTGCGGAATGCGGAGCATTCATGTCGCGAAGCGAAACCTTCCAGTCCGTTCCAGTCGCTTCGGACATACTCACAATTAATTACGCTAGGCTACTTAATAATAAATAAATGAACTCCAATCTTGCAGATACATCAAGCCCGGCAATTCCCGGTAAAAGTCGGGAAAACCGTTCATAGCAATGTGACGGCACAACCATCGACACTGGCGGTATCTCGCAATGCTTTGAGGAATATCCCCAAAGCGCCATTCCAATCTCTCGGCATTGAATGACCGCAATGTGGACATTTAAAATGCTTCGAGCCTCCTAAATTTTGGTGAACATGACCGCACTTTGTACAAGTTTTGGAAGTATATTCCTCAGTTACATCTATTACGGTTGCGCCTCGTTTTAAAGCGTGAAACTTAAGAGTTTGTTTGAAACGATAATGTGCCCAGTTTAGCATTTGGCGAACTGACGCACGAGTTAAGTTTGCGTTTTTTATTTCCTGACTTGGCAACCATTTGGGATGACTCAAAAGTTGGGATAAAGATGATGCGATACTCACTCGTTAGCCATTTTGCTACTTTTTTATGGACTTCATCTATGAGGTTTTTTATCCTTATAAATAAGCTATTAATTTTTTTGTTTAATCCCTGTCTTTTGTACTTATTTTGACGACCTTTTAATGCGGTCTTAGTAGAGATTAGCTTGTCAATATGCTGTCCCAACCGAAAGATTCTAGTAATATCCCGATTGCCTATATCAATAAACTTTTCTCCATCAAATCCCGTTAAAAAACTGCGAACACCAGGGTCTAATGCAATGATGGATTGACTGTTAGATTTTTCTGATTTAAACTCTACTGGAAATAGGGCAAACCAGCGTTTTTTGTCATAAACTAATTGAGTCTGTGCATTCCAAGATTGTTCTCTCACACAAACTTTATATGTCCCATCTTTTTGCTTTTGTTGGTATTCAACATTAATAGTCGGAATTGGTTCAGAGGCGAGTAAGTTTAATCCTTTAGTTACTGATGGCAACCAAGTACCTTTTTTGAAGTCTTCGACCCTAAATTTAATTGATTGTATTCGGTCTCTAATCGAACGAAATTTTCCGGCAAGTTGCTGTTTAGTCCCACTTTTACGACTAGCTTTAAATGCAGCATGAGCATCATAAATTGCGTTCACTTTAAGATGATATGGTGATTTTTTAATCCAATCTGGTAAGTCACTGTTTAAGATTACTTTACGCAAATCGTATTTAGAAATAAGACCATGTTTGCGTTGATAAGCTATAGCTTGATTAAAGCAATATCTACTTGCTGCTAACCACTGTTTCCAAAGAAGATGGAGACTTTTTTTTGGGTAAACTCTGATCTTTTGAGATTTGAGATGAATACTTTCGGAGTCCGTACAATCTGGCTGAGAAACAGTGGACGATTGAAAGAATGTCTTCAACCATTTCTCGTTCGGGAGAGAGTTCAACTTTGTGGAGAACCACGATTTCGCAAGAGTGTTTGGTACAAAACCACTGCAGCAAATCGAAACCAAATCTAGCGAGCCTGTCTTGATATGTGACCACAATACGTTTGACATTTCCTGACATGACCCGCTCCAATATGGTAAGCATTTTTTTCCGTTTGTAATTGAGTCCTCCTCCAACTTCTTTGACAAGCTCTCCATCAGGATATTGGGATTTGAGATATTCACATTGACGCTGCAAATCTTCCTTTTGCTTCGTTGACGAGACTCTGGCATAGAGGATGATAACCCTATCCCCGGTAGTCCCAGTTGTATATGTGGTGATGTCATATCTTCTCTGTCCCCCTGCTGTTCTGATTGCTGTAATTTTTCCTTGCTCTTCCCAGTACCGCAAGGTTCTGTCACAGACTCCCAAGATTCGGGTTGCTTCCCCTGGCGTTACATAATTTTTGGTCATTTCCTTTCCTTTCTGTTTTCATTTTCTATTCTCACAGTATTTGCCGGAAATTGCCAGGGATTTTAAAATCTAGTCACGCACCAATTTTTAGACCTAGATATGGTAATAGAGGCCAGTTTGCTCGGAGATTTAAGATTCTCTTATAATGTTAGGGACATAAATCAGCCCCTATAAAGAGACAAAGAGACGTTGTTTAATTTTTCTATTTCACTTTTTTTAGAAATTAGAGAGAGCCGAGTTTTCACTAACCAAAAGATTCTTGTAGTAATAGCAACTGACCTGTCTCTACTGCTATAAGGTTATCAAGCTTATACCTCGTAGTTTTAGAACTACTTTAAAACAGCTCTGGCTCCTAAAAAGGTCAAAAGCAATAACCTCTGAATTTGGGGATAATCGGAATTAAAGCTTTTCTGCCTGGAGTTAATTAAATCAAAGGCTTTAAAGTTAATTTTTATGGTCAAAACGCAAAGATATATTGAGATAGAGCCTATCTGTATAAATTTCAGAATAAAATATTCATATATCTGACTATTTGTCAATAGATGACTCTAGGTTGTGATGTCACCAAACTACAGTAATTTTGCTTAAAAATAACCGATAAATTTAACATCACTATCCCTACTTAATATATGTTATTAAATCCAACGATACTTTGGTTAATGGCTGGGACAATTCTCTGTTTTCTAGAGCTCCTCGTACCCAGCGCCTTTGTGGAATTTATGATGGGACTAAGTGCTTTTATGGTGGCTGGAGTGTCCCTACTAATTCCCAGTACGAGCGTACAGGTGGCCTTGTGGATGATTTTTTCTGTGGCTTCCATTTTTGCTTTCCGTCGTCTACTGCCCCACCATACAGTAGCTACTATTGCCGATGCCAAAGAAGCAGAAACTTTGACAGAGATATTACCTGGCCAGCCTGGTCGGGTAATTTATGAAGGTAATTCCTGGCGGGCTAAATGTGATGATGAATATAGCGCGATCGCGGCTCACGAAAAGGTTATTGTTGTGAGACGCGAAGGTAATACTTTGTTTGTTTTGCCAGAAAACCTATTACATTCCTCAGTTGATTTCCCTAACCAAAATCAACTTCAATAATAACTAATTAGGAGTTTGAAAATGGAGCAGTTTTTCGGCTAGTATTTTTAATAGAATTATCAGTTTTAGCCCTTCTAGAAAATCTCAATCCCTTCGCAGTTGTAGGGTGGGCAATGGCTATAAGTTTCTATAAAGGTTTTAGCTTCCTACGCGCATTGCCCAAATTATGGGTTTATTTATGCCGACCTACTTATTTTTAATAGAATTATCAGCTTTAGCCCTTTTAGAAAATCTCAACCCTTTCGCAGAAGTGAAAAATATTTATTGAAATCGGGAAATTTAGTAGAAAATGAAGTAGATATAATCATAGATAGAGCAAATCAACAATAAATAGACTACACCCGATTTGGTGCAATAATTAATACTAATTTGCCAGTTTCTGTAGTTGTAACTCATAAACCAAATATGCCTATGCGACAATTAAATATTCCAAGGCATTAATTTATAGTTTCACAAGGATTATAAATTTTTGCTTGCATAAAAGCTATTAAATGATTCAGTTGATATCCCGAACCAAAATTAACTGAAATAACAAATAATTAGGAGTTGAAAAATGGAACAGTTTTTTTTGCTGGTTTTTCTGGTTTTAGGCGGTTCAAGTCTAGCTGGAAGTGTCAAAATTATTAATCAAGGTAACGAAGCTTTAGTCGAAACTTTAGGTAGATATAATGGTAGAAAATTAGATGCTGGTTTGAAATTTATCATCCCATTTTTAGATAGAATTTCTTATAAACAAACAATTCGCGAAAAAGTATTAGATATTCCACCTCAACCATGTATTACTAGAGATAATGTAGCAATTAGTGTAGATGCTGTAGTTTATTGGCGAATTATGGATTTGGAGAAAGCTTACTACAAAGTCGAAGACCTCCAATCTGCAATGGTTAATCTAGTTTTAACTCAAATTCGGACAGAAATGGGTAAATTAGAATTAGACCAAACTTTTACAGCCCGCAGTGAAATTAATGAAGTTCTCCTCAGAGAATTAGACATCTCTACAGACCCTTGGGGAGTAAAAGTAACCAGGGTAGAATTACGAGATATTAGCCCTTCAAAAGCAGTACAAGATTCTATGGAATTGCAGATGACTGCCGAACGACAAAAACGGGCAGCAATTTTAACTTCTGAAGGAGAAAGAGATTCTGCTGTTAACTCTGCCAGAGGTAGGGCAGAATCACAAGTACTTGATGCCCAAGCGCGTCAAAAAGCAACTGTTTTAGAAGCGGAAGCGCAACAGAAAGCAATTATTCTGAAGGCCCAAGCCGAACGTCAATCTCAAGTATTAAAGGCCCAGGCAACTTCAGAAGCATTAGAAATTATTGGCAAAATTCTCCATGAAGACCCTGATGCTCAAGAGGCCCTCCAATTTTTATTGGCTCAGAATTATATGGATATGGGTCTGAAGATTGGTAGTAGCGATAGTAGTAAGGTTATGTTTATGGACCCGCGTAACATTCCTGCAACTTTAGAAGGTATGCGTTCTATTGTGACAGAGGGTAAAAATTCAGTGAGCGGTTAGAGACTTGCGTTGAAATAAAGTACCGATTAAAGTAGGGTGGGCAAAACGAAGAGATCAACTCAATTAAAACATACAGAAAGAATATTTTGCCCACCGAGCAAAATTTGTAGGGTGCGCCATTACGGCTAAAATCTAGACGGCGAAAGGCATTTAACAATCCGTCGCCGGGCACCATTTTAGATGTGTCGGTCTAGTAGGGTGGGCAAAACGAAGAGATCGACTCAATTAAAACATACAGAAAGAATATTTTGCCCACCGAGAAAGCTAGACACTGGTACATTATTTTTGTGCTCATCCCTTACTTTTGGTTAAATACCAATCTTTATTCTGCGCCTTCAACGTCGCTTTGCTTGTAAGAAGGCCCCCGTG
>JBARXI010000454.1:0-4219 GCA_049647275.1 Microcoleaceae cyanobacterium
ACTTCCTTTGTCTATTCCTGCTATTTCTTGATTTTTTGTGGTTTCCTCCTGTCTCAGGAGTGCGCATTCCCTTGCGTCTTGCGCGCCAAGCGGGGTCGCACCGCTTTTTCATAGACTATTTCTATTATATAACAGCTACTTTTGGGGATGATTCTAGCCTCTATTATTTCTGTCTGTGAAGTGGGAATTTTTATTTCACTCATGGTGCATTACGACGGATTGTTAAATACCTTTGAAAACTTATATTTTAGCCGTAATGGCGCACCCTACAATAATGAACTTTTCTTTAATAAACAGTCTCTCAATGGGTTGTGAAAAATTTCGGTGTATTTATTTTTCCTTCTACCTATCACCTACCTAAAGGAAAAAAAATTTACGACTAAAATAGAATGGCTGTAGTAACTCAAGTCTAAGCCCCTAAAATAAAATTATACTTTTAACTAATTTTATGCTCGGTCACTAAGGTGACACTTACCCATTCTCCCTTGTCATTATAACTACGAATAAGTCGTTGACGAAGCTCAGGTTTAACTAACCAACCAGCCTCAAAAAATACAGATTTTCTCAACTCAACTTTTACAGGCAAAGTAGCAGAAGCACCATCAGGAAGTAACAAGATTTGTATAGGTTGCAAACCTTGGTCAAAGTGTAAAATAGAACCTTCTATTCTGGCAGTAGAAGTAATAGTTTTCGGATTATTATTACCAAAAGTAATTTGCTGTACTAATCGACCTGCATTATCAATATGTAATTCCATTTGTGTCGGATAATTATCCGGCGTGCGTAAATCAGAATACATAGTAATAGCTTCCCCCTGCCATTTTCCTAATAAAGCATCAACTGTGAGTGGGGAATTTTCCACAGCATTTGTACCAGCCCGTTTTTCTCGGATTAAAGTTAATGTATTGAGATTGCCATCTTGGTTAAATAATTCGACTAAACGGAGACGACGATTGTTATTAACAAAACCAAACTCAGCGCCATTAACTGAAAAAGGTGCTATTTGAATTGTTCCCTGAGAAAAAGCACCATCTTCAAAAAACATAATATCTTTACCGAGGGTCTGGAATTCTCTAACTAATTCATTAATTTTTGGCTCAGAATTATCTCCTGAAGCAGGAAAGCGACGGAGAGTAAGACGTACTGTTTGATTTTGCTCATCAAGACTTTCTAAAATTAGAATACTAGGGGTGTCTTCAATTACTTCTCCTTGGGCAGAAATTTTAGTAAATGAGCCATGCCATTCACCGAGATTTTGCAGAAAATTTTCCCATTTTTTTGACATAATTTATAAGTTATTTTCAAGTTGATTTATCAATTTTGAATAATCTTGGTAATTAGTTATTTTCAAGTTTTTTTCAGTTACATGAGGTATAAAAGTGAGAGATTTAGGGAACCAGGAATGAAAAAGGTTTTAGGTTATAACTAGCCAGGTGTAATTAAATGTGAGTATGTAATTGCGACTGGAACTTAGTAGAAGTTTTGCGGAGTATTCCGTCACCGAAAGCAATATCTTGAGTAGAGGTTGATTTACATTTTGTGTTATATAAAATCCGGTTATACACTAATCGCAAAATTACTTCCTCTTAACACATATGTTCTATTGAATACGAATTATATAATTCAATAGTTCAAATCCTTTTTTTCTCCTAACTCCTGTACGGGTAATTTCTGATAGAATGCTTTCCTTGCGGAATGCTGCGTAAACGTAGACATGAATTACCACGACAGACTCCTGACTTCTCAGCGATAGGATAACTAAAGATACTTCACCTGTATGAAAAATACTAAAATAACTAATTACCAAGAATTAACAACTAATCACTAAATGAAGAAATAGTTCTTCTATCTACACTCATCGGGCCTGCACCAAAAGCAGTTACCATTAATAACCCACCGATTAGTGCGAGATTTTTCATAAAAGCAATTTCTTGACTTGGGTCTGTAAAAACATTATGAAAAATCAGGGTGGTAGGAATTAAAAATCCTATTAATAAAAGTGCTCCATAATTAGCTTTGTAACCTACTAATACAGATATTCCACCTATTAATAAAACTAAAATTGTCGGAATTAACAACCAACCGGGAACCCCAGCAGATTCCATATATTGTTGAGTTGCGGATCCACCAAATATTTTACCAATTCCAGATTTGATAAAAATGGCAGAGAGGAAAATTCGTCCTATTAGTGAAGTCCAGGTTTGTAGATTGTTCATATTGCTTGAATATAGAATAACGTCAAATAAATCAGCAAAAAAGTTAAACAGAAAGCACAGTTTCAAACCGCATTTGTCATAGGTGGTAGGTTTGGTATTTTTGCTAGTATTAACTATTCATTTCACTTCCCACCTAAAATTTTAGATGAGACAAATTTAATCTATAGGCTATTTTTTAGTCTGTACCTTCATGCCTATAAAAAATATTTCTCCTATTTCCAGAGAAAAATTTGACTGGCTCTGTATTTTAACTTTTGATTAGTTGAGCTTATATCATTTTAGTTGAAGCCTGCTACATTTATTTAGTTTCTTCAGAAAAAATATTGTTTTGTTAAAAAAGCTACCAGATTCAAGGTTGATTTTAAAATAAAATTAAGTATGCCGATCGAATCTGGTAATTCACTTATCCTGAAAATAATTGGACAAAATATTGTCTTTACTAAACTACTCACACTTAAAAATTTTAGATTTTTTTAATCTTTAGGTCTGATGAATAAACTTCCCGTACTTATCTCTATGGCCTCAGTTATTTGTACTGCTAATATTGCTTTGGCAGGAGAACATGGTGCTCACTGTCTGAATATTATTAGTGGTGAAATGAAAAACTGTCGCATTATAGTATCTCCTCGGAATAATAGCCTAGAAATGACTTTTCAATCTGACAAACATCAAGCAGCAAATATGACGTTTCGAGGCAATCAAATCACAGAAGTTTCTACAGGCGAATATGCGAAAAAGCGGGGTAAGGAAACTATTGGTGCAAGTGTAGTTTTGGGTCCTTTGGGAGCTTTGGTTGGTGCATTTCATAAAGAAGACCGGACTCAGTTTGCCATTGAATATGTGGATACTCAAAATAATAAAAATGTCACTATGATTGATATTCCGACAAAACATAGCGAGGGTCTAAAACTAGATTTAGAAATTTTGACAGGTTTAGAGATTATTGGTTCAGAATCAGAGGAATAAATCAATTTTTCTGACTAAATCATAACTATCGTTATTTTGATTTATTTATTAGATATCTGGTGAAAAAGAATAGACTTTTTGCAGAAGTAGGGAACAGCTAATCTGGGAATAAATTTTCCGCTCAAAAGCACAAAAAATGCTTTTTATCTCTAATTTCCACTAGATGTCTATTTATCAAATAACGCTATATAAAATCCAATACTATATAAATAATATTAGAGAATTATGAATAAACAATTAATTGCTTTTGTCTCGGCTATTTCATTAGTTTTTCCTGCCAATCTTGCCTTAGCTAGAACTCACGGCGCTCACTGTCTAAATAATAATAATGGCGAGCTTAACCAATGCAAAGTCAATGTAGATATTTCGGGTAAACGTCTGGATATAAAATTTGATGAAGAAGAATATCAAGATGCCAACTTTACTTTGGATAAAAATCAAATTACAGAACTTTCCACAGGAGATTATGCAAAAACCCAAGTTAGAAAAAGTGTGGCTTCAGGTATTCTTTCCCCAATAAGTGGGATAATTAATGCTATAGATAAACAAGCCAGAGTTCAAATAGCAATTGTTTATTTGGATGAACAAGATAATGAAAATGTTACCTTGATTGATATTCCTAGCCGATATGCTTTGTTATTGAGGCAGGAACTTCAAACTATGACTGGATTAAAAGTTAAAAGTTGAGTTCAAAAATTAATAATTAATAATTAACAATTAATAATTAATTATTACCTCTCCTGAAAACGAATAGGATTGACGAAAAGGAATTTTGAGATTTATTTCTTCTTTAACTAGCTCTGGGCTAACAGCTTTCAGCCCAAAGCTTGGGTTGAAATAAAAGGATTGTCGGAGCAGGATAATTTAAGAGGAGTTGGAATCCCCATAATACCAAGCCTGAAAAAAGAATGTTATAGCATTTCCCATACTGATGAGGTACAAAATTTGCTGGTTTTAGGTGTTAGGTGGTAGGTGGTAGGTGGTAGGTTTGAGGTGAAGTTGTGAAAATTATTTATTTGTTTCTGTGTTTACCAAGC
>JBARXI010000455.1:0-5284 GCA_049647275.1 Microcoleaceae cyanobacterium
TTAATAAAGTAATGAGTTATATTGAGTCTGGTCAACAGGATGGTGCCCGGATGTTATGCGGTGGATCGAGAGTTGGCGATCGCGGTTATTTTATTGCACCGACTGTATTTGCTGACGTGCAAGATGAGATGAAAATTGCACGAGAAGAGATTTTCGGTCCGGTGATGAGCATTATTAAGTTTAAGGATATTGAGGAAGTAGTGCAACGGGGGAATGATACGATGTATGGGTTGGCTGCTGGAGTTTGGACGCGGGATATTGGTAAAGCTCATGCTGTGGCTCATGGTCTGCGAGCAGGTACTGTTTGGATAAATTGTTATCATGTGTTTGATGCTGCTGCACCGTTTGGTGGTTTCAAGCAGTCTGGTATTGGTCGAGAATTAGGCGAGTATGGTTTGCAGCAGTATACAGAGACTAAAACTGTAACGGTGCAGATGTAGTTGAAGTTTGGGAAAATTTTGTCAGCAACGGATTGATTTTTGCGTTGTCAATGTAGGGGTGGGTTTGGTTAATTTTTTAACTAAATTTGCCCCTACTTTTAGCAATGATTTTATTCTCCCACCAAGATTAAGGCTTGATTAATTACGCGATCGCTCAAATACATTCCATTCTGACGTAACTGTTCCAGAACTGGGCGAGCTAGTGGTATTATTCCCCGTTTTTTTGCTGTGAGGACTAATATCATGTCCGGATAATTAGTGATTAAAAAAACTTTCCCCTTTTCCTCCTCTTCCTTATTGCTTATTGCTTATTGCTTCTTCTTTCTTCCCTCCTGACTCCTGACTCCTGACTCCTGACTCCTCACTAAGTTATTTATAAGTATTTAACCGGACATGATATAAACCAAGCGTTCCCAACTTAAAACTGCAGACTCCCCCATACCTAAATCCCAGTTTTGAATAATTGATGGAATGGGAGGAGTTTCTGTAATTACGAGCTAGTCTGTAGAAATAAGGGCTTGAAAAGTGATATCTTGCTCTCCGTAGGCTTGGATTTCAACTGCTACTGCTTGAGGAACAATAATTGTTGAATCAAAAATTTGTTGCAACAATTCTAGCCAATTACTTTTGGTTATAAAAATCAATGGGGAAGTATTAATAACAGGAAAATTAGCCACGATTTAATTCTTCTTGTAAATCATTAAAATCAACATTAAAAACATCAACTTGTTCCTTGGCAAGTGCTAAAAGGAAATCTCGGCGATTAATTCCAGCAATTTGGGCTGCTTTTTCTTGAGAAATTTCTCCTTTTTGATGCCAGTAAATAGCGGCAGCTAATCGCAAATCTTGAACAAATTCTTTTGGTGGTAGGCGACGGGAAGAAAAAATTTCATCGGGTAGATTTATTGTGATGTTAGGCATAGTTTTTTTGTTTTAGTTAAAATGTGATTTTTGGGTAAATGCAAAAATCAAAAATATTCTCTTAATCAAGATAATACTTTTTCAACAGACCAAGCTGATTGATTGCCAATTTTGCCGCACTTGATAAATTTGAAAGCTCCTCTAATAAAAGGAGAGGTTCTAGGTTTTACGCCTATTAATTCTTTCACCTGTGAGGTAGGTAATATCCATTTATTATCAACTGCTTTCTCTAATAATTCCCAATGGAGAATAGGATTGTATTGAGCTGCCCTATTTTTTAATAGTTCATATTCTGATACTGTCAAAATAACTTCTTGTTCTTTTTTTTTAAGGTCATCTTTTGCCATTTTTACTTTTGAATAATCACTAATAAATAATTCAGGACAATACTTAGAAACATAATTATAATCTGCTTCTAGTCTAGCCCATTCCTCAAAAGGACGTTTGAGTGTGTCTTCAAAATATTCTTGAAAATTATCGTAAATTTTGGAGTTATTTAAAGAACTTTCCTTTTTATAAAGTTCTTCTTCTTCTACAAGTTTCAAAAGTTCATAAATGACACTCCAAGTTTCATTTAATGCTTCCGAAGATTTAGCTAACCAAGTCCTAGCAAAAGCAGCCCTAGCATCATTTGATTTAAGTTTATAAAAATCTGTCAAAACTTCAGTATGTGTTAATCCATGAACTGCGTTACCAGCGGAACGTTTTGCTTTACCTGCACCTTGAGCAATTTCTATTTCTTTATCTCTTTGAGAGTTAGACATTTAAGTTAATTTTCCTCTTTTTCTATTTCAAAAGCTACTGCTAAATTAGGACAATATCCTTTAATAATTAGTTGATGTCTTACCCATCCTATAATTTTTTGGGTTACATCTTTACGAGTTAAAATTGCTTGAGCTTGAGGACAATTGTATCTACTCTTGTCTGTTAACGGTTTATTTGTTCCTAACACTTGCTTCATTGCACTACCTACTAACCCATAAGCTTTTTCTTTGTCTTTGTTATCTAAATTTTTTCCTAAAGAAGTTATAACTTTAGAACCAATTGATTTACGAATATCACTAAGTTTAGAAATATTTGGAATATTACCCATATCAAATTTTTCAGCGTTTCTTTTATATAATCTTTCTAAGTATTTATAAGAATCTGGTTTATCTAAATCAGGAATAAAATCAGGTTCATGGGTTTTAATAAATTGTGTAAGCTGTTCTCTTGATGGTTGATAATCAGGTGTTTCATCCCAAACAACAGGAATTTCTGGTAGTGTTTCAGTATAATTTATTTCTCTTTCTGCAGCTTCAGGGTTATCAACTACCTTCGTTACCCATTCAGATATTTTTTGACGTTTAGTTTGATTATCATCACCCCAAAGGTCTTGATATTTTCCTGTATTAATTGATGGATTAGGGTTGGTTTGTTTAGTTTTTCCAATATCACCAGCAATTTCTATTTTTTCTTTTGTTTTTAAAATTCCCTGTATTGGAATATCAACACCCGGAGTAATTTCACCTTCCATTAATTGTTCTATTGTTGGTATTGCTTCTAAATGATCTCGCATATTACAGATATAAGAAATTGCTCTACTAATATCACGAACATTACCATAAGTCTCATGGGTAATAATTTTTACGCTGTCTAGTCGTTTAGGTGGAGTAAAAAGGGTTATACATTCTAAATCTAAATCTGTTTCTCCAGGTTTAAATTGTTTTTTCAGTTGCTCTTTTTGATCGCAGCTCCGAATTTGGCGACCAATAGCTCTTTGTACAAGCTCAATTAAAGATTCGCTTTTACAAGCGTATCCAATACAACCACAATAACGGTTACTTACTCCTTCTCTTGCCATCCCAATAACAACAAGAACGCGACTACAGCTTTCATCAAGTATGCCCATTTGTTGATATAACATCCAAGGATGCTTTGGAGACATATTTTTATCTTTTATGTAAGCTTTTTCCTCTTTCTTTAAATTTTTATCTTCAAGTGCTTCAGCAAGATTAGAATGAATAATTTCTGCTTTATATCCTTTTTCTTTTGGAAAATTTCTTCGATTACTTTCAAAATAGTTATTTATTTTTTCACATATTTTTCGACCTATTTTGACACTATCTACAACAATCATAGAATGTACTGGATACCATAACTCAGCTTTAGAACCTTTAGGACGATGGGGAGCAAGATCGCTAATTACTGATGGCTCAATCTTGTCACATGATTCCATGTAAGTAAGGACTGATTGTACAACAGAAAGTTGTGGTCTTAAGTTTTTATCATATCCCTCTTGTGTAGCATCATCAGTTTCGAGAAAACCATCATCATTGATTAATTCTGCTCTAGTAATACCAACTTCCTCTACAAAATATTCAAAATCTCCTTCTTTGTCACTTACATATTTCATTGAATGATCGTTTTCATTCGCATCATCATAATCATAAACAGAAAGCAATGTAAACTGAGAAAGAGCTTGTCCACCTGCTTCAATAGGTGTTCCTGTATAACCAAAAACTAAAGAATCTACAGCTTTTTGAACAATATTAAGAACTTGATTTAAAGCATGATGAGGTTCATCAATAGCAATAAAAGGAAACTGAGCTAAAATTTCGGATAAATCTTCTTTCGGATTATTATTAGTTTCAAAGAATTGATGAATACAAGCAACCCAAATATCACAACGTTCTAAACTGGTAGAGTCTCTAACTTGCCAACCTTCAGATAATATTCCCACTCTTGGAGCATCCGATGAAATTCCATATTTTACTAACTCATTTTCCCCTCCTTCTTCACCACTAAGAGAGTTGGCTATTTGATCTCTAATTGCACGTTCTTTAGTTAAAATCAAAATTTTATTAATGCGAGGATGTGACTTACCTAAATGTCTTTGTATCAGATAATTTAACGCACAAGCTTGTACCACAGGAGCTAGAGTTTTACCAGCACCAACAATCCAAAAATTACCATAAATAATGCGATTAATTTGATTCCAAGGACGTAAAAACCAGTCTTTATAATCTATAACTCTATCCCATCCTTCACGTCTTTGAGCAGTTCTTAATTTCTCAAGATTTATTTTAGGATGATCGAAAAAGAATTTTTTTGACCAATATTCATCAGCTTTAATTCCTTTTTTACTGTTATGTTCTCTACAAAGTGGCTGTAAATTTTCTATTTCATCCGAACCACCATTACGTCTGGCAACAATATGATCGACTGTATCTGCCAATTTATTACAGCCTTCCCACTTGCATTGAGGAGGAGAAGAATTTCCGTATTTACGAATAAACTTTGTCCATGTTTCCGATTTTAGCCAACTTGGTTTGTTAATGGTCATAAATTATTTTCTCCCGTCTTAGAAATTTAGTTTGTTTTGATAGCTACAGCTATAGATGACTAATTAATCATTCTAACCTAATTTATCTTGTTCTACAGAAACCCAACTAGAATCTATTGCTATGTGGTTAATGCAAGACAACTCCACCGCCGAATTTTGCCAGTTATATTATCAATTCCGCAACCAGGGAGAAACCAGCCCGGAAGCATTAAGAAAAGCACAATTTGAACTACGGAAAATTCCACGTTTCAACCATCCTTATTATTGGGCGGCATTTGTTTCCCAGGGCGATCGTTAATTAAGTTCAAAACTCAAAATCATGGTATACAGATTTATGATTTTGAATCAACTAAAGGCAGAAGAGAAATTCCTTTTTTGTACAATAATTCTCGCACATCAAGCATCAAAGGAAATACCTCTTGATTCCAATCTTCTCCCTGAAGATTATAAGCTTTTTGTTCCATTTCAACCGCCCATTTATCTTCAGTAAAAATAACCTGAGTAAAATAACGCATTAACGGCCATAAAAGATTGATTAATCCGGGAATTTTAGGTTTACGAATCATCAACATTCCAAAACTATGATTAATTTTTTGTT
>JBARXI010000456.1:0-4396 GCA_049647275.1 Microcoleaceae cyanobacterium
ACCGCGCTGCATCGCTTTGTTTTTTTTCCTGACGGTTTCCAATCATATTGATATAGGTTCGCACAGTTAAAGCAAGAATTTTTTTCATTCTGGCCCAAAGGTCTTCGGATCTATAATTTTGCTATTATGACGAAGATGCAATGTATTATAGCCCCATCCTACAAAATTAAATTTTAGACTTTTTATTTGATTGCGGATCATACTACAGTTTATTCATAAATCAAGGTACTATGTTGGACTTAACAGGAAAAAATGCCCTAGTAACTGGTATTGCAAATAATCGTTCTATTGCTTGGGGAATTGCGCAACAACTTCATAAAGCTGGGGCAAATCTGGGGGTCACTTATCTGCCGGATGATAAAGGCAGGTTTGAAAAGAAGGTGTGGGAGCTGGTAGAACCTTTAAAGCCTTCTTTATATTTACCCTGTAATGTTCAGGATGATGCTCAAGTTCAAGCTATTTTTGACACTATTGACCAGAAATGGGGTAAGTTAGATATTTTGATTCATTGTTTGGCTTTTGCTGGTAAGGAAGAGTTATCTGGAGACTTCAGTAATACTAGCCGTGAGGGATTTAACAGAGCCTTAGAGATTAGTTCTTATTCTCTAATTGATTTGAGTTCTAAGGCTAAAGAATTGATGAGTCAAGGTGGAAGTATTTTAACCTTAACTTATTTAGGGGGTGTACGGGTGGTTCCTAATTATAATGTGATGGGAATTGCTAAGTCTGCTTTGGAGATGAATGTCCGTTATTTGGCTGCGGAACTTGGCCCGAAAAATATTCGGGTGAACGCTATCTCTTCTGGCCCAATTAGAACTTTGGCTTCTTCGGCAGTGGGCGGAATTTTAGATATGATTCATCATGTAGAAAAAGTGGCTCCATTAGGTCGGACTGTGACTCAGGCTGAAGTGGGTAATACTGCTGCTTTTTTATGTAGTGATTTGGCTAGTGGGATTACTGGTCAAGTTATCTATGTGGATGCTGGTTATGAAATTATGGGAATGTAATCTCGATTAAGTCAAAAGTTAAAAGTTAAAAGCTAATAAAGTTATTGCCATAATGGCTGAATTAGTTTAATTATTTAGGTCAAAATTTGTTTTGGTTGGTTAGACAGTAGTTGTTAACTCGGAACAATTCGGAAGATTCGGAGTAATCACCAACAAATAAACGGAAATAACTTTAAATATTATTTCCGTTTAATTACAAAATACTATGTTTGACTTCTATTTAACGTTATCTAAATCTAATGATATAAACATAAGTTTGATATTTTTCGTAATCCTAAACCCATCTGTGAAAAATTAAATTATAGATATATATTTATTTATTATGCAAATAAGCGATCGCCTTTCTCAATCTACTCCTACTCCGGCAAAACTGGATTTTCCTCCTAGAGTGGCTTCTCTCAAACGAACTACTGGAGAAACTGATGTGACCGTTACTCTCAATCTTGATGGTGTGGGTAGTTGCAAGGCTAATACTGGCATTCCTTTTTTGGACCATATGTTACATCAAATCTCTTCTCATGGACTGCTGGATCTGGATGTCCATGCAGTGGGGGATATTGAAATTGATGACCATCATACTAACGAAGATGTAGGTATTACTTTAGGCCAAGCTTTGCGTCTGGCCTTGGGCGATCGCAAAGGGATTGTGCGTTTTGGCCATTTTATAGCTCCGTTAGATGAAGCTTTAGTTCAGGTGGCAATGGATTTTTCTGGTCGTCCTCATCTGAGTTATGGTTTGGAAATGCCTACTCAACGGGTGGGTACTTATGATACTCAGTTGGTGCGAGAATTTTTTGTGGCTGTGGCTAATAATAGTTTGATGACTTTACATATTCGGCAGTTGGCAGGAATTAATTCTCATCATATTATTGAGGCTGGGTTTAAAGCTTTTGCTCGTTCTCTACGGATGGCTACGGAAATTGACCCTCGGCGAGTTGGGGAAATTCCTAGTTCTAAGGGTGTTTTGTAGATCGATATATAGAAGTAGTAGCGCGTCTAGGCTAATTTAGTGGGTTGGTCAAAAGGCAAAAGTTTAACAGTATGAACTTTTTACTGATTGGCTTTACCCATAATTTTAAGCTAGACGCGCTAGTAGGGTGGGCAAATGTGAGTTGATGTGGAATGAATTTGAACAACTGGAAGTTTGCCCACCATAAATAAATATGTGACTAAGCAAATTAACTAAGACGTTATAGATATTTGACTTTTCTATTGTGACTAGTGAGTCCATAATGATAATCTCAAAATGTTCATATAGCTAGACGCACTAGTAGGGTGGGCAAATGTGAGTTGATGTGGAATGAATTTGAACAACTGGAAGTCTGCCCACCACAACTAAATATGTGACTGAGCAAATTAACTAAGACGTTATAGATATTTGACTTTTCTATTACTACTGAGTCCTTGATTAATTCTGAGTAAATTAACTAAGACGTTATAGATAATGATAATATCAAGATGTTCATATAGTTTTCTTTATTTGTCAGTAAAAATGTCTCCTGAACAATTTTTGTCATCCACCGTTTGGCGTGCCAGAATGAAGACCTACTTCAAACTCATGGATGTCAATCGAAAGATGGATAGGCTCGCTCCAAGCAGTTAACTACGAGACTCAAGCAAATAAATTGGTGGAAAAAATAGATGCCATCGCCTCGCTCCAAGCAGTCAACTACGAGACTCAAACAAATAAATTGGTGGAAAAATCTGCTACTGTTGTTCCTTATTCAATTAAACTACCTCGCTTCATTTGCTCCCTTTCTATTGCCTCAAACAGAGCTTGAAAATTACCTTCACCAAAACCTTGTGCTTGCATTAACTTACCATCTACCCATACAAATCTACGTTCAATGAACTCAAAAAATAAAGTCGGTTGAGGAAAAATTGGTTTGGTAAAAATTTGTAGTAACATTGCCTCTGACATCATTTTCTGCCAGTCTAACAAAATTTGATAATCTTGAACTGCTTGCCAGTCAGTTTCCGAGAGATAACTTAGTGCTTTTTGCTGTAGGTTTGTGTAATAACTAGAAGGAACTTGTAAAAAAGGTAAACCACGCGATCGCAACTCACCCACTATCCCCAAAATATTTCCACTCCGCAAAGCAATATGTTGTATTCCCGCTCCATTATTAGCATCCAAAAATTCTTGGATTTGAGAATTAGCAGATGCAGGCTCATTAATCGGAAACTTCACATCACCATCTGCGTGAATCATGACTCCACTGCGTAAAGCCGATTTATCTGTCTGAATATCAAAATTTTGCTGAGATTGGAATCCTAGAATTTGATTGTACCACTCAAGAGCAGATTCTAAATTATCTTCGGCTACATTTAAAACTACATGATCGATACCAAAAATATCTGTGGGAAGTTGATTAGTGGGATTTAAAATGGGATTTAAAATTTTCGCATCATCAATTTTTTCAATTAAGGTATGAGTCAAATCTCCCCATCCAGAAATTTTTGCCCATTTTAACCCCTGTGAGTTTTGCGTTGGAGGTTGCAAAATTTCTGCTCCATTAGCTGCTGCTTTTGCCACTGCTGAGTGAATATTTTGAACCCGAAAAGCCATATCAGCAACTCCAGGAGGATGTCTACTAAGAAAATCAGCAACAGGACTTGCTAATGTAATGGGAGAAGATAAGACAAAATAGACTTGACCTCTGTTGAGAATTTCATTATGGGTATCAAGACTTGTTTGGGAGGCGATCCCTTTAAAGCCTAATTTTTCTATAAACCAGTCTCGTGACTCTGTAGCATTTTCAACGTAAAAATGAATGCGATCGAATTCCATAATCAACCTTTATTATTGATGACGATAAACTATAAATTTAGAAAAATAAGTGACTGTCTGGCTGAATATTAATTTCCATTGGCACTGCTTGAGGGTCTGTATTTAAAGCAAACATAATCGCATCAGCAGCAGTTTCCCCACTCAGCATTTTTGAGCGATCGACTTTCAGACTAACACTATCCCAGAAAGGAGTATTCACCCCTCCGAAATAAAAAAGAGTCATTTTTATACCATAGCGTCGCAACTCATCCGCCATACATTTACTCAAACCCACTAAACCAAACTTAGAGGCACAATATACACTTCCCATTGCCATTGAATGCTTGCCGAGAATGCCAATAACGTTGCAGATATGGCCTGATTTTTGTCCTTTCATTATATTGGCAGCAGCTTGACAAGTATAGAAACTGCCTTTCAAATTTAGGTCAAGCATACTATCAAGGGTAGTGCATCAAGAAAGTGTGGGAATGATAAGATGAATATAGTCCTTAAATCGTGGAAATAATTATCGAATGTCCTCTGTGTGGTCATCATAAACCCCATAAGCACGGAAAAACAAGTATTGGAACTCAACGATACTATTGTCCCGAATGTGGAC
>JBARXI010000457.1:0-33028 GCA_049647275.1 Microcoleaceae cyanobacterium
AATTTTATATAACTTTTAATGTTATAAACTCGGTTTCAGTCTGATTTTTTTCTACTTTTTGAGGATCTGGTATTCTGGAAGTAAATACACTCCCACTTTTATGATTTTCACAAATAATTTAGAACTACTACAGTGGCAAACAAAGTTGAATAGGTGAGTTATTTTGAACTTCTAAATTGCGATTTTTGATATACTCTATAATAGAATTAGCCACATATTCAGCTAACTTTACAGGTACAGCATTACCAATCATTTGCTCTAAATTTGTTTTGCAACCTTCCCAAATAAAAGCTTCAGGAAATGTCTGTAAATAGCTTCTTTCTATAGTAGTTAATGGTCGAATTTCTGAAGATAATTTGGCTGAATCTCCTGGATGATTTTTATAAGTTTTGGGAATCGGTCGGTTAACTCCTCTAACTGTAGGGCTTGGTTCATCTATACTAAAAATTGCTCGTCGTTTGTAACTTCTCGGATGTCGATAATAATGTTGAATTCCTAATTTATCCCCGAAATAATCTCTGACTGTCATCGGTTTTTTTGCCAAATTAGCTATTAGGTATGGTTCAATTTCTTTGTCTTTACCTCCATAAATTCCTATCAAAAAAAATCTCTTTCTCTTTTGAGGTACACCGCATAAACTAGCATCAATAATTTTTTCACTGATGCCATATCCAGCAGCTTGAAAAATTTCTTTGGTAGTTTGATATTTTGAATAATTGATAAATTGACTAACGTTTTCCATCACGAAGAATTTTGGCAAAATATTAGTCACAATTTTGGCAAAAGAAATAGTTAAATCTGCTCTACCTAAATATTCATTCCGCTTGCCCGCACTGGAGAAATCTTGACAAGGAGGACACCCAATAATTAGGTCTGGTTTGAATTGAGTAAAAGTCTGATAATTAAAGTTAGGTTGACTCAAATCATATTGATGAATTGGGTGACTAAAATTTTGGCGATAGACCTTAATTGCTGGTTCCCAATTATCAAAGGCAGCGACAATATTAAAGCCTGCATTTTGAAAGCCTAACGACATCCCACCGCATCCACAAAAAAGGTCAATTACATTCATCTGTCAAAGTAAAAGTAAGGAAAAGTAAGGAAATTTCAAAACTATTTTACAATAAAACTATTAGAGGGTATCTGTAAGTAAAATATTAAATTCTTGTGTAGGGTGGGTTAGGCGCAACCTTTATAGTTAAACTTAATAGTTCGCTTTATCGAGAGCCGTAACCCACCAACCACGATACTTATAGCATCCCTAATAGATTATTTTATAGATACCTTATATCAAGTGCCTCCTCCGGAGGAGCTACGCTTGCGGATGATTAGTTATAATACGGTAGGTTGGGTTAAGCGGTAGCGCAACCCAACAAATACAATAGACTTGTTGGGTTTCTTGACTCAACCCAACCTACAAAGTGCCAGTTTTTTATTATAAGCATTTAATTAGCGCAGCTCCCCCGGAGGGGGCACATGATATTAGATACCTTCTTACAGAATACCAGGTGCAGGTGTATTAAAAATAATAGAATCAAATCTTCTTTCAGGACTTAATAATTTTTCTCCTCCCCCTAAAATTATATTTTTTATTTCATCTTTTTTGACTCGTGGCTTTTTTAATTCTTGACAATTCATATATTGATGCGTTCTGACTCCACTCAATGCAAATGCTTGATCATTTTTAGTATTAAAAGACATTTGTTGGAATTTTGCAAGCCGAACAATCCTGGTTGAAAAGTATTAGCCATATTAGTTAAAAATTATCGACGATTTGATTTCATATTTTTTTGAATAAAAAAATAGGTGGTTATGAAAACCACCTGTATTGGAAAATAATTTACTATTGTTAAATAGAGTTAGCCGACAGGAACTAAATCAACTTCATCTGTACCAGAAGTTTGACCTTGACCAGATGTAATTTGTTCCCCATTAACTTCAACAGCTAAATTTGTGCCGTCTAAATTAACATTGTAGTCAGTACCATCAGCAGTATATCCAACACTAGCAACCATTTGCCGACCTCCATCAGTGTATTGGAAACCCAACAATTGATTTTTTTCCTTATCGTTATCGTAAGCCCAAATTACCATGTATTGTTGGTCTTGATACTCAAACACTTTGGGTGGCCGAGTAGGAACATAACGACCTGGAGAGCCAAAACTAGCATCGAGGAAACCTTGGACTGAATCAGGTTCTACAGTCGCATAAGCAACATCATCTGATGATAGCTCAACTTCTTGCTCTTCAGTTGTTTCAGGTTCTGGCTCTTCTTGACCACGATTCTTGAAATAATCTACAGCTTTTTTTACACCATAGCCAGTAGCAGCAACACCAGCAACACCAGCTGCAATTTTAGCAAGATTACCAAACTTCATTTTGTTCTCCTAATTATGATTCAAAAAGTACGAGAATTATAGGAGTGAGTCACTCACCCAAATACAGGATATTTCCTATCCCGATTTACACATAACAAAACTACCTATCCGATCGTATCATAAATATGTTTACCACAAACAATTATCTAAAATATCCCAAAAATCAAAAAATTAATCGGGGAAAGGTATCGCTCTAATACCCCTCCCCGACTATATAGATAAATATGAAGCGATTAAGCGATCTGGCTGACACCACGCTCCGCGATACGGCTAACGTCGCGCTCCGCGATCTGGCTGACACCACGCTCCGCGATCGCCAATTGATGATTAGTAAGTTTCAACGTGCCAGCGATGGTCTTTCTTCAACTGCTTCTGATACTCGCTCCAATCAACATCAAACTGACCAGTAACAGCAGACATTCCTTCGTCAATGCCACCTTCCATACCCTTGAGACCGCAGATGTAGGTGTGAGCATTGGGCTTTTGAATTAATTGCCACAGTTCCTCAGAATGTTCTTGAATTCTGTGCTGAATATACATTTTGCCGCCGTCTTTATTCTTTTGTTCCCGACTAATAGCATAAGTTACGCGGAAATTATCAGGGAACTGACGTTGTAATTCTTCAAGTTCTTCTTTGTAGAGAATATTTGGAGTGTAGGCACAACCGAAGAATAACCAAGCCATACCTTGAAACTGATAATCAGGATTTTGTTCTCTTTCCTTAAACATCCGCCATAAGAAAGCGCGGAAAGGAGCAATTCCTGTACCTGTTGCGATCATAATAATAGTTGCATCCTCATCATCAGGCAGCAACATTTCCTTACCTACAGGCCCAGTAATGCTAACATCATCTCCCTCATTCATGTTGCAGAGGTAGGAAGAGCAGACACCATAAACAGTTTCACCTGTTTCTGGATGCTTATATTCTAGCTGGCGCACACAAAGAGACACGGTTTGGTCATCAAGATTATCACCGTGGCGAGTCGAAGCAATTGAGTATAACCTTAATTTGTGAGGTTTACCTTTATCATCTGTGCCCGGTGGAATAATTCCAATACTCTGGCCTTCGAGATATCTTAGTTCACTGCCAGAAGTGTCAAATACTAGGTGACGCACTGTACCTTCCCCACCTTCACGCACTTGCTCAGTGGTGGAGAGACACTTACCGACAAAAGGATTTTTGGGACGGTATATATTGACTGGAATATCTTTTTTTTGATCCTTAGCTTGAGTCATGGATTTAGTCTTTTCTCCTGTTTTAGTTGCTTTACCATTCGCTTGAGAGTGCTCGCTCATGGGTTTGATGCTGACAATTTTGCCCCCCATCCGCGTAATCCGTTGCATTTCTTGATTCATTCGCTGGTAAGGTACTGTGATATAAACAGTCCCACTGCGACGGATGGAATTATTAGTTTGGTCAGTAGTTTCGGTCTGACGTAGACCCTCTACTTCATATACAAATACACGACTAGCGTATTCTGTATTGGTTTTTACACCAAATGCTGCCTGATTTTTCATTGTTTGCTTCTCCATTAGATAAAGTATTTTCCCAATATAATGTGACAATCGTTTCAATTTAAGCGTTTTTTAAGATGCTCTAGTTTATTGGCCACCAGCTTTTAGCTGCTCCATCAATTGTTATAAGCTGACTCGTTTATAGAAGGAAGCTCAAATAGCAATATTTGGAATCCCTCATCAAATCCAAGATTATGATGGGGGAGAATGTCAATTCGATGTCAATTATTGGTCTGAAAATTATTCTACCAGAGTCAAAAGTCGCTAATAAACCGTCATAAGTTCAAAAGTTCAAAAGTTCCAGTATACTGCGATGACTTATGAAATTTGACTATCCAATACTAGTCTTTTGTCTATATTGCTTTTCCCCCCCTACAGAGTACATCTGAAATTAGGCTTTTATTTTCTTTGATCCTTGTAGGGAAGATCCCATTCTGATATGATCTATGAACTGTAGCGTAGGGCATATGGGAACAGACTTCTGAAATGAAGCAAACCTCTGGGGAGAGAACTATATCACCAATTAGGTATCGCAAGGTATCTAGTTTAAGTGGACTAATTGTTGGCGTAGCCTTGCGTCAGCAAACCAGGAATCCTATTATCCTAATTATTAGGAAAATTTCCGCGCCTGCTTCTTGCCTCCTGCCGAGGAGCTGCCTCTTTTGGTAGGGAATCCTCTGCAAACAGAGGATCTGTGCTTTTGATGTGACGAGCTGCCGAAACAGGCCGGAGAGTATGTCAAAAAAGTTAGTAATAAAGACTCAGGGTCAATAGCTTCTAAGTCTAACTAGACTCTGAATATCTAGGGCTGCTTTGACTTGTTTATTTGTAGTAAAGCCGTACCAAAGACCTGAGTCGGTTTATATAAAAGTCAAATTTTTTGGACTTGTCTATTGATTTAGATTGAACCTTGAAAACCTAAGATATGGGATTGTATCAAGGACAGACTATTGTCTTGCTGTAAATATATAAAGTTCTAGCAGCATAAGGATAAAAGTCTTTGTAATTGTGCCTTCCACTGTGGGGCAGCACGGGGAAGTAAAATCAAAGCTCAGGAAATGTCCAATTACTTAGCGGGATTCACACAGAAGCCTACACTCAAAATTTAATTAACTTGAGGGTGTAGGAGTTGTTACCTAACCTGGCCAGGAAGACTATCGTTTCTCCTATAATTAGGCAGCGTGGTATAAAAAGCGGTGATGTTTGTTTTGGAATTTATAAATATACAATCTGGGTGGACATTGCCGAAAAACAATTATTAGTTTGTAAAGACCCTGGATTAAAATACGGGGCAGAAAAACGAATCCCTTGTACTAAGTAGCGTATTATAATGAAAATGGTTTGAATCCCATATCTGGTGGCTTGCCTAGGCATATTGAACCTGAAATGCCAGCATTCAATACGCAAAAAAGAGGTTTTTAGTCCTCTTGAAAAGCCCATGGATTATAACATAATCTGACACGGGTCAAACTTAATATTTTGTATTAATAAAACTGTACCGTGGGACGGACGGAAACAGTATAAAAATACGCTTGAGTGAGATTGATTGTACCTCTGCGGTCTAGATGCTCAAACCAAATCGTTGCTAGTTTCTAGCTCTTTTTGGGGTGAGGGCCGGAAATAGTCACAATTTCCCTTCGAGATTTTAAGTATGGTCGTCGATCCAAGAATCTCCCAGCTAAAGCGCGGGGAGCGTCAATAGACTTAAAAATAGCTCAGGAAATGTCCAGAAATTTTTCTGGAGTCACTGAGAATTCTAAACTTACCCAAAGAGGGAGTTTTAGATATGCTAGTAAACTTTGTTTTGTGTTAGAGGGAACCTATTGTGAAGAAGCCGGATAGAGTAGTTTTAATTGGTGTAGCAGGAGATTCTGGATGCGGAAAATCTACTTTTTTGCGTCGTATAACAGATGTATTTGGTGAAGATTTCGTTACAGTTATCTGCCTGGACGATTACCATAGTTTAGACCGTAAGCAACGTAAGGAAACAGGAATTACGGCTCTAGACCCAAGGGCCAACAATTTTGATTTGATGTATGAGCAAATCAAGGCCCTCAAGAATGGTGAGTCGATCGACAAGCCAATTTATAACCACGAAACTGGTGCGATTGACCCACCGGAAAGAGTTAATCCCAATCATATTGTAGTGATTGAGGGTCTTCATCCTCTATATGATGAGCGCGTGCGATCGCTCCTTGACTTTAGTGTCTATCTAGACATTAGTGATGATGTCAAAATTGCTTGGAAAATCAAGCGCGATATGGCAGAGCGGGGACATCGTTATGAAGATGTGCTAGCCTCTATCAATGCCCGTCGCCCTGACTTTAATGCCTATATAGATCCACAAAAAGCTCATGCAGATGTGGTAATTCAAATTCTGGGAACTCAACTCATTCCAGATGACAAGGAACACAAAGTCTTGCGGGTACGTTTGAGCCAACGTGAGGGAATTGAAGGTTTTGAGCCAGTCTATCTCTTTGATGAAGGGTCAACTATTAATTGGATTCCTTGTGGACGCAAGTTAACCTGTTCTTACCCAGGTATCAAAATGTTCTATGGCCCAGATAGTTATTATGGAAATGAAGTTTCAGTTTTAGAAGTGGATGGCAGCTTTGAAAATCTGGAAGAAATGATTTATGTTGAAGGACACCTGAGCAATACTTCAACTAAATACTATGGTGAAATGACTCACATGATGAGGGAGCACCAAGACTATCCAGGTTCTAAAGATGGTAGTGGATTATTCCAAGTTTTAGTTGGTCTAAAAATGCGATCGACTTACGAACGTTTGACTTCTAGCAATATTTCTGATGGAAAAGTAGCAGCAGCAGTCTAATATCATATTAATCTAGTGCAGTTATCCCCCGTTATTATTCTGACGGATATAATGGGGGCTACTTCAAAGTAGTTTTGCTAACAAAGTATTGATAGTTGGATCTAATCACTATCTACAATTTCTTGTGGCTCGGTGTTGTATAATCAGGAAATGATTAGCTCTAAATTAGATATTTTTTCCACATAAGTATAGTTGAAGACAAATTACCATTAGTTGAATGTAAAACACCTTTTTCTCAGGCTTGGTATTGCCGAAGTATTAGACCTCTGCGAAAAAGATATAGATTTTTTGCACGGGTAGGGAACAGGGAACAGCTCCGTCAGGCAACAGTTTAGCAATTAACAATTAACAATTAATAATTACCTCTCCTTAAAAGAGAAAAGATTGACACAATTGGAAAAATTTTTATTTTCTCTTGGTCGATTGGATATGGCGAGGATACCGTTCCCTACGGGACACTCCGCGTTTTGCTCCGCAACATGTAAAGCGGAAGCTTTGCGCTAGTAAACGCCATCCCACCCTACGGGAAGCTTCGCTAACGACCGCTTTTTTCCCTTAAAAGGGGAGGCTTTAAACCTTAATTATTTAATGAATAATTATTCATTATTCGGTAAGATATTTTGACGAAAAAGGCACGAAAAAGGCTTTTTTAGGGTGACTTTTTCTTGCCTTCGCCGATCTAATTAAAAGGTTTATTTATTTTCCACGCCTATGTCTATTACAGCTAGACAAGATAATACGCACCTAGTTTAATGCCAGATTGAGAATATTGATTTTAGGGTTTCCATCTCTGAGGAATAGTTAAATTCTATATGATAAATTTGCTGTAAATATTTGACGTTTTTGTAAGTTGATTTGAATTTATTTTAATAATTTTTTGGGCACAGTTCAATTTATTAATTCATCTAAAAAATCTTGACCAGCTTTTTCTAAGTTAGCATCAAGAGAAAATGTCAGGCTACGCAATCGAATTTTACTTTTAGCAGCTAATTGATTTATGGGATTAGTCAATTTTTTAGGATAAACCAACACTGCTTCTTTACAGTTTTTATAAGTTGCATAAGCCACGACTTGATTAATATCGTTTGTCGATGGTTTATTAGTTAGTTTATATTTAGTATCAATAATATAAACGACTTTATCTGTTTTAACTTCATAAATTACTAAATCAATTCGACAATAAATTTGAGGGTTAATAATATCTACTTTTTCTTGTTCTTTAACTCTTAAATTTGAGGGCAAGTTAAATTTTAACCATTCAGCCACAAATTTTTCATAGAGTCTAGCCATATCTACTAAAAAAGGTAACATTGAGCGCTCGCCTCGTTGATGATTAGCTCCAATATTATCTAAAAAAAATCGACATAAAGCGTGTAAAGGTTGATAATCTTCATTCAAACGATGATATTTTTTCCCCAGACAATCAGTGGACTTAAAAGGTTGCAAACTTACTAAACCTTGCAAAATATGAAAAGCTTTTGCAACTATTGGGGCGACTTTTTCAGAACAAAAACCACTACGACCAATGACAAATAAAGTCCAAGCCAAAATTTGATTATCAGAAATATCACGCGTATGTTCTTGATAATCACATTTGAAGTTAACATCCCAAGGCTTTTGAACAACTTTTTGCATATCTATTCGACCTCGAATATAAGTTAAATTCTCTGTTTTTGATAGATAAGCGCGATAAAAACCTTTTCGAGCCTGGTCTAATATTTTTTTAGTCAGAATATTAACTAAAAAGTTGTAAAATTCCTGTAGAGATTCACAATTAACTAAACCATCTAAGAAACGAAAACTTTTGAGATTATAGGCATATTCCAACATTCCAAATAAGTTAGAAAGAGGTACTTTTGGTTGAATAATAATTTGAAAATCAGGAGTCAGAGGAATATAACCTACCCATCCTTGAGCCTTAATTTTCCAACGATCGCATTCAGGAGAGTTTTCAGAAAAATCTGCTTCTAATTTTACCTGGTTACTATATTCTTGCTTCAGTTTTTTCACAACAAAACCGGGAATTTCTGAGCGATTAATAGTAGTAGACTTATACTCAATTAATTCTATAATTGGCATATTAAATAATTGATATAGCATTTCCCATACTGATGAGGTACAAAATTTGCTGGTTTTAGGTGGTAGGTGGTAGGTGGTAGGTGGTAGGTGGTAGGTGAAGTGGTGAAAATTATTTATTTGTTTCTGTGTTTACCAAGCGAATTATAGTACTGATAAGGTCTATAATTGGTTGTTTTTAGGCAGCAGGGGAAGAACATGAAAGCTGTACCTCACCAAGAGCGAGAAACGCTATACATTCACCTGACTTTAATTATCTACTTATATTAATGTCAAGAGAGCGATCGCCTAGTTGTATGGGCGAACAGAAAACTTGTTAATAAAAATAGATTTATTCAATAATTAATAATTACCTCTTATATCATGTCCGGTTGAATAGTTATAAATAAGCACAGAGGAGTCAGGAGTCAGGTAGGGATAATTCATGTTTGCGGAGCATTCCTTCAGAAATTACCCGTACAGGAGGGAAGAAAAAAGAAGAAGAGGAGAAAGTTTTTTTATCACGCTATTAAACGGACATGATATTATTCAAAGAATAGGATTGACGAAAAGGATTTTTTTCTTTATTTATTTTTTAAATCAGAGGCTTTAAACCTTAATTATTCGGTAATTTTTAGGTAGGGGGTAAGATTTGGTGGCAAATTTTCTCCCACCTAAAATTATTGACTGTTTCTGGTTGAGCAAAGAAAAATTCATCTAAATATGGTTCAATTTCCATTTGCCAAATATCTTGCATTTCCTCTGCAATATTTGTTTGGAGAAAAAAGGAAACGCCTACTTCATACCGAGAGTCTTTAATTTTTTGGTTGACTTCTTTTAATACTTTAATTAACCCATCGACTGAAAAATCTGTTTTTGTTTCGTTGTGGTATTGGCGCAATATTTCGTAGTTAGGGGAAAGGGTGATAAAAGCGAAGCGACGACGGAGTGCATTATCTACTAAAGCAATAGAGCGATCGGCAGTATTCATTGTGCCAATAATTCGGACATTTTCCGGGATACTGAATAAATTCTCACTACCAGCAAGGGGAATTTTTTCGTCACGGTATTCGAGCAGATACATAAGTTCGCCGAAGACTTGGGAGAGGTTAGCGCGGTTAATTTCATCAATTATGAGTACGCAGGTATCTTGGCAAAGTGCTGCTTTTTGACAAAATTTCAGGAAGCGACCGGGAACAACAGGGTAGGTCAGTTTTCCGTCTTGGGTTTGCGGTCGAATACCTTGAATAAAGTCTTCGTAGGTATAAGCAGGATGAAATTGGATGAGTTCCCAGAAACCGTCACCTCCAGCAATTAAATGTTGGGCGAGTTTTTGGGAGATGAAGGTTTTACCTGTACCGGGTGGACCCTGGAATATGGCTTGTTTTTTGCGGTTGATAACGCGTATCCATTGGGTGAGTTGTGTTTCGGTGAAGTTTGTGACATCGGCAAGTTGACCTAATAATTCATTTTTGTATTCGTGATATCGATCTGTTTTCTCTGATTGTTCTAGATATCTGTTTTGAATGAATTTGTCTATATGTAAATAATCATTATCAGATGTCACCAACTTAATCAAATCTAACTTATCTTCTAGCTTGGCAACAATCCGATTTATAAGATTATTAACAGACATTTGAATTAAGTTATCTTTAGGAATAAGAAAATCTTGCTCATTTAATTCAAAAATATCTGGTAATTTAGCTATTGATTTTAATATTTTTTGCTGATATTTACGCAATATTTTTATCATCAAAGGTTGATATCTATCGATATTATAACCAAATGAGAGACCATTTTTATTGATACGAAAATATAAAATTTTAAACTGACTAAATTCCTTTTCTAGTTCTAGGCCATCCCATGTAGCATATCCCGGTAGAGCTTCAAGTTGCGCTGGTAAGTTTAACTTAGCTGATAGTAAACGGCAAAGTTGATTAAATGGCTGCTCTACATATTCAATTATTGCGTCATTATGTATTATCGATGAATCAATGATTGTCATTCCTGAATCAATTTTTTTAGTTTTGTTGTAGATTTGCTCTAAATTCAACAAAAGTTCAAATGTTTTTTCTGAAAATAAATATTTTGGTAAGATAGAATCATCTTTCACTTTTTTCATACTTCTCTTCTTGTTTTGAGTAAAATCAATTGTTACAACTTCGCCACTAAAGTAATTAGCTAATCTTTTAGCTGTACGAGTTAATTTACTTAACTCTACCTCTTCCCAATTTTGGTTCAGATATTCCCATGACTTCTCCAAAGTAGCCATTTCAGTTTCATTTCTATTAAATTCATCATCTTCATAATATGAACAATTTTCTTTGATATTTAGTTGGAGACTGTTCTCAATTGAATTATAAAGTTTGAGTTTACTACCAAAGTTTTGTATAAGAATTTGTACTACTTTCAACTTAGCATTTTGAACGAAGCAATCAAGCTGGCTATGTTTTAATTGTATTTCTTCTGAATCTACATATTTATATAGTTCAGTATCGTTAATCAATTGAACACAAAATTTTTCTCGTTCTAAGTATGAGTATGAAACCATACCAGCACGTTCACAATAAAAATATATCAGTGCAATAAAATTAATTATAACTTCATACAGTTCTTCATATTCACTATAACTAGCAAATCCTGATTGAATCAAAAACAACCATGCTCTTTTAATCCATTCTAATCTTCTACATAAAATTAATTCTTCAATATATTCTCGGTCTTCGATAGTCTGCCATTTATTTTTATGTAAGCTATCAAAACAAAATTCATCATTTATCAATTCTATAAATACATACTCAGCAGCGTATTGAATATCATTCCAGGTTAATATATTCATAATCAAAGTCAAAGGTAATTTTATTGTAACTATATTTAATAAGACTAATTACTTCTTAGTTGAATAGCGATAGCAAACTATTTAACCAAACAATATCTAACCATTTAACTCCAGATGTATAGTAACAGAAAAATGGATAATGACCGGATTTTCAAACATAAGCTGAAACTAAATGGAAAACTTTATATAGGAAAGCCTAAACATTTTCTGGCTTAAAACAATAATATGTAATCAAAAATATAAGTAGTTTGATTCGTCAGTTTGTATGAGTTTCAATTCCTAATATTTGCATGATTTTCCAGCACTTAATGGGAGAATTTTAAACCCGTTATTCTGACAAAAATTTGACGAATTTCACTGAAACATATTCAGATTTTTTAACAGATATTTATTACAACTTTTTTTGTTATTTACAAGATAATCAAGCCACTTGTACCGAGGAGTATAAAGCGAATCGGAGATTTGTCTGAGAATAGAATTAGGTATAGTATCCTTTCCATATAACATGGAGATAATTATCCCTTACCTTTTTCCTAAAATCCAGGTAAAATAAACTATAAAAACCTTTCTTATCCTCATGAGTTACTGCTTTAATCCCACTTGCCAAAACCCTCAAAACCCTCCTGAAGCTAAATTGTGCCAAAGTTGCAACTCACCATTGTTGCTAACTCCCCCAGCAGACAAAAAAACAAATTTGAAGACCAGAGGCCAAGAAGAAACAGAAATAGAAACGAACAAAATTATCTCATCATCAAATAACACCCCAACAATAGTTAACAATTCTAGCTACCGCCCTCTCAAACTAATTGGACAAGGAGGTTTTGGTAGAACCTTTTTGGCAGTAGATGAAGAACATCCCCTCAGACAAGTCTGTGTCATTAAACAATTTTTTCCCCAGAATACAAATTATTATCAACATTCTCCTCAAATTTTACAAAGAACTTCTGAGACTGGAAAAATTCAGGTAAAGACAACTACTGAGAAAGCCTCAGAATTATTTCAGCAAGAAGCCCAACAACTAAAAACTCTAGGCACTCATCCTCAAATTCCCCAACTTCTGACACATTTCCAGCAAGACGGCCAACAATATCTAGTTCAAGAATATATCGAAGGTAAAAACCTGGCCCAGGAGCTAGTAGAAAAAGGCCCTTTCACAGAAATCAAAATTCGCGAACTGTTAAATGATTTATTGCCAGTGCTAGAGTTTCTCCATAAATCTCAAGTTATTCACCGAGATATTAAGCCCGAAAATATTATTCGTCGAACGAAAGGTCAACTTGTTTTGGTAGATTTTGGTGCAGCAAAATTAGTTGAGAAAACTGGTTTGCCAAAAACAGGAACTATTATTGGTAGTGCTGCTTATACTGCTCCAGAACAATTAATGGGTAAGGCAGTTTTTGCTAGCGATATTTATAGTTTAGGTGTTACTTGTATTTATCTTTTGACTCAAGTTCCACCTTTTGATTTATTTGATAGTAGAGATAGTAAGTGGGTGTGGCGAGATTATTTGAAAATGCCTGTAAGTAAGGAATTAGGTCATATTTTGGATAAGATGTTGCAAGGTGCTACTAACCGTCGTTATCATTCGGCTACAGCTATTATTAGGCATTTAAACCCTCAGTCAAGTTACATGGAGACTGTTTATTTTTCTCCATCTACAGTTCCACATAAGTCAACTCAAAACTCAGAAATTCGACGGGAAATTCAAGCAGTTTTGGCGGCTGAGTCGGTAAAAATTCAGGTGAGTCGTATTAAGAATAAGTTGACAATTGTAATTAGTAGAGATGCAGAAAATAAGGTTAATTACAATCGAATTTCTCAGCTAATTGCTGCTAAGTTAACTGATTTAAGATTGCAGAATATAGATAGGGTTAAATTACTAGGTAAGGTTCAGGGGAAAACTGTGCCAGAGTGGCAACAAATATTGAGAATGGATAAAAAGACGCGCTGGAAAAATGAATTTGTGAGATTGAAAAAAACCGAACATTTTCTTAAGCTCTCGGAGTTAGCAACTAAGGATTTTTGGTTAGCTAGATTTCAGGAACGAGAATTTTGGTTAGATGCTTTGATGTTTGGTTTAGCTTGGTTTATTTTCGGTTATCGGATAATTATTTGGCATCCTCAAATGGCTTTAATAATTGCATCGGCTTTTATTGCTGTGAAGCGTCGGATGGGGAAACAGAATAGATTAGCAAGTAATAATTTATTTGGTACGGTTGCAACGATATTTTTAATTGTTGGTTTATTAGGGGTAAGGTTTTGGATTTCTGATATTTTTGGGTTACTTTTGGGTTGTTTATTTGTGGCTTTACCTATATTTTATATCAGAGAGGAAATTTGAAAAGTACCATTTGGATAAATATTTACGACAAATCCCTATTCCTTACTAACTATTATTTATTTGAACTAATTTATAAAAATAGTATAAACAGAGCCTAATTTGTCATTGCAAGGCGACGATCAAAGAAGTTAACCTTCTGGAGAAAGCAGCCTTCTGAGCCGTAGGCGTTTGCGATAGCATTCGGTAAGGAAAGCCTTCCCTAAAGGTAGCAATCTCGCAATTTGACTCCAGAGCTAGAGATGGCCACGGGGGGCAATGATTGAATCAACCAAAATAATTGTTTTAATAGCCCCCCCCTCGCAATGACAGTAATCGGCAGTAGAGCTAGTTTAATATTTACAGGACTTACGCAAATTACCATCTGTAGGGGCGTTAGCGGAAGCTCTACGTTAGCAAATGGCATTCGCAAAAGCTATATGTAGAGTCCCTGCGAAAGTCCTGATTTAGTTGATCGATTAGCTATAAATATTCACTCAGACGTGATTTATGATAAATACAGAGAAAAAATACGGTTTAGGAATTCATACTAGCAGTCCGGAATTAGGTTTTGCTGTTAGTGATTTTGCTGAGGATATTCGCTCACAAACCTGGGATTTAGGGCGAGAGTTATCGACTAATTTACATCAGAAATTGCTGGATTTTATGCCTCCTCAAACTTGGGCAGATTTTGGTTTAATTGCTGTTGCTAAAGGTCCGGGAAGTTTCACTGGTACTCGTATGGGTATAGTGACTGCTAGAACATTAGCTCAACAGTTGGATCTCCCCCTATTTGGCATTTCAACTTTGGCAGCGATCGCTTGGTCACATAAAGATAAAAATCAGATAATTGCTCTACAAATGCGGGCACAAAGAGAGCAATTATTTACAGCTATTTATGAGGTAGAAGAAACTGGTTTAAATCCGGTTTTAGCAGACAGTGTAATGACACCCGAAGAGTGGCAGAAAAGTTTAGAAAACTTACAAACTCCATATCAGTTAATTACTGTAGAAGGTGGTTTAGGAGCATCTGTTTTAAACTTGTTAGAATTAGCTCATTTAGAATGGCAAAAGGGGAAGAAAAGTCACTGGTCAGAAGTATTACCTTTTTATGGGCAACATCCTGTTTAGCTATGATTTTTAGTAAACAAATCTGACCTTTTGCACACCTTTGATTCCCTGAAAAGAAAATGCGATCGCTAAAAAGCTCTGAACTAATATTTATTGTTCAAGTCGATCGTCAGCTTATTAAGCGGCAAAGACAAATCTAACTTTTTGTACCCCTTCAATCATTTGTAAGCCAAATTGGCCGGATGTAAATTCATCTAAGTGCAAATATTGATTCATTCGGGAGGCAAATTCTTCTAGGTTAATCACTTCTTTTTCTTGATGATTCCAAGGAATAGAAATACGAGAATCTGCCATTAATTCTCCTTGCTCATCTCGTAGGTTTTTTGACCATTCGGGAGAGTCTTCTGTGGGTGCATCTAAACCAAAGTGCATTGACTCAGGTTTTAGGTGAATATCAACGGTTTTAACTTCGCCTTCAAATAAACAAATTAACACATCTTTGGCTAAGGTTTCCATCCGTAATAGGGGTAAAAGATTACCTTCTGTGGGGTCAATTGAATCTAAATCTTCTACTGCCGTATCATATCCATCAACCAGTAAACCCGGCCAACCTGAAACCACTTGCGATCGCATAATAATTCCCGTAATAGTTTTATTTTGCTGACGCAGAAACTCGTTAATTTCTGTAATTTTATCATCATCTAATAGATCGCCACTGGTAACACGACCAATACTAAATGCACCATCTTGTAAACAGTCAACCCAAACGGAATCTAAACAGAAGAAACGGATAGATTCTGGTGGTAATAAACGCTCATCAGGAACTAAGTAATTAAAGGGAATACCTTGTAATAATCCTAACCCTTGAAACCACACTTTTAGGGCATCAGGAATCAGTTTAGTCTCGCTACTTGGGGGGTTAATTAATGGTAACTTTAGCTCTTGTTGTTGTAGTCGTTTGATAACTTGAACAACTTCTCTTTTCCAGTTAAAGAGTTGAACGGCTAACCCTTGGTTTTCTAACATCAACATTCGACCTAATTGCCAAGCAGCTGAGTAGGAAATATCGAACATTCCAATTTCTGAATCATAGCGTAATAATTGATCCGATGCTTTCACGGGAAAGTGATAAGTTGGTTGTTCTTGCTCGTTGAAATTTGTAGTTAAAGGACTGCGATACCAAGAATAGGTTTTTGCTCCTTTACGAAGAGAATGGGGAACGGTAACATATCCTTTTTTTAAGTATTCTTCTGCTTGTGAATTCTCACTTTGAGGAAGTCTTGGGGTAGAAGGATCTCGGTTTAATCGTTGTAATAATTGGGTAAAATTTTGCTGCGGATCAATACAAGAAAATTCCCAACTTCCTAAACTAACAAAGCGAATTAAATCATCATCTCCTGCATTTTGATAATCAAAATTATTACCATTACTATCAGGATAACGCCCCTCAATGGAGACTAAATAAACCGTACTTTTCCCATTAGGTTCGGGGAGACGATTACTAATAATGGTAGAATATTCTTCTCCTGTTAACGGTTGACTTTGTTCGGGATCTATGGTTATTTCTAAGGTTTGATAAGGTGGAATTCCTCGGCGAACATGAGAAGTATAAGAAAGATCGGCATAAGTGGGTAAAATATCAACCAGATATTTCTTTTTAACATCAATTACTGTTACTTGTTGCTCTGGAAGTTGCCCTAATTCCAGTTCCATATCCGTTGGATATTTAATATTAGAATTGTTGGCAGTGGTCGCCATTAATTGTGAAAGGGTAATATTTTTAGGTTTCGGTGTATCTTCTTCGTTGTCATCAAAATCACTTTCTCGGAATAATAATAAAATTAACCAAGGTAAGTCATCATCCTTTGTTCCAGGGTAACGTTCCCAAGGTAAGGTACTCCGTTTAAAGGTAACATGAGGCAAAACATTAGAATGTTCTCCTAAGCTTTCAAGGGGAGGAAAAATAGCATAAATATCATTAGGAGGAATAGGTCCAAACCGTTCACCTTGGACGGCAAATGTTAATTCACGATCATAAGTTTTTCCGTCACTTCCTTCGATTCTGTTTTGAGTATCTTTGATAGTTTGTTCAACTTTTAAGTGATAAGTTCCACTTTCTAAAGCAGGTTGATGGAACTGAATAAATTGAACTTGTCCTTTTTCTTGGGTAGGCATGATAATGATTGCTTTTTTGTTAGTTAATAATTTGTCCGTGGAATAGGCTTCCAGCCTGTTTGACCTTGTATTCTATTAGTCATTCAGTAATTTGTAGGTTGGTTTGAACTATAGTGAAAGCCAACAAAAACTTAATTATTAATGTTGGGTTTTGTTCCTCAACCCAACCTACAAACTACGGTACATATTAGTCAAACAATTCTTTTCTAATAAAGATAGCTGGAATATAAACAAAATCCATAGCACCATCTGGAGCATATATCTGTGCTATAAGCCTCCACACCTTCTGCCCATCTTCTTTTTCATACTCACTAAAACATGCATATATACTTTTCCATTTATGTTTTTCATTTTGTTGTAGATCAATACCAATTACTACCGCTATCCATTCTGAACATTTATAATCTGTTATGTAATTCTTATTACTATTATTTCCATAATATTCATACTTCATCACAGGCCCACCATCAATGCAGATTTTCCCGTTATGAATATCTAACTTACCCGATGGATTATTAGTTCCAATACCAACATTTCCATTCTTAATTGCCATCTGAACTGTACCATCACCAGCATTAAGTTCTCCATCATTATGAAAACCATTTTGATACCAAGCAAAGTTTTTACTTGTGCGAAAGTAGGTTGTGGAACCTTGAATTCCAATGGTATGACCGGTTTCCCATAAGTGAATCAGTTCTCCGTTCTGTCGATTAAAAGATAAATAACCATTTGGAATGGTTGTATTCCCACTAATTAAAGCATCACCCTGCACATCTAACTTAGCTGATGGAGTAGTTGTACCAATACCGATATTACCATTGGCCTGTAAACTCATCACTGTTTGATCAGCTTGATTGGCATTATTGTTGTTGTCAGTATGTAAACCAGAAAGTGCTATATCTAACTGTGTTTGTCCAGTACGAGAATCTTCAAAAGACCCTACCTTAAAAGCGACTGTATTGGCGTAACTTACAGAAGAAACTTCAGGTCGCCGTAATTGTAAAATATCCGTTGTTTCAATTTCCTGTTGTGCAGGAGTCCCATTAACAGTTAATGCAGATGATGGTTGTACTATTTGATTTCCAGTATAAGCCGTCCTGATATTAAGATAACCTTCTTTTGTTAACTCCATTAAAGGATTAGATTCATCTTGTTGGTTAAAAAACTTCACAGATGAATCATCGCCAGTATTATCCACATCAGACCGAAAAATAAACGGACCCATATGTTGAATTTCCCCAGGATAATCAAGACTAATGCCATTTTTAACTGTGAGCAATCCATCTAACTCTTTTTTCGTTCCCATACGAACTTTATTATCAAAAACTAAGGGTGCTTTTTCAATCTGACAGATAAATTGTCCGTCCTTATAACCCTCAATATATTGATAGCGTAAATAGAGATTTGCCTCCCCTGTCGAATGAGCAGTAACAATATTATTCAAGTCAATTAATAAAGTTTCTTGAGGTGATAAAACAACATCAGCCGATTTAGGAATAAATGTCCATTGCAACGCTTTAACCACATCACCGACTTTAATTTCTTCAGTATTTCCTTTTTTTTGCCACTGTTCACCCAAGGAAATACCAACATTATTCACTTGATCTTTAGTTCCTAATGCCCAAGGAACATCATTAATTGTTCCCACTTCTAAAACAACAACTAATTGTGAACATTGGGACGCATCACTATCATAGTGAAACGTAATATTCGGATTGTCTATATTCGGTAAATTAGTATTAGTAATTCGTAGTTGTAAGCTGTTGGTTTCATTATGAGTATTCATAACTTTATTAGAACCCACGAAACCGACATATAGAGGAATGTTTGATTTTCCAGATGTTTTGATCATTTCTAATTCCAAGGTAGTGTTTGTTGCATGATCGTTATCTTGTCCAGGGATTCGAGTAACATTAATAATGTCAATTGTCCCCTGTTTAAATTGCCAACTAATGGTGACAGTAGTGGTTGTTGTTCTTACCGCAGATTGAGCAGCAACCCCCGTTAAAATAACTTCGGTTGCTTGTTCAAACTCAAGAGAAAATGGCTCACCTGTCCACAATAAATAAAGATTATCTTGCTCCTGATAAAGTGACCAATTATTCGTTGCAACTGCAATTTTTTCCGGTTCAACTAAGATACCAGCATTAAAAGCCAACTTAAAATGATAAGTATTATTGTTGGCTTCAGTTGCTCCTTCAATGGGATAAATAGTAATGATTTGATCAGGAATGATGTTGGTAATATCGATATGAAGGGGGGTAACTATGTCAGGGGTTCCTAATAGTAAACACCGGCAATGTTCTTCCTCGTCTTCATCTTCTGGTTCATAACACCAGAGAAATTCAAAAGGCATTATTGTTGACATAAATTGGATTCCTCCATGTGAGGTTTAAGTGACTTCGTAGGTTGGGTTAAACGACAGTGAAACCTAACAAAACTCTGATTATTGTTGTTGGGTTTCGTTACTCAAACCAACCTACATTTTTCAACTACTTAACGAAAGGGGCAAATGTGAAACTATTGGCGATCGCCTCAGCATCATCCATATCCACTTGACTAACATCACAGCCCAAAGCTTCTAAAATGCTGTTACGTTGGGCATTATCAGCAATAGTGGTTTGAATGCGATCGCGTTTTGCTGGTTCATCTAAATTAGAATCAGGGATGAAGGGTTGAACCGACTCCCAGAGATAAGCATCGGGAACCGCTTCGGTTTCGTACTGTAAATGTTCAACCCCGATCTCATGGGTTTTTCCAGCGTATGGAGGATCAGCAGGAAGAATACGGAAGCCAAAGAAAACATCTTCCACAAATTGCTCCCCATTAACTTCAGGGGGTTTAATGTGACCATTCATCACAGTCGGTTGTCCCCAGGTGGAAGTGGGTGCAAGTTTGAGAATAGGTTCAAACTTAAACTTGTCTTCGGCAGCTTCTTCTGTATCTCCAGCTAAGTCCTTAACAATTGTCACCTTATGGCTGGTTTCTAGCTCATCTATGGTCACTCCCATTGAATTAATGGCAAAATTGGTATTTGTGCCTATGGTTTTCTCATTTCCCCCTACAAAAGCTTGTTTTGTCGGTACTAAGCTATCGGTACTCATTTCAAAAACGGTGGGATTAATAATCCAAATTTCCGTTTCTACCCCGTCTTGTTCTTCCAGAATTTGTTTAACTAACCCATCAATAGAGGTGAGACTACAAACATCTTTGGGTTCGGGTAAAAATGTGGCTTCAAACTCATCCCAGTTAATGGGGAAGGGATAAATAGAACTTTGATCCCCAATTTTGATGGTGACTTTGATAATAATGATGAGAATCTTGAACTTACAGCCAAAGTCAGGCCCCCAGAAATGGATACCCATCCCTAACCCTACAGATAACGCACCAATTCCTGCCCGGACAAAACAGTGAATATCCACATCATAATGATAGGGGGCCCAACCGAAGAGTAAATCCACCCCTGCTTCAAACTGCGCCCACACCGAACCCAGTTGATAGCGAATGTCCATCAGTCCCCCGGCCATAATTCCGTGACCACAGAGGGCAAAATAAACTTGGGCAACAGTATGGGAATTACTGTCAATTTGCCAATCAAAACCCAGTCGTGGCACAGTGGGATAGCGATCGGCACATTTAAACCTGGGATGATAACCCCCCTGAGTAAAGACAAAATCACCGATACGGGGAGGCAAGAACCATAAACCATAGGCAAAGCCCCCCGTTAAGCGACATTTACGGCTAAAGATGTAGGAATTTTCCGTTAATTGTCCTTGAACCAGGATCACCCCTTCCATTGGATTAAAACGAGCAGCGATCGCCAATTCTGCCATAGCGATGGGTTCATGTCTGCCAAGGGTGGTGGGTAACATGATTGTTGCAATACCCAAGAAACTGATTTCAAATTCACCCTGACTCATTCCCAGAGTTAATAAACCAAAGCCATCGATAATCTTAAAACAGGTAAATTTCAGGCCAATTGACCCAAACCCAGAACCAATGGCAGGGATAATATATTCTTGTAAGGATTCTAATTCCTCAGTAATAATTGCTTCTGTTTCTTTAGGATCGATTTTTCTCGGTCCTGCCATCGCTTGAGCAACGAGGGGAAATTCTGCGACTTCTTCAATGGGGGGTAGAATTAAGTCATAATTATAACCAAAGCCCCCAGAGAGTCCGATCACAAAGAAGAATGGAGGTCCTCCAAAGGGATAATCTGCTGCTAAATAGAGGAACAGAGCAAATCCTCTGCCATCATAATCAGCAAAGGCACCAATGGCAGAAAGGGCTAAAGCGGGTCCTACTTTCTTTTTAAATCCAATCGTTGCGGTTCCTAGATATTCATTATAATTTTTATCTCCATCTTCTCCTTCTACAGTGAGGAAAGCACCCCCAATTTCCATACTTCGGGTTGTCCATTCTAAGCCAAAACCATCGAGGTTAAAATCAGGATCAAAATCAACTAAGGGGGTACTAATATAGAGTCCATTTAAGATGAGGACAAAGTGAGAAACTTCGATAATAAATTTGGGGGTAAGACGTATTTCTCCTTTTTTGTAAACCAATCCCACTTTGTCAAAGTAAAGGGGTCCAAAGGATTTTTGAATATTTAACCAAACCCCATTATCAGCCAGGGTAATTACATCATCTGATCTGACGCTACCAGTATTATTATTATTATTGGTTGTTGTGGTTAAACTACGACTACCTCCTGTACTGCCTCCTGTATTTCCTCCTGTATTTCCTCCTGTTCCAGTTGAAGGGGTTTTAACTAAGGGTAATAACCAAGCTTGGGTAAACAACGATATCTTAAAGTGTGCGCCAAGATTTGCCCCTCTTTCTAGGTAGTTGATATTGCTACAAGGGGGTTTGATTAGCAATTTTGCGTTTAGTTCTTCGAGTAAGCTATTAATGGTTTTAATTTCTTTTTGTTCAAAGCGTTGGAAGGATACCAAAAATTCAAAAGCAAACTCACTTTGTAACAGATCAGGGGGAAGTAATTCTCCGATTAAGGGAATATCACTAAAGGCAATTTCTGCATTAAAGCCAATGCTAAACAGCATTTTTTTTTGGTTGACAGTTGCAGTTTTATTAGTGCTGTTAATCACAAAAATAACATCACTGCCTAGATGAAATGTATCTAATAATTCTTCAGGAAAGAGAGGAGCTAAGGGGGGACAAATTTCACTGAATAAATCGGATAAAGCAACATTCCCCACATCTGGGTTAGCATCAACATTTAAGGAACCAACCACTAATTTAGTGACTTTACTTGCTTCGGTTTTTGTTTGATAAGCTAAATCAAAGACCAGATCAGCTTGATCTTTAATTGGAATTTCTAAAGATCCGCCATATTTACCTGTATAAGTTGTTCCATTGGTAGTTTTCATTTCAATCAATAAACTACCACTTAATTCTTTAGTTGCTTCTCCCTCTTCATCTTGATCAATGGCAATGGTAACAGCTAAGGTAAAAGCAAAATTTTGTCCCTCTTGGGTGTAAGTTGCTTCCTCAAGGGTAAAAATATCAATGGACGTTAAACTAACATCATCTGCTGGGATTTCAAACTCAGCAATAATTAAGTTAATAAAATCCTCAATAGTAGTTAGTCCAGCTACAATGTCAGCATCAATCTTAGGTGGATTTGGCATTTTTTTGACTCCCAAAAAATTATCGTTTGAGTTTTTTAGTTTGTTGGTGGAATAGGCTTCTAACTTGTGAGAAGATTTATTTAAGTTGCCTTTGATCAGGTGAAAGAAGGTAGCCCAGAGGACTACCCCAAAGGTAAGTTAAGATTGCTCAGTAATATCTGCTCGACTCAATTGCAACCATCCTTCCGAAACTTGTTGAGGTTTAGCAAAAGTAGCTCTAGTATTAATGGGTTTAATGCCTATTTTTTCTGTCCATTCCTCAATGTTCGTTTCTGACTGAATTAACGACACCCACGACCAAACTGCGTTAGCTTCTTGAGACAAAGGCATAGCTAACTCCCCAAGATTAGACAAAATAGGAGTAGAAAGGAAATTAACCTCCATTGTCTGTAAGGCTTGGTTAAAGTGTTCTGAAGGTAAACGTAATTCTTGATTGGGTAACACACCACAAGAGGCATGAATTAACCCCCTGGGATCAATTAACATGGTTACGCCTTGGGGTGGAGCATCTACGGTTTGCAGAAAATGATTAATCCCTTCAGCATCAGTGGTAATGTTGTTATCTTCCACAAGACGGCTTTGGGTAGCGTAGAAGATATCATCTTCATAGTCATAGTCTCCCTCTGTACCGTTGGGGGTTTCTTTCCAATACCCCACCAGTCCATCATTGAGTTGTTGATAGTCCCCTAAACGGATAGGAATTTTTACCCCTGTAAAGCCATAAGAAGGAAATTCATCACCACTGTTAACCGCAACCGTGGGATTACAAGCCGGTAAACCTTTCACCTCTAAACTAAAAGTTGCTCTGACAATAGCAATGGGACGACCCACTAATAAAGCTAAACTGCTATGTTGAGCGAAACTTTCAGGATCGATGGTTTCTAACGCATTATCTACCGTAGATAAAAACTGCTGTTGAAAACTCACCCCTTGTCGTAATAGATAGTGAACCAATTTCTGTAAATGATGATTCTCCAACAGAGGATAACCATTACCATCACGGGAAAGTTGAACTCCTGGTGCATTCCGCCAATTTCCCCCTAAATCAATAGAACCTAAAGTCCGTCCTTGATGATTATAAATGGCCAGACTGCTATCCAAATTATTAGGAATGATCCAACCACATACAGGGCTTTTAACTGGGTTTTTGGTATATTCCACTTCCTGCAAAGTGTCTGCTGACAACCAATGGAAGTTAAGACGGGCAGGTTGGGCCAGACGAGGAGGTAAAATAGCTTGATAATCTACCGTATCGGGGTTTGCTGGTGTCATCTGATAAGTTGTTACCATCGTTGTACTATGGCGATCGCTCACAACTTCTTGATGTTGTCCAAAACTATCAATTAACCACAATTTATTAACTGAAAATCCACCACTGCGAATGGGGTTAAATATATCCCCTGACAGGATTTTATGTTGCAGTCTATCCCCTAAACTCCAACGAACTTGTTCTGTAAATAGTTTGGCCACTGGATCAGTGGAAAGGGGATAATCTACTTGTAGCTGTAGGGTGGGTTGTCCTAACAATAGAGTATCGTTGAAACCCCCTAGCATTTGCGCCTGACAGTCCAGGGTTTGCATCTGTTCATAGGACCACAAAGCGACAAACATGGGGTCTGCTGCTTGTTTTTCTGGGGTATCTAGTTCATTTTGGTGTTGATACCAATCTTTAATTTCTACTAAATGCGTATCCAAATAGTCGGGAGTTTGGTCTGTTTCGGGAATTTCATTAATAAAATAGTAGCTGGGTAATAACTGTTCGTTGAGATAGGTAGTCAGTCGTAGGGTTAACTCACTTCCCACGGACGGGGTTAAAATACTAAACCCAGTATAGGTATTCACATTGGGGACAAAACTACTTTCTTGTCCTTCTTTGAGTTTCAAGTCAATCGCATTGTGTTGCAACTCATAGTTATCTAAAATCTGATTGGGGTTATAGTCTTGAACTTCGCCACTAACCATATCCCGACAAGGATAGTTTAACACTGACCAATGAAAGGCAAAGGGGTTCCAAGGTTGTTGACTCCAACTGATAAAGTTAATGGAGTCTTCTCCCTCAGTTGGTTGTAAACTGTCAATTTGACTGAGGAGACTATCAATATTTTGGACAATGGTTGCAATCTCACAGTCTAAGGGACTACATTCTAATAACTCATCATCCCGTAACCGTCCATCTTGTCCAAACCTTAGGGGTGACTTAGTTGACTCTCCTGCTAATAAAATAACCGGATCATTGCCTCGCCAGTAACTTTCTGTGGGGAAGGGATTTAATTGATATTGAGTGGCGGAACTTGCGTTATGAGTGGTTAATGCTTGGGATAACTCATTGAGTTTATTGACTATATCAAAGGCAACTTGAGAGGAACTTGGGGGAACATAAATGGTGAAAATGCCTTCTTCTACCTTCACAGGATAGGTTTGCCCATTATCACTGATTTCCCAAGATTCATTATCAATAATACTGGTGACAGTGGGACTATTGGAAATTGTTACCCCACAGTTGCTAAATTCAGCTTGTATGTCTGCCCAGTTGTTAAAATTGCCTGTGGTAGCTGTTTGTATGGTATCAACATAGTAGCTGAAATAGTCATTCAGACAAGAAACAACTCCAAAGGGTAAGGTTTTGGCTATGACTCTATCTTCACTAAATTCTAATTCGCCTGTTTGAGCGATCGCTGTTCGTAGGGGAATTAAACTGGTTTCATTGACTGTCCCATAAAAATTGGGGTCTTGTTTGACAAAATAACACCACTGACTATACAAGCGATCGCGTAATGACCCAATATCTAGCCACGCTTGATTATAAGTTTGTTGCAGGGTATTCAGTTCATTCAGTAATTGAGCTAATTGAGAAGGTAAGGTTAAATCTTTGGTTGTCTCATTTTGGGCAGATTGAGGCATCAATAACCACAAAAAACGTTCATTTTGCGTGCCAAACCCTCTTTCATGTCTGCCTTCTCGGAATTTAGCATCTAAATCCACTTTCTTAGATTCTAAACGTTCTGATAGTTGCAATGCTTCTAAAGTATCTTGAACATTTTTACGGATACTTTTTCCCTCGTCATTGGTATCCCCATTAAATTCGTGAGCCAAATAAGCTGAAATCGCTTCTGAGTCGGAGTTTGCCACAGCCACTTTAGGAGTTTCAAAATTTTGCAGTGAACCCCCTTGACCTGTAAAAGTAATCCTAGAATGATAAAGGGTGCGATCGGGCAATTCTCCACCCCCTTTAATTGTCCAATAAAACTGTTCTTGGAGTGCTTCTAATAATTCTTCTGTAGTTTGATCGCAATTTTCTGCTAAAAATTGCGTTAAACAATCGTCTTCTAGGTCAGAATACCAACCGATAGCATCATATTGTAATCCGTTGGGCGGTGTATCGGTCACATAATCAGGATCGTGAAACCCAAAAACACTGTGACAGTTAGGATAAAAAGCGGCAAATGTGGCTTTTACTTCATCAAAAACTGCTACTGTTGCCTGATTGCCAATCGCCGTTAATTCTTCAGCATACTCTTTATTTTGCGTATCAGCTTGCCATTCACTCAACTCCCAACATTTTCCCATATAACGATATCGTGGATATTGATAAGTATTGGGATCGTTCGGATCGACAGTGGCCAGATGGGGAGGTTGAATCAAAATATTAATCGCATCGGGTGGGGGACTATTATCACCCGGTTCTAACACAGGATACAAATAGTCATTTTCAACGATCCAAGTTTTTGCTCCTTGATTGCCACCTTTACGGACAATTAACCAACGATTTGGCACTTTTGGAAACGTTGTTCCATTAATAGTATGTTCGCCATCAGTTAGAGCATCGGGTAAGGACCAATGGAGATGGATTCCTGCCTTTAGGGTAAATTCTTGGTTAAATAAAGGAGCCAGAGCCGTTTCACTTAAATTCTTCTGTCCCGAGCCATAAGTATAATTTTTGTAAATATACGGCAGCAAAGTATAGTCTGCCATCGCTCTGAGGACTTGTTGTTGCTTGTTTAAACATAACGCATCAACATGAATAGGAATTAGTAAAGTTTTGCTCATTATTGTTCAGTTTTGGGATGATTTTTTAATGCTACGCAAGCTGAAAATACCGTTGTAAAAGACAAAGATATGCTGCAACTGGATTGATGAGTTTTACAGCTGTCTAACTTTCTCAATTTACCATGACAAATTCACGCCGATCAATACTAATCGGTGAATAAATATTAAGATGAGATGGTTAGTCTAAAAAGTCTAAATTTGGTTGACATTTTAGATATAATGTGAATCGTTTCGTTGTGACAAATACGGTAGGGACGAACGACAAGACCGCCGGATCATATCATATTATATTATGTCCGTTTGAATGCTTACACTTTGGAACTAGTAAGGCAGAAGGCATCCCCCCTACCCCCCTTTGAAAGGGGGGGGAGGCAGAGGGTAGAAGTAAAGAAAAGGCAAAAAGGGAGAAAGTTTTTTTGTCGCTGATGATCCGGACATGAGATCGTTGGAATATTTATAGAATATAATTGAAGAGGTGGCGTTGACGCATCCTAGAAAAAAATGATGACCATTATTCTCATTGGTGCGATCGGTTTCGCTTTAGGAAGCATTCTAAGGACATTTATGGCCAATCGCGGGATGCAAAAATGTGTTTTTTTTCAATAGACATCTCCGGAAAATAAATAAACCTTTTAATTAGAGCGGAATCGGAAAGAAAAAGTCACCCTAAAAAATCCTTTTTCGTGTCTTCGCGCGTAAAAATATCTTACCTGTTGCCTGTTGCCTGACGGAGCTGTTGCCTACTCCTGCAAAAAATATATATCTTTTTCACCAGAGGTCTAATAAGTGTTAAGAAAATTTATTGGGTCTAAAAAGTTTAAAAAAACCAAAATTGCAATCGCACCTATCCGGCGATCGGATGCGATTGCCGGATAGGTGCGACAGTCTAATCAAACCGAAAGACTAAGGAAGAATAATAATTTTCCACTCTCACACTCAACATCTCCAAAAATAGCAACACTTTTAAGATTTGGTAAAAACACCAAGTAAAGCTTGCTTAAATTCACCCGCAGTCTTGAAATAAATATCAGGCGTATCAGTTAATGCCAAATCAATTATCTCTGCTAACTTTTTGGGAATAGAAGCATCTCTTTCTCGAATAGGTACAGCATTTGTTTGTAAAACTACCAAAAATGGGTCTCTATCCACAAAATCACGGGGATATGTTCCCGTTAGCATATTATACAAAATTGCTGCCATTGCCCAGACATCTATTTCAGCTTTTGCGTAGTTGAAACTAATCACCTGTTGACGGGGCACAAAAACTGGTAAACCTGTAGTTAAACCGCTCATAGTTTGACCACTTAAACCGGCAAAGTCAAAAGCTTTTGCTAAACCGTAGTCAGCTATTTGTGCCACAGAAGCACCTCCGACATTAGCCAGCATAATATTATTGGGTTTCAAGTCGCGGTGAACTAAACCCTTTCCCTGACTAAAACTACTATCAGCTTTTTTGAGATATGGAATTGGAGCATTGTGAGCATATTCTAGACCATCTAATGCTTGCAAAATAATTTTTACAGCTTTATCTACTGATAGCTTTCCCCCATTTTGCTTCATTAAGTCTACTACACTCCCACCCTGACAATATTCAAAGGTAAGAAAAAAAATACCGTTAAAGTAGCCGTAATCTCTAAGCTGAACTATATGAGCATGATGTAAAGCTTTTGTATTTGCTACCTCCTGGAGAAACATCACTCTAGCACGTTGACTAACACTTACCTGGGGCAGCATAATTTTTAGCACCAATAACTCCCCACTACGCTCGTCTAAGGTTAAATAATCTTGACTGCATTCTGTAGTGCTAAGTTGTTTGATAATAGTATACTCCCGCAAAGCTTTCAGGTCGTGGTCTCCCTGGTTAGCTATTTGTAGGAGATTTTTTACAACTTCCCGTTGATTAAATTTGGGGGCTGTGTTTCCAGTAGAAACTCTCGACTCGGCAACAGTCTCATCCTCATTTTCAATAGCTGAGTCTAAGATAAAATCACTTCTATCTCCTTCTCTTGCTCCGATAATGCTAACTTTGAAAACAGTGGGGCCTATTTTGATTTCATCATCTTCACTCAGGTCATGTTCTGGAAAATTTAGGTCGGCGGCTTCTAGGGGGGTTTGATTTGCGGAGCGTTGTCCGATTTTTTTGCTGTTGATATAGGTACCATTTTTACTGCCAAAGTCACGCACGCGGATGTCAGGAGGGTTAATATCTAACAAACAGTGATAACGGGAAATAGTGCGATGAGCTTCATCATTAGGTAGTTGAGGGTAGCAGTCATGAGAACGGCCAATTACGCAGGTATTGCGTTCCTCAAAGACAAATTGCTGACCTTTGAGACTGCCTTGGGTAATAGTGAGGATGACTTTTGCTGACATCTATAATTTTATCTGTATTTTAGATATAAAAATAACAAATATCTTTTTTCAATCTTTATTTCAAGACTTACTCAAAATCCTTTGTTCTAGAATAGCTTTGATGTAGTTCCGTGCGTTGCAACGCAACCTACTAGAATGACACGACTAAAATGCTGCCGACGGATTGTCAAATGCCACCCGCAGTCTAAATTTTAGCCGTCTAACACACCCTACAAGTTTTGCAAAAAATTAGTCGGTCTACTACTGGAATGACACGACTAAAATGAGGCAATAAAAACGGGTTAGGGATTGCTTTCGGTCGGTCATGCTGCGCAAACGCTATGGGAAAGCTAACGCAATGACCATTGTAATGCACCAAATTAGCAGTGCCAGTCTACTACTGGTAGCACTCCTGCGTAAGTCCTGTTTTTTTTTACTCTTGTGTGAATTAAATATTAGGACTTAATAATTAAGTAAATATATTTTTTAATTATCTCATATTTTTACTTTTGTGTCAATATAATAAACGTATTTTCTCAAACATACTCAAACCTATATAATATCAAGTCCGTTTCATTAGTGATGAAAAAAGCTCTCCTTTCTCTGTGAGGCAAGCCTTCCTATTCTCCAGACTGCCTTATTCATAAGTATTCAACGGGAAATGAAACAACTATACTTCCATTTAGAATAGCTGGAAATAGTTAATCAACCTCCAATTATTTGAATTAAGTATTTCTATTATTTATTAGTAATCGGATAATCGTATTTACAAGTTTCAGCTTTCAATAAAAAGGTACAATAAAATGTAGACAAAGGAAAATACAGTTAATTCTAGGATTTGACTATGAAGCGAACATTTGAAGCACTAACTACCATAGATGATCAACTCTCTAAACGTGATATTGAACTCGACCCAAGTGGTTATTTTATAATTTTTATAGACCAAGAAGCAGCTTTAATTTGTGCCAAACATTTTACTAATATCATCGACGAGCGCGGTTTGGCTATAGACCCAGACACAGGTAAACCTATTCCAGCTAAAGGTAAAGTAGAAAGAACTGAAACTAAAATATTCACGGCTAGAACTGCTAAAGAACTTTGTGTCAAAATTTTTGAAGAAACCCGCCCCTCACCAGTCACAATGTTAGACCATGCTGCTTATTTGGGACGGGAATTTGTGCGTGCTGAGACAGCTTTAGTAACTGGCAAAGAGTATATTCAGGATTAGTCGCGCGCAGGAGAATGAGGAGAGATTAAACCTTTTTCATTCTCTTGTTTCTAACCAGAAAAACCTTGATACCAGAAATAAGTAGCCATCGGTACAATAGTAGCAACGACTAGCAAGACAACTACAATAATTGTTGCACTTTTGTCGTCAGTTTCTTCTGCAGTTTTATAAGTAGCTACGACCTGTGCCGCCAGTTCATCTTTAACTGTAGGAGGGCCTGGATCTGCTTCTCCAGATAATACAGCAGTGAGGCGATCGCTAGCTCCTAAAAAAGCCTCATTATATTTGTTGCCATCTCTGACAGGTATTTGAATAGTTTCATCAACTACACTCTGAGCAATATCATCAGACATTAGTGTTTTTACTGTCTCACCTGCGCGAAGAGTATCATTATTGGTCAGGGTATCTAATACCAATAAGATTTGATTCGTTTTTGCTTCAGGAGTGGGAAACCATTTGTCAAATAGCTTTTCAGTAAAGCTATCTACCGTTTCACCATAGTCGAGACGACGAATAGTCACAAACCTGACTTCATTGCCTGTAGCATTGGCCAAATTCTCTAGAGTTTTGTTGAGTTTGTTTTTTGTCACCAAACTGAGAACATCTGCATCATCAACCAGGAATGTGCGATCGCCAGCCGATAAACTGGGCATTTGATAAACCCCAGTTGCGGATGCAGAAGATACTGGCACAAGAGTGACCATAACTAATAATAGTAGAGATACTATTAAAGTTTGTAGGTTTTTTAGTTTGAAGGTTTTGTTGAATAGTTGTATCATCAGACAGCTTCCAAGTGTTAGTAAAACATTTTAAAAGTAGCAGATAGAGTTTTTACCCAAACTTGGGAAAATTGGATAAAACATTGTTTACTTAACTTACTCTATCATTTGTAGTATCCTGTTTCTGCTAGATAATTACACCACTATAAAAACAGAAAAAATCATATTTAGCATCTATCGCAGTTGGCGCGTGAAAATATTGATACTCCCTTCATCGGCATTATGTGAGCGTTTCAGGATTCATTAAATAGTGCGGCGCTACAGAAATAACTCTGGTGTTTAAATTTACAGCAGATTCGGTGGTTAATGACCTGCAGCGAACGGGGTAAATCTGTTTGACCTGTTGCCTACTTCCAGAGAGACCACACTTTCCCCCACTCCCTAAAAGCATAAATAGACATAGGCGTGGAAAATAAATAATCCTTTTAATTAGAGCAGGCTAAGGATACGAAAAAGTCACCCTAAAAAATCCTTTTTCGTGCCTTCGCGCGTAAAAATATCTTACCTGTTGCCTGACGGAGCTGTTGCCTACTCCTGCAAAAAATCTATATCTTTATTCGCAGAGGTCTAATATATGTACTTCATAAAGCTGGAAACTGCTGTATTATCAGGCAAGGGGCAAAATACTTTGAACTTTTGGGTTTTGATTGTGGTATTCGGGAAATTGAAAAAATATTTAGACTGACTATTGCTGAATGATGGTAGTCAGTTTTAGATATAGTCATTTCAAATAAGAATGAAACACTTTTTTTGCTGAAACCCTTTCAAGGCAAGAAATACTCATCTGAGTCTAAACTGAAACGACTATATATAGCAGTACGGTCTTTGATTAAGACAATAAGTTTGAGTGGTTTGCTCCGCATTCCGGTAGGAGTAGGGAATAGGCAATAGGGAATAGGCAATAGGGAATAGGCAATAGAAGAATGTCCGCGCCCTATTTGCGTAGTGCTATATATTCAGTTCAAAAAACCAAACCGCTATTTTGAGAAAAATCTAAAGTCTGAAAAGAGTATTATGAAGTTTTCGTAATATTCATATGCAGTTTTTACATGAATGAGCTATATTGAAAGTCCAAATTCTAAAAAAAGTTCATAATATAAACTTTTCGTAATATCCCTATGCAGTTTTTAAATCAAGAAGCTATATTGAAAATGTAAGCAATACAACAAAAAGATAAAAAAAAATGTCTATGCTGAACATAAATACACCTAAAAGCTTAATCAAGTTAAATCAAGTCCATAGGGCCAATATAGAAAAAAAATTAGCCCATCGTTTGGAAGCAGCTAGAAGCAAGGGAGACCTAGATTTACTTAAATCTTTGGAGCTTGAAAGACAACAACTATTGAAATAAGTATCCCTCTGAACTAAGTAGGTACGGCGTTAAAATTTATCATCTTTATAACAAAGTAGAAGTTATAAGGCAGAAGGCAAGAGGCTTTTGAGCGACTTTAGGAACTTGCGTGGAAATAAAGTACCGATTAAAGTAGGGTGGGCAAAACGAAGAGATCGACTCAATTAAAACATACAGAAAGAATATTTTGCCCACCGAGAAAGCTAGAAACTGGTACATTATTTTTGTGCTCATCCCTTACTTTTGGTTAAATACCAATCTTTATTCTGCGCCTTCAACGTCGCTTTGCTTGTAAGAAGGCCCCCGTGTTTTAACCAGGGGATGAAAACAAGCGAGTCGTTTAGACTAGACAACTAAAGTTGTCCTGTGCTATTTTGACTAGAAAAGTAAGCAGAAAGCTTAGGGTTAAACTTAAGCCGACTGTGTAGGGGCAC
>JBARXI010000458.1:0-31583 GCA_049647275.1 Microcoleaceae cyanobacterium
ATTGATTTTCATGCCTCCAGAAAGAGGGGGTATATTTGCAATTTTACAGAATACTCCAGCTTTAGATGTAAGTGATTTTATTGTGGAAAACCCAGATTTTGATTTTGGTTTCCCTCGTCCATTACCGCTAATAGATGATTTTGTCGTTGCAGAACCTGCTTTTCCTGAGCCTACTCCAACTCCTGTGCAGGTAGAGCCTGCTCCTGAAATAATGGCATCAATACCCTCTATTTCTAGTGATTCTGGTGTAGTTTCCGATGATTTGATAACTGTTATGAGTCAGTCTTTGTTTTAGAAAGGGATAATATTTGATGATTTTGTCCATCCGCCACGCCTTGGTGGCTTTTTTATAGGTAGCGATCGCCTAATTCTACCAATTTGAAAAAAGTGATGTAGGGAGCGTTGCAACGCACCTTAAGGGCATCCAAACTACCAATTTTTTTGAGGTGAAAAATTAATAAGATGCCAGAAGCTAATAAAAACCAAAATCAACCAGAATTTGACCAAGTAATGATGGCTCGTTGTCTAGAATTGGCCCAACGTGCTTTGGGAAGGACAGCCCCTAATCCCCTGGTAGGTTGTGCGATCGCGAAAAACGGCCAAATTATCGGAGAGGGATTTCATCCTGGAGCTGGTCATCCTCATGCAGAAATTTTTGCTCTGCGAGAGGCAGGAGAAAGAGCGAGGGGAGCTACTGTCTATGTCAATTTAGAACCCTGTAATCATTATGGACGCACGCCACCCTGTACAGAAGCTTTAATCGCAGCAGGAGTGGAAAAAGTGGTAGTAGGAACGATCGATCCGAATCCGTTAGTTGCAGGTAGTGGGGTGGCAAAACTGCGGGAAGCTGGTATTGAGGTATTGGTGGGAGTGGCAGAGGCGGAATGTCGCCAATTAAATGAGGCTTTTATTCATCGAATTCTTTACCACCGCCCTTTTGGAATATTAAAATATGCCATGACTTTAGATGGCAAGATTGCGACAACTACTGGTCATAGTGCCTGGGTGACATCTCAGACAGCGCGAAGTGAGGTGCATCAGTTACGGGTTGCTTGTGATGCGGTGATTATTGGCGGAAATACAGTTCGCCGAGACAACCCACTGTTGACCAGTCGTAGGGAGAAAGCCGATAACCCGTTGCGGGTGGTGATGAGTCGCAGTTTAGATTTACCAGCAGAAGCTAATTTATGGGATGTGACGGAGGCTCAAACTTTAGTCTTCACAGAAATAAATTCTAATCCGGATCTTCAGCAATATTTGACTCAAAAAGGAGTCGAAATAGTAGAAATGTCTACTTTGACTCCAGCAAAAGTGATGGATAATTTGTACGATCGCCAATTTTTGTCTGTACTTTGGGAATGTGGGGGAACTTTAGCGGCAAAAGCGATCGCTGATGGTGCGGTGCAGAAAGTCTGGGCTTTTATTGCTCCGAAAATTATTGGCGGAGACACAGCACTTTCGCCTGTAGGAGATTTAGGATTAACTAAAATGACAGAAGCTATGGAGTTAGAAAATATTAGTATGCGTGCTATTGGTTGTGACTATTTATTGGAAGGTTATTTGAAGCAGTAAGAGAGTTTGTGGCCATCTATATAGTGGGATAGTTTTCAAGTCTATGGTATATTTTGTATTATATCTTATCAGTAAATCTATTGAGAAATTTATTTATACAGGACTTATATTATGTCTCATTAAACAACTATAATTAATAAACAATCTTTCCCTAACCTCGTAAGGACGTTGTATGCAACGTCCCTACATTGCGGTTAATTAATGTTACTTGATATTACCCATGGGAACCCAGAAACCGAGTTTATTTATAGATATCTATTGAATTAACTAAGGATTTATCGTAGAAACCCGGTTTCTTTAGGTAATATCATGTTATTAGCTAAATAAGTTTCCAGCGATGGATAACTTTGTGATTTTGCTGAGAGGCAAAAGTTGACTTCTCAGGGTATGCTCATTAATAACAAGACTAAAGCCACGCATCATCTGTTTTTCAGTAATAAGGTGCGTTGCAACTGAGCGTACGGGTAGAGTCCTTGCGTAAGTTATTAATAATTAAAAGGAAGTAAAAAGAAGTATTCAGTTATGGATTTAATCCCAACTGAATTGTCAGCCACTTCAATCAATAAGTGAGGAATTTAAACCCTTGTCGTCTTCAAACTTCTTCCTTCTTCCTTTGAGTTAATATAACCATAAGAATAGATAGATAAAACCGTTTAAAGATGATGAACAATCTTCCCAATTCACAAAATATTATTCAAACTGCTGAACCAGAAAATCCAGGCGCTCCAATATCAATTAATTCCAAATTTTATATAGCTCGACCTCCCTGTGAAGAAAGAGTCTATGCAGAAATAGCCAAACCAGGTAGTTTAATCCGGATTAGATCCCCAAAAAAAATGGGAAAAACTTCCCTAATGCTACGGTTAATTAACCAAGCTAAAAATTTAGGATACCGCACCATAAACTTAGATTTTCGGGAAACTGACACAGCATTTTTTGAGAGTACAGAAAAATTTTTGCGTTGGTTTTGCATTAGTATTGCACGACAGCTAAAAATGAACATAAATCTGGATGATTATTGGGACGAAGACCTTGGTCACAAAGTATGTTGTACCCTTTGTTTTGAAGAATTTTTAGAAGAAATTGATACTCCTTTAGTTTTAACACTAAAAGAAGTTAATTGTGTGTTTAAATATCCAAAAATTGCCCAAGATTTTTTACCACTTTTGCGCTTTTGGCACGAACAAGCCAGAATGAAAACAACCTGGGAAAAACTCCGATTAGTGATAGTTCATTCCATAGAGACATACGTTTCATTGAGTGTGCATCAATCACCATTTAATGTTGGTTTAGTAATTAAATTACCAGAATTTACACCGGAACAAGTTCAAGATTTAGCTCAACGCTACGGACTCAAATTAACAAATAAAGAAATCCAAGAATTAATGGCAATGGTGGGGGGACATCCCTATTTAATTCATATTGCTTTAGATAGTATTTATCATCACAATTTCTCCATGGAGAAGTTATTAAAAGAAGCTCCTACTCAGACAGGAATATATTGCGATTATCTACGAAGTTTGTGGGTAGCGTTGCAAAAGCAACCAGCACTAGCAGAAACATTCCATCAGGTGATTACAAATTCAGAAAATATTCAGGTAGAACTCGATATTGCTTATCAACTAGAAAGTTTAGGATTAGTAAAATTTGAGGGAAATATTTGTGTTCCCAGCTGCCAATTATACTCTGTTTATTTTCAAGGGCAAAATTTAGCAGAGAAAAGTGCTAAAACCATTAAGTATAATACAACAGAAAAAGACTATAAAAGTACAGATTTTTTTCCAGATATCAATAAATTAAACATTAGTAATCGTAGTCTATTTAACTCTTGTATCCAAGCTGAATGGAACCGTATGGTTTCTGAATCTGCTCCGATTTCTTTGGTTTTGTGTGAAATAGATAATTACCAAACTATTCAAGATAAATATGGCACTGAGTTTAGTCGGAAATCCGTAGAAATAATCACTAAAACTATTTATCAGATTTTACAAGGAATTAGTAATGTTTATATGAGAAATTATAATGAAGAATTTTTCATTATTTTGCCGAAAATAAATGCAGCACAGGCAATAGACATTGCTGAAACTATTCAACAAAAAATCAAAGAATTGACATTATCTCCAGACAGAGATTTACTAACTAATTTCCCCAATTTCATTGTGACTACTAGGATGGGAATTGCTGCTGTAATTCCCAGTGAAGAGCATGAGCCAAACACATTGTTTTTAGCAGCAGATGAAGCCCTTTATGAGTCAAAGGAAAATGGACATGAAATTACTGTGAGTTCATTCTTAAATTATTAATACCTTTAAATCGTTCAACAATTAATAATTAAGAATTATCTATCCTGAAGCATAAGAGGATTGACTAAAAGGAAATTTTTTCATTATTTTACAGACAAAAAATCAGCACAAGCCAGAGAAATTGCTGAAATTATTCAACAAAAAGTCAAAGAATTAATTAACATTGTAGTAATATTCGAGCGAAATTCAATCAAATTGGTATAATTAATTTACCAAGAATTGATGAAAAATAGTACCATTATTTCGAGTCAAACAATGACACCAAAAAGTCAAACAATCACAGCTCCAATAGCTGAAAAAAACAAAATATTTTATGCTAGTACAGACGGAAAACCTGTGGCTGAAACCTACGATCATCTATACGCTATTCTCACTACCTTAGAAGTCCTTAAACAATATTTAAAAGGTCGTCAAGCCACTGTATTAAGTAACCAATTTTTGTATTATTCTCAGGGGTTTCCTAAGTTACGAACTGCTCCTGATGTCATGGTGATTTTTGATGTACAACCAGGGGGAAGAGATAATTATAAAATTTGGCAGGAAGGTCAAATTCCTGTAGTGATTTTCGAGATGACTTCTAAAAGTACCCAAGCAGAAGACCAGACTTTTAAAAAAACAGTTTACGAACAATTAGGAGTTAAAGAATATTGGTTATTTGACCCTAAAGAAGAATGGATAGAAGGACAATTGCAAGGGTATCGTCTCCAGAAAGAAAAGTATGAATTAATTACAGATAGTCGGAGCGAGCCTTTAGAATTGCGTTTAGCAATAGAGGGTAAATTGCTCGGATTTTATCGAGAAGATACAGGAGAAAAATTGTTAATTCCTGATGAATTACAAGCAGCTTTAAATCAGGAAACTTTGGCACGACAAGAGGCAGAAAAACGAGCGGAAGAATTAGAATCTTTATTAGCTCGTTATCGCGATCGCTTTGGAGAATTACCTGAAAGTTGATAAATTTCTCTGGTAATAGAAGTCAGAAATTTTGCTATGTATGGTGAGCAATGATGGAAAATTTTATCATTGCTCGGCGATAACTAAATTTTTGCCTACCCTATTATTATTTCCCTGTAGGGATAATTTCCTGCGGAATACTACGCAAACATAAATTACCTCTACTCTTAACTCTAAATTGGATTAGCCTCTAGAAATAGAGAATAATTTGTATCGCCATCAAACTGAGAAACCCGAACAAAATAATTACCCTCTGGTAACAAATCAACAGTTATTATTTCATTAACATTACCCGAACTTCTAGACTCAGCAAAAACCTCTAAAGCTTCTGCCACTCCATTATTATTAATATCCTCAATTAACTCTATATCTGCATCCCCACTCAAACCACCTAATTCCACACCAAAACTACTAGGAGTATTCAATATAAAACTATAAATATCAACTGGATTTTCACTACCAACAAAATCATTAACTTCCGCTGCTCCCAAAATACCAAAATCATCAGTAACATTCAACAAATCATCTCGAAAATCTGGAGGGGTACTCAAACGATTTTCTGGCAAACCAACTAAAATATAATGTTGAATTGCACTGATAAAAGAACCATTATTAAGCAATTCCAATACATCCTGATTTTGACCAAGATAAAAATCTGTATCAAACAAAAAACTAGGGTCGCGATTTTCAAATTGACCAAACCTAACAAAATGTTCAAAAGGTGTTAATCCTGCTGATTCTAATCCTGTAGCTAATTCAGGATTGTCAATATAGAAAGCAGTATTAAATAAAGGGCTAGGGTCACGGAATTCAAATTGACCAAAATCCAGAAAATGTTCAACTGCTGTTAATATACCTTCCTCAATAGCAGCAGCCACACCAGTATTAATTTCAAGATAAAAGCTAGTATCAAATAAAGCATTTGGGTCGCGATTTTCAAATTGACCGACATTGACAAAATGTTCCAAACCACTACTGAAATTACCCGCAGCAATTTCATCTACAACATCGGGGTTTTGAAATAAATAAAATCCTTCATCAAACAGAGTTTCAAGAGTTAACATTTCTTAAAAATTTATTTTTCAGTTTACATTGCAACCTAAGCAATGTTATCTTACTACAATCATTCATTTCTGTATGCTTTAAATTTAAAATTTCTACTTAAAAATTAAGGGACATTAATTATGACTAAATCTTCTTTAATGACTATGTTACGTCGCGCTTATGGTATTGCCAGAATGTCGAAAAAAACTGGCATTCCCAGCGATGAATTATTAGGAATGGTCAGAGAAGTTCAAAGTAATAAATTTCGGACTACTCGCCGTCGTTTATTACAAGGTGGTTTAGGCTTTGCTGGAACAATGGCAGCTTCTAATTTCTTTAAGGGTGGACAACGAGCAATGGCTCAACAAACACCAGTATTAATAGTAGGTGCTGGAATTGCGGGATTAACTGCAGCGTACCGCTTAACTCAGGCAGGGGTACCAGTAAATGTAATTGAAGCAAGAAATAGAGTTGGCGGCCGAATTAGAAGTATCTCTAAAATTGCCGGAACAACTATTGATGCTGAGTTAGGAGCTGCCTATATTGACACTGAACACGTTTGCATTCGTGACTTAGCAGCAGAACTGGGATTAACAGAACTCGATCTGGTAGCTGGTGAAGAGGGGTTAACGCCAGAAATTTACTTTGCTGATGGTAGAATTATTCCTATAGAAGAAATTATTAATGATTTTGCTCCTGTTGCCGAAAGAATAGATGAGACTCTGATAGCAATTGATAATTTTGAAGATTATACGACTTTTGACCAACCTACCGCAGATATAGATAATCTCTCAATTACCGAATATCTACAAACTATTCCCACTAGCACCACTTTGCGACAGATACTCGAAGTAGCTTACAATGCTTTCTATGGTTTGGATGCTAACGAACAGTCGAGTTTGAATCTAATATATGTTATTGGCACTGAACCCAATACATTTGAATTATATGGTTCTAGTGACGAACGTTATCGAATTATTGGTGGTAATAGTCAAATTATTAACGGTCTGGCTAATCTTGTACAAGGTTCTATTGAAACTAGCACGGTTCTAGAAGCAATAACAACTTTATCAGATGGTAGTTATAGAGTGAGTTTGAGGTCTGGAGAAAGGACTTCTGAGCGTACCTATGAAAGAATTGTGTTAACTACACCTTTTCCGGTACTCAGACAAGTGCAGCTCAATGTCGATCTACCACCAGTCAAAAGATTTGCTATTGATAATTACAGTTTTGGTACAAATTCTAAGTTACATATAGCTTTTAATAACCCAGTTTGGCGCACTCGGTTTGGTTCAAGTGGGGAAACTTATACAGATTTAGGGTTTCAAAATACCCGAGAAGTTGCCCCAACAAGTCCGACTACGGAGGGTGTACTGGAAATTTTGGCTGGTGGAAATCTAGGAGTAGTTTTAGGTAGCGGGACCCCAGAAGACCACGCACAACGCTTTTTGCCAGAGCTTGATTTGGTATATCCAGGAATAAGTAGCGATCGCATCGGTCGGGCTGTCCGGACTTACTGGCCTGGAGAATTATATACTCAGGGTTCATATACTTGTTATCGACCAGGGCAATATGTTCAATTTTTTGGTGTTGAAGGCGAGAGAGTGGGGAATTTATTTTTTGCTGGCGAACATACTTCTTTAGATTTTTCTGGTTACATGGAAGGTGCTTGTGAGAGTGGTGAAATAGCTGCGATGGAAATTTTAGATGATTTGGGTTTAGCTCCTGCTGTTGAGGCGCTGAGGGTTAAACAGTCTTTACAGCAAAATCGTCGTAGTCGCCGAGGACAAGGACCTAGAGCTAATAATATTCGCAGAAGGCGGGGTTTGCCACTAAAATAAGAATTTTTAGTTGATTAGGTTGAAAAATGCCTGAATGATGAATAGTTTATCTTTGATTACAACTTGTATACTAGCTGTTTTTTATGGAATTTTTGCTAGTAGTTCTTTGTTAGCTCAAAATTCTTCTGAGCTTGACAACCCGATTTGTTATATGGAAACCGCAGAAGGGAAAATTATTAATTTAGTTACTCTCTGTGGCGACCAAATTGATGAAAGCAAAAAAGTTAATTGTAAATCAAATTCAGAAGAAGTTAAACCTACAGAGATACCGATTAGTAATGTTAATTATGATGGTATTTTTTTAACCGGAAAAATTGCTAATCAAAGCTGTCAAACAGTGAAACAAATTAAAGTAAATTATCAGGTATTAGATGATGCTGGCAATATCATTGATAATGGGTTTATTTATGCTGAACCTGCCACAGTTGAACCGGGAAAAGTAGCATCGTTTAAAGGTAATGTTTCCCCAGGGGTGAAAGTAGAAACAACATTTGTTGAATGGAGTGAATGAGGAAGTCAAAATTCAGAAGTAAGAAGTTGAAAAATGATATGTGATACTTAGGGAATGCTTTTATAAAGTCTTTTTGCTCTTTGTAGTAGTCAGTAGTAAGTAGTCAGTAGTCAGGAAGAACGGGAAATGAGCGAGGAGAATGCCGGATATATTTATCCCAAGATTGTTCTGCCATAGTGAGCCTTTAATCCTCACTTTTTGGTCGCTCAAGCTCAAAGGCGTTGCACTTTTTTTGACTCTCAAACTCCTAAAACCTTCATTTTTTAATGCTTTGAGCTTTAATCAGCCAGCCCTACTTAAAAGTATTAGAAATTCTGTTGCTTGATTTTTTTTGTTTACTTAGGCGATCGCTTATAATTCATTCTTGGCATAATTGTAAGCCTGTTTTTGTAATTCAAATATCTGCATCTGTTTGTCTATCAACATTAAGATTTTTCTTGAGTCTTTAATTGTATCTTCTGCTAGTTTGGTTTTTGATTTTTCGAGAAATCTAATTATCTCTTTATGTACAATTGTTGGTTTTTTAAAATATTTTATTCTGTGTTCAAGTTCATTAAATGTTTCTACATTTTTCTTTTTTGTATATCTACGTTTTAGTCTACGATACTGAGGATCAAAATATTGAATCAATAAGACAATAAACAATTTAATAGAAAGTAAAAATTCTTCTACAAATAGTTTCCATTTTTTCAATTTAAACAATTTAAAGAGGTTGAAAAATAAGTATTGTCGTATCTCGTAAACAAAAATATCAATAACATCTTCTTTGAAACTTATAGAACTCCAAAAATTAACTTGGAAATGTTTACATGAAAACTCTTTTAGTGCGACTCTCAGATTTTCTTTTTCATTCATACAACCTAGACAATAAATATACCCAAGATATGCCAAAAATAATCGTTCATTTTTTTCCATACTCAGAGCTTTTGTAAAACACTTGTATGCTTCATCTACAAAAAATATTTTTCTCTCAGGCTCGGCTCTTTCACTATTTTGTAAGTCTTTAATACCTGAATTTAACTCTGTGTTTATCAACTTGTCTATTTTGACACTTGAAGATTCTATAAAACCAATTAACTCTGCTATTTTTATCGTAGAATTAAAACCTTGAGTCAATAATGAGATATTAAAATCAACCATAATAATCTGATTAAATAAACAGCTTTTTAGACACTGGCAGAAATAATCTCATAGTTAAGTACAGAAAAAAAAAAGTCTTCTTGGAAGTCTTTTTAAATCTTTTCCTGTGGATGATGATAATTATCAATTTTACTAGAGAAATATATAACCCAAAAAACTAATAGATTTTTTTAGGTATATTACAGCAATTTCCGAAGTTATGAGGTACAGTTGTTTTTCTTCTTTTCTGTTCCCTGTTCCCTGTTCCCTCAAACCTAAAGTTTTGTACCTCATAACAAGGAAAAACGCTGTATCTTTGTAAAATTTCTGCTACTTATGTTACTGTTATCCATCAAAAACATACAAAAATAATTAAACTATTTCTCTCCTTCTTCCCTTTTCCTTACTTAAATTATAAAAAAATCATAGATTTATTTAAAGATATACCATTATAGATCCATAATCTGGACACAAAGAAAAGTATTGTAGTCCTCATTGTCAAAATATGTACGAAAAAATAACTCCCCCAACCACAGGCTCTAAAGTCAGTTTCAACAAGGGCGAACCTAATATTCCAGACGACCCTATTATCCCATTTATTCGGGGCGATGGTACAGGGGTAGATTTGTGGCCTGCATCTCAAAAGGTCTTTGACGCGGCGATCGCTACTGCCTACGGTGGAAAACGTCAAATCAACTGGTTTAAGGTCTATGCAGGTGACGAAGCTTGTGAAAAATATGGCACTTTCCAATATTTGCCGGAAGACACCCTCAACGCCATAAAAGAATATGGTATTGGCATTAAGGGCCCCCTCACAACTCCCATCGGTGGGGGTATTCGCTCCCTAAATGTGGCTTTGCGTCAAATTAACGATTTATATGCTTGTGTTCGCCCTTGTAGATATTACGCGGGTACGCCTTCTCCCCACAAAACACCGGAAAAATTGGATCTCATTATTTATCGGGAAAATACCGAAGATATTTATCTAGGAATAGAATGGCGGGAGGGTACTGATATTGCTAGGAAGTTGATTGACATTTTAAACAAAGACTTAATTCCTGCTACTCCCGAACATGGTAAAAAGCAAATTCGTCTTGACTCAGGTATTGGTATTAAACCTATTAGTAAAACTGGTTCACAACGTCTGGTAAGACGTGCCATGAAACACGCTTTGCGTTTACCGAAGTCTAAACAAATGGTGACTTTGGTGCATAAGGGTAATATTATGAAATACACTGAGGGCGCATTTCGTGATTGGGGTTATGAGTTAGCAACTACTGAATTTCGGACTGAATGTGTGACAGAAAGAGAATCTTGGATTCTTGGTAATAAGGAGGAAAATCCTAATATTAGTAGTGAAGAAAATGCTAGAAAAATTGACCCTGGTTATGATGCTTTAACTCCAGAAAAACAAGGTGAAATTTGCCAAGAAGTTGAGGATGTATTGGCAGCTATTTGGGATAGTCATGGGGATAGAAAATGGCAAGATAAAATTATGGTAAATGACCGTATTGCTGATAGTATTTTCCAGCAAATTCAAACTAGACCAGGGGAGTATTCTATTCTGGCAACTATGAATTTGAATGGTGATTATTTATCTGATGCTGCTGCTGCTATTGTTGGTGGTTTAGGCATGGGTCCTGGTGCTAATATTGGTGATGAATGTGCTATTTTTGAGGCTACCCACGGCACGGCTCCAAAACACGCAGGTTTAGACAGGGTAAATCCTGGCTCTTTGATTCTTTCTGGTGTGATGATGTTGGAGTATATGGGTTGGCAAGAGGCTGCCGATCTAATTACAAAGGGTATCGGGGCTGCTATTTCTAATGGTGAGGTGACTTATGATTTGGCAAGGTTAATGGAACCACCTGTGGCAGCTTTGAAATGTTCTGAATTTGCTGAGGCAATTATTAAGCATTTTCAGGATTAGGTTAGGTATTTAGGTATTAGGTGCTTAGGTATTAGGTATTTGGTAGTAGGTAAAAAAGGTGATTTATTTACAACCAAATAACTAACACCTTGTTCTACAATTATTAATCATTAACCTAATACTAAATCCGGTTATGAAAAGGTACTTATTTCATCCCCAAATCCTCTGTATAATATAAAATTCGGTTATACAGTAATCGCCAAATTACTTCCTCTTAATACATATGTTCTATTGAATACGAATTATATAATTCAATAGTTAAAATCCTTTCTTTCTCCTAACTACTGACTTCTCAGCGATACGATAACTAATGACCATGATTCTTATAACAGAGGCTTTGACCTTTTTTAAATACTCTCTTATCTGAAATACGTAGTGGACCGACACATCTAAAATGGTGCGTTACGACGGATTATTAAATACCTTTGACAGCTTATATTTTAGCCGTAATGGCGCACCCTACTGGACCGACACTACAGTTATTTCACAAAAGCTTCTGGTAGAGCCAGATAGTAAAAAAGTAATTTTAGATAAAATACCAAATACAAGTAATTATGCTATCTACCCACACTCCCTATAATCATCTGTAGCAAAAATTAACCTATTTCATATTACTAAGGCGGATTTAGTATAATACCTACAACCTGATTAATTTATGTCAAATTTTCTCCAACAAGCAAAAACCGCGGCTCAACAGCAAAATTGGTCTTTAGTTAATCAGTATTTACAGCAATTTCTCTGGGAAAATAAATCAAATAAAACTACTTCAATATCTCAAAAGGAGAAGATTGATTTTTTAGAAAATCCCGATCTAGATGCGGTTATTAATTTAGCAATAGAAGTTCTAGAAAATGGTGAATTTCAAGAAAAATGGGAGATTTCTAAACTGTTTAAACAGATCGGAATTCCGGCGATCGCTCCTTTAATTAAGATTATTAAAGATGAAGATATAGATTTAGAAGAGCGTTGGTTTGTTGCTCGGATATTGTCAGATTTTAATCGTGAAGAAGTAGTAGAAGTTCTGGCAAATATAATTGTTAGTTCAGAAACGGAAGATTTACAGGAAATGGCTGGAGATGGTCTGGCAATTTTAGGAGCTGACGCAGTTGATTTATTAACAGATTTATTGGCAAAATCAGAGTCACGATTATTAGCAACAAAAACTTTAACTAAAATTAATGACATTAGTACAATAACACCATTATTAAGTGTAGTAAAAGATAAAAATAATGAAGTGAGAATTGCTGCGATATCAGCTCTGACTAATTATTGTGATTCTCGGATTCCTATGGTGTTAATTTCAGCTTTAAAAGATACAGAAGCGAAAGTTAGAAAAGAAGCAGTAATTGGTTTGGCTGCTTATGCTAATTTACACCAAGAATTAGGTTTGGTAAAGTTGCTACAGCCTTTACTATGGGATATGAATTTTGAAGTTTGTCAACAAGCAGCGATCGCTTTGGGAAAGATTGGTACAAATGCGGCAGCAACTGGTTTATTTGAATTATTAAAAACTGCCACAGTGCCAGTTGTTTTAAAGATAGATGCAGTGCGTGCTTTAGGTTGGATAGAAACTCAAGAAGCCTTAGAATATCTACAACGTTTACTGGGATATAATTTCTTAGTTGAAGAGCAAATTATTAATGAAATTATCACTGCATTAGGTAAAATCAACTCTCCAGAATTACAACCCAAAGCAACAGATATTTTGATTGAATTTTTCACAAGTAGTAATCCTTTGTTAAAAAGTTTTCCTGTCAAAAAATCTCTAGCTTTAGCTCTGGGATATTTAGGAGATATTCGCGCCTTAGATTATTTAATTCAGTTATTAGAAAATGAGGATAAAAGTGTGAGACTTCATTGTGTAGCAGCCATGAAACAATTAGCTCCAGAAATAGCATATCAAAAACTTGTTTCATGGTCTGAGCAAGTAACCCTCAGCTCACAGTTAAAAGCAGGAATAGCAACGGCTCTTGCGGAATGGAATAATTAATCAAATTTAACTGTAATTAAAAAGTTCATAAAATTTAGGCTTTGAGGAATTAGCGAAAAAATATCCTATTGGTAAGTATTTTAAGTATCATTTTTGAGGGAAAAATCAGCCCTCACTCTTTATAGCACTAAGTAAATAGGGCGCGGACATTTATAAATACTCTTTGCGGAGCATTTGGGCACCGAAAACTTAGTCAGGGGCTACTTGGTAACTTCTGTACGGGTAATTTCCTTTCCTTTCCTAGGTCATGCTGCGCAAACATGAATTACCCCGAGAGACTTGGTGACTTGCGGGTAGCGCTATAATTTTCCCGTACTGCCTCTCCCCAAATCTCTCCTACTGCTGACTCCTACTAAAAAAAAACTTGGAGCGCTTACCAGATGACTAGGCATCAGGAAAGCGCTAAATATTTCTATCTTTAAATTTTATTGACAAACCTTAATTTTTGTAAATTTTGAAATCCCTAAAATCGGGATTGGTAGAATCTGCTTCATAAAACCGATATAAAACGTCACAATGTGACATTTTAATGTTTACTTCCTGCTTCCACCGGAACTGTCGGCAGCACTCCGTCCACAGGCATCAACGGTCAAGCCGACCGCATCTGTTAAATTTATACTGGCGTTTAAATCCCGGTCTATAGATATCCCACAACACCTACACTCATAAGTCCTGAGATTTAATGGCATCTCTTGGACGTGACTACAGTTAGAACAAGTTTTTGTTGATGGAAAGAATCTATCAACTACGACTAATTCAGAACCATACCACTGAGTTTTATATTCTAGCTCCCTACCTAAACCTGATAAGTCAAGCCGGTTCAACAATTAATAATTAATTATTAACTCTGTTTGAAACGCATTGGATTGACTAAAAGGAAAATTTTTTCTTTTTTCTCCTTTAAGGGACAGGCTTTTTACCTTAATTATTCGGTAAATTTTACATTTAGTCATCCACAATATTTGCCCATTCAGGGAAAGAAGCCGGAAATAAATTTACCTCATAGTCAGACTCTTCCCACTCGTGGACCCAAAATGGTACCGCTCCTGGTTTGGGGCTTCGGGAAAATATCCGTTCCCCACACTCAATGGTGTGGAATATCTGCTTGAGTGTATCTCCTCGATCTAAAGCAATACTCAAAAGTTCATCCAATTCTGGAGCGACCCGTTTGACTTTTTGCTTCTCATCCTCAACCCATAAAAGTTTCAGAGACTTGAGGGCTCTGGGGCTAAGTTCACTCCTGTAATAAACACGTTTAAGATGGGCCACCGGTTCGAGGCTGCGCTCTACTCGGCGAATTTGTTGTAACCGGAGATAGTGCCATTCCGCCAGATGCTTTCGGTCTTCTGGGGGGATTTGCCCTTTGCTAGAACCGTGCTGGAAGTCGTATTTAGCGCAACTACATCCAAGGTTAGCTAAAAGATGGATTAACTGCCTCTCTTTTGGGGTTGCCTGCCTTCTTTCTGTAGTTCTCGTAATTACCCTTTTTCTTCGTGTAGTAGTAGTCGTTGTGTCCATATCTAGTCGATAATACTCATTAGAACATAATACAAGAATAATCTAGGGTAGAACCCTAATCAGTAGCAAAGAGTTCTACCCTAGTCTTAATTGAGTCTAATTTGTTTATACTGCCTCAAGAAAGTTATTTCTGCTTTCCTTTAGTTTATTTATCTGTCCTCTGTTTTCTTACCTGTCTCTATTTCTTCCTCTTGACCATCTTCATTGTTGCCAGTATAACTAACTGTCTGACTTTCTTCAATACTCGTCCCTACAGATGGCCCTGAATTCCAGGCCGTGGCCTTTGGTGCTGGGAAAAATGTCAAGCCTGCGGAGGCTATTAACCCTAAAGCGATAATATTCTGTTTCATAGTAGATGAACCCTGTTTAGTATTTGAAATTGACTTCTGATACTCTTGCAACTTACAAAAAGTGGGTTGTTGCAAAAGCCCTCTTGTATTCCAAAGAATCGGTCTGTAAATATATAAGAAGCATAGGCACGACCTGATGGATCACAAAAGCCGGAAGTGAGGTGTTAGTAGTGTCGTTACTATCTTCTCCCGAATCCTGCTATTTGGGATGCGGAGACTAAGCCATTAGGGAGTTAAACCATCAGGCAATTAGTCCATCTAGGAGTTATCCATCAGGTGCATCTACTATTTCATTTAACTATCAGGGTGTATCTCCATCTGCAGTTCTGAACTCGCTGTTTATTCGGGGGTTAATGATCTAATCATTTCCCCAATAAACAGCGTTTTTTTATAGCTTTTTTCAGTCTCGTGAGGTACACAAGTTTGGGATTTTAGGAAATAGGAAATAGGGAGAAAAAAAATACTGTACCTAATTAGCTTGGTAAATTTTATATCAATTTAGTTATTAATAGACATCTCCAGAAAAGAGGGAGTAGGGAGTAGGGAGTAGGGGGAAATAATTGATGATTTCTGTTTGGGTAATTGATTTTATTTTTTATTATTGGAGATGTCTAATAATTATTGCAGTCCTATATATTTATGTAACTGCACAGAGAGTCTATACTGGGGATATTTCTGGAGCATTTCTAAAACCAATGGTATTGTGCGATCGCGACCATCCCATTCTGGCTGTAAAAACACTGGAATATTATAATTATTTGACAAAAAAATTTTATGATAAAATTCTAATTCTTTACCAGTTTCTATTACTAATTTAATTTCATTTGCCCGTTGCCAAATTTGCGGTAAAACTGGATACTTAGGGCTAATATGTTGTTTGGGGCTGAGAGTTATCCAAGTCTGAGGAGAAATATCTTGCCAATAGCAACCAGAAGTTTCGATAGAAATTTGTCTGCCAGTAGCTTCTATTCTGTTGACCAAAGCAGGTAATTGTTTATGGATAAAAGGCTCACCACCAGAAATAACAACTCTAGGAGAAAATAACTCATCAATTAACTCATTAAAACTCCTAAGTTGCCTGGGTAAATCAACTCCTCCATCAGCATAACCAGTATCACAATAATGACATCCCACTGGGCAACCAGCTAATCGAATAAAATCAACTAATGTACCTGCCCAATAACCTTCTCCTTGAACAGTTTTTTGGAAAGTTTCATGTATGGGAATGACTAAATTTTTCATGGCTGAATTTGTTTAGAGGCAATAGGAAATTGGGAAATTGGGAAATTGGGAAATTGGGAAATTGGGAAATTGGAAATTGGGAAATTGGGAAATTGGGAAATTGGGAAATTGGGCGATCGCCACTCCTCTAATCGGCCATTTTGCCATCCATCTTTGTCCACTATTTAGTGGATATCTTGACTAAGTAGGTGGGCATAATTAAAGATCGAACAGTTGTAGGGTGGGCAATGGCTATAAGTGTCTTTGTATAAAGGTTTTAGCTGACTGCGCGCATTGCCCACATTATGCGTTTATTTATGCCGAGCTACTTAATCAAAATTTTTTATTTATATAGTGCCTTTGGGGTTCGGTGACAGGGTTCTGGGAATCCCTGGCCATAGCTTGCTCTTGAAATTGTTTGAGTTGTAAACACTACATATCTGTAACGTTATAGTTTTTGCTCAGTATATATAGTGCCTTTGCGGTTCGGTGACAGGAATCTGGGAATCCCTCGCGCTTCAACCAGGGGAATATCTCAAAAGCCGAAATCCAATATGAGAAGTACCAGTATCGGAGGCTTGAGCTTCACGGGCCGCAGGTCGGTAGCGACTGCAATAGTTGGAGGCACATAAAAAAGACCCACCTTTAATCGTGTGTTTAGGTATACCTGGTTCTCTAGGGTCGTAACTTTCTTCTTGATTTTGAACAACAGGATTAACCCGATCAGCCTTATCATTATGTCCGATTTTGTACCAATCTAGAGTCCACTCCCAAACATTACCAGCCATATCATAAAGTCCATAGTTATTTGGAGGATAGGAAGCTACAGGTGCTGTTCCCCAATAACCATCTTGTTCAGTATTCTGCTTGGGGAATAATCCTTGCCAAGTGTTAGCTTTTTCAGGAGAGTATTGATTTCCCCATGTATAGATAGCCTCTTGAAGTCCACCCTTGGCTGCAAATTCCCATTGGGCTTCAGTTGGTAAAGATTTTCCGGCCCATTCAGCATAAGCTTGAGCATCTTCAAAGGCAATATGAACGACGGGATGATTTTCTTTGCCTGAAATATTACTATCAGGACCAGTAGGATGATGCCAATTTGCACCTTGTACCCACTGCCACCATTGGAGTTCGCGAATAGTTTGATTTTTGTGAGGCTGGATAAATACAATGGAGCCTGGTTGGCGTTGAGCTTTAGACAAATGGGGAAAGGTTTTAGCAGATAGGGGACGTTCGGCTAGGGTAACATAGTCTGTTTCTTGAACAAATTTAGCAAATTGAGCGTTGGTAACTTCATGGATATCAATACAAAAGCTACTAACAGTGACATTTTCAGCGGAACGTTCTTCTAGATAATGGTTATCGGAGCCTATTTGAAATGTACCACCTTTAATCCAAACCATTTCTTGGGGACATAAGGTCGTGTCAATGTTAGTGTTAGTTGTAGTGGGAAAAAATATCCCATTTTGGCTGAGGATTTGGTGGAGAAATAAGGCTGTTAGTAGACCAAATATGACGGCGAGGAAAAGAGATTTTAAATTTATTATCTTATTCATTTTAGGCAAAAAATCAACTGGATATAAGCCTCTAGATTCATCATACGGGAAGCAAAAAAAGAATTATTTGGAGATATAAAGGGCACAGCGTTGGGAGATAAATGTTTGGGTTTGTGCAGCATGAACTTAGGGTAGCTCAGACTCAGGAGGCAAGGGAAGCAGTTCGTCAGGATAATAATCTGATAAATTTAGTTTAGTGTGATTAATTAATCACTAGACTGCCACACTTTGTTATTGCTCCACAACGCTAATGCGAACGTGATGCTACGTGATTTATTTTATGGGGTTTCCCATCTTTGTTCTTCAAATTTTTAATCCTATAGCACTACGCAAATAGGGCGCGGACATTTCTCTACTCCCTACTCCCTACTCCCTACTCCCTACTCCCTTACAAGCCAAATTTATTGTCAAACCCCAAAAAACGTACTGCTATAAATAAAAAAAAGGTATAGCAGTCTTATTTGAGTTGTGTAAAAATATCTCACAAAAAGGTAACAGCTCATTTGGTATAAGAGTCTCAGAATTTTTATCTATGTTTTAATTTTTGACAAATGATTTAAAATTGCTATAGTTATATCATGTTTGAACGGGTCAGTTATAAATACAATTTAAGAACTGAAAGTACCGAAGAAATACTGACATTATCTTTACTTTTATCCTTTGTTCCCTCCTGACTCAGAGACTCCTCACAACCTTTATTTATAAGTATTCAACCGTTAGCGCAGCTCCCCCGGAGGGGGCACATGATATTACATATTATTTTATGATTCCTACCAACATCCCCACACTTTATATCTATCATAATTCTCAAAAATAATTTTATTTTATCTATTTTTATTAAGTACCTAAACAAAATTAATTACCTACTCTGATTATATGTAATCCTTACAGTATAAGGAATTCAGTTTCGCTAAATGTGTAATGAATTTTGTGTACCTGCTTATGTTTTTCTGTTCCATCAAAAAAATAGCTGTTGGTGACTCCCGTTATAATCTTTGATTTAATACCAGTTTAATAAATGTTTGCTACAAATAGTTACACTGTTTCTAGGAGTCAGCAATTTATAACTTAAATATCATTTTTTAGGATGAATATCCCTTTTTAGTTAAATGGATATCTGATGTAACGGCTTTTAACTCCCCTGATTATTCGTAACATTCTTTTTTCACACTTGGTATAACTGGTGAGGAAAACAGCCAGCTTATCAACTATTTTCTTCTTAAATTTAATCTCGATTTTCATTGATTTTTCACTTCTAAGTTTAAGTGAATCAATAAAATCACTAATTACTTGCGTTATTGTTTTTTCATTTTCTACTGAATATAGCCTGAACTTATTTAATCTGTGTTGACTGTCCGTATATTTAATCCAGCTTTTCTTCATTGTGTCTAGACAACATCTACACACACAATACATGATAATAGATATATGGTCGAAAAAGAAGAAAATGATTGTAACTCATTGCTACAAAATTAAGCCAAGCAAAGAACAAATAGCCAAGATAGATAATTGCTTAAAACTCTTAAGAAGACATTGGAATTATACTTTGGGTCAACGACTAGATTGGCTAAATAAAACAAGATGCCAAATAAACCGTTGCTGATTAATTTCATGTCCTATATAGCAATCCTAAATGATTTGTGAAAAATTTAGATGTATTTATTTTGTCTTCTACCTACCACCTACCACCACCAAAAATTTATAACTGAAATAGGATTGCTATAGGTGAGATTCAAGAGTTACCAGATTATTATTACCAATCAGCACAACTAAAGCAGACCAAGAAACTTTTTTCTGACTACAAAGAGATATATTTTTAAATACAACAAAACAATCTCAAAAGGTTGGATAAAGCTTGGAAATGTTTGCTAGTTCCTGACAAAATATGTAAAAGGTTTGGTAGACCAAGATTTAAAAAGTCAGGTAAGTTAAGGTCATTAGAATTTAGTAGAGTTAATCATCCCAAAGCAGCAATTAAGTTTGATGGTAAACAAATAATTATTAGTAGATTTGGTTCAATTCCGGTAATAGTTCATAGACCTATATAGCAATATAAAATAATTCGTGAAAAATATGAGATGCTCAAAAAAAGTGGTTGCTTGGTTGAGGATGTAGCAGCCACTAGCCTCTGCCAAGGGGTCAAAATTTTTCTGGTAAAGTTATGAATTTTTTAGAAAATAGTACAGAGTCAACTCTTCTAGAGCTACAACAATTTATTCAAAGTAATCCCCAGCCCAGACAATTGAAAAGAGCATGAGTAATACAAATGCTGATTCCAGGTTTTAAGCCTCAACAAATTTACTCAGATTTGAAAAATTTCTACTGCAATGGTCAGTAAATGTAAAGGCAACTATGCGATGGTAGGTATTGAAGGAGTAAAGCTCAAACATCAAGGCTCAAATGGATATCTGTTTGAAAAGGAACGAGAAAAAGTTATTGAATAGTTAACCAGCCAAAAAGAAGTAAAATTAGAAAAATTAGAGAGTCATATAGAGTCAAAATATGGAGTGAAATATCGTTGTTGAAAAAGTTACTATAATCTGTTTACTTCAGCAGGGATGAGTTAGAAAAAAAGCCAAAAAACCAGGATAAAAACAAGATTGTCAACTCGTGGAAAATCAACAGCTTGAAATTTGTAACTTATTAGAAGGAAGTCGAGAAGAAATAGAAAGGGAGAAGCTGAGTGTGTATTTAATGGATGAATGTCATTTACTGTGGGGTGATATTTGTGGATATAGCAATCCTAAATCATTTGTGCTCAATCAAAACACAGATAAAAAATCTGAGACTCCGTTGCCTGTTTCCTGTTTGTGAAATATTTTTAAAACGGCTAAAATAGAACTGCTATATGTGTGGATGCCAACAAGTCAAAGGCTAGAAATTCCGAGCACATCATCAACGAGAACGTCAAACTTATTATGGAGGGATAAATGATTGTGCCTAAGCAGTTTTTTGTTCAAGAGTATGACCAAGGAAATAGTGAAAATACAGTTAAATTTTTGAAGTATTTAAGAGAACTTTATTCTGAAAGTAAGGTGTTAATTATTGGGGATGGAGCTAGTAACCATAAATCTCGTAAATTGAAAGAATACTTAGCTCAAGAAAATCTAGGGTTAAAGCAGGAATAATATGAGATTAATTGCCTGCTAAAAGCACCCAATACACCGGAACAAAATCCAGTGGAAGATATTTGGTGACAAGCTAAGAACTGCTTTGGGAAAATTTGGGTATAAATTAAAATCTTTTGCTATGGTTAAATGGTTTTTTAGCTTGATAACAAAAGGGGAGTTTTTTGAATTTACCGAATAATTGATAATTGATAATTATTAATTCAACAATTCAGGTTGAAAGCCGACCCTTTTAAGGGGATAGAATCCCAAATTTTCCTTTGAGTCAATCCCCTAATTTTAAGAATGGGTAATTATTAATTGTATCGGCTGTCGCCGACATGAAAATTGTTAATTATTAATTGCTGAAGAAGCTTGATAAATCTGGTATTTTCTCCTAACCAAAAAAGCCGAGAAAGTACATCTGAAAATTCTAGAGATTTATTTGAAAAATCATTTCATACTGCTATACCAGATATATTTACTATGAAAACTGCAACTATAACTAACAAATTCGATCACGAGCTACCATAACCTTCTTCCTACATGGACTATACTCCCCACACTCCCCACCCTGCAAAACTTCTAAGACTTATGGGTAATGGATAGCCTAAAAAAGGGGGGAGGCTCAACAAGAGAGAAACTGCTTAAAAAGGGAAACTTAAGAATTAATACTTTACCTCACTTACTTAAAAACTGCTATAAATTAAAGTTAATTAATAATCGGTTGAATTTTGGGTTTTTCTGTTGTAACTCTCCTGGGAACTATAACTGCTAAAGCTAGAGGAATTACTTGAAAATGAGCCGGAGTATAAGTAATAATTTCCCCATCTGTATTAATCGGACGAGGTTTGCGGGTATACACACTAATTACTGAACTAGAGAGGGAACGAAACCCAAAACTTTCTTGATATTTTCCTTTCCATATAGAAGGCAACAGACCAATAAATTGCCAACAATATTTGACTTCTAAGCTGTACAAGTCTAGCCTTTGGTCATCAATTTTAGCATCGTGAGCAATTGTCATTCCACCACCATAATGTCTGCCATTTCCTACAGCAACTTGCAAAGTTTTAACTATTTTTGACTCGCCATTACAACGAATTTCTGCATGAAAAGGGCGACTTTGTAAAATCATTTTGCTGGCAGTAATAGCATAAGCTAATACACCCCACCGACGCTTGGCTTCTTTTGTGAGGTTGCTGGTAATATCTACACTTAATCCGATACTGGCAACATTGAAAAAATATTTACCATTAACTAAACCTAAATCTATATAACGTTTTTTACCTGTAGCGATCGCCTGACAAGCATCTACTAAAGATATGGGAATTCCTAATGTTCGAGCTAGGTCGTTAGCTGTTCCTAATGGTAAAATTCCTAATGGTAAGCCTGTATCAACCAAGGCATCTACTGCCAAATTTAATGTGCCATCTCCACCACCAATAATTACCATATTGACTTGATTTTTATACTCTTGAATAAAGTAGTTAAAATCCTGTGGTGACTCAGTTTCTTTACAGATAATTTCTAAGCCGAGATTTTGGAATAAGTTCAAAATTTGGGGTAAATTATCTTTGACTTTTCTGGCATGAGGATTAACTAATAATAGGGCTTTTTTTGATTCAATTTTTTCTGGGTTCATTTGTAATCATTATTCTGCTGATTGAGGTTTATATAGCGTTTCTCAGGCTAGTGAGGTACACTTGTATTTTTATTTATTCACTATTCCCTGTTCCCTATTCACTAAAATCTAGAATTTTGTACCTCACCAGTATGGGAATTGCTATATGAATTTATTAAAATTTAGGTATAGTCTTTCTCGGTTGGTAATATTACATAATTTTGTATTTTTTGATTCTGGGAATGGGAAAGCTTGTATGTTTGTAGGCGGTGGAATAGGTTATTTGGTCACGAGTTATAATTTAATTTAACATCAGATTCTGATTTTGACTCACCATCTTCGATAAGCAGACTATTTTGAATGATAGGGCGATCGGGAAATTAAACTACATTTGCTTATTCTTTGGCTAATAATCCCTGGAAAACCTGAAGAATTATTATGATTAAATAAACTTGATTATATCCACTAAAATGATTCACAATTCGTTAACTAAGAATGTAGAATAGATTGATATTTGCTACAGATGATTGATAGTGAGTGTGGAGAGTGTGGGTAGATACCATAATTACTTGTATTTTATCTAAAATTACTTTTTTACTCTCTAGCTTAACGAGAAGCTTTTGCGAAATAACTGTAGCATTACTTTTCGTATTTGATATACAAATTATTGTTCAACAAATTTGACTAAATTCTAGACTATTTGTTTGAAATTCCTCCCTATACCCCTCATCTATCTCTTCATCTATCTTTTCTGAGAATGAAACACCCTATCCTTAAAAAAAGGGACTTGAAATTTAAGACTATACCTCACTTACTTGAAAACTGCTATAGCAATCATATTTCAGTCCTCAACAATTAACTCTGCTTAAAAAGAAGAGGATTGACTAAAATCAAAGCAAAATCTTTTTTTTCTTCTCCTTGATTAGTAAATTTTTGGTGGTAGGTCATTTCAGTTATCAGTTATCAGTTATCAGTACCCCTAGCTGTTTGCTCCGCATTCCCTAGGAAAGCAAGAGGCTTGAAATATGGAATATTCTCTTTTTTCTTGGTCGATTGGATATGGCGAGGTTTCCTCGCCATCTCACCCTTCGGGAAGCTCCGCTAACGACCGCTTTTTATCCCCTTAAAAGGGGAGGCTTTAGACCACAATTTTTCGGTAATAGAAAAAATAAGTATATCTACATTCAGGTAAGCGAATGAATTTTCTTGTTAAACCGGCCCTGAGGAGTATCTAAATGTGAATGCCTGACTAATTCAATAATTTGATTACTTTAGCTGAAATTCATCAAATTTTACCACATCAGAATTAGGCTTTCTAGTATCAAAATAGTAACTACTGACTATTCCTGTTTCTGTCTCAAATATACTAAAAGCCGTAATATTATTACTAGCAATATAGGGTTGCGGTTTACCATTTTCATCAAGCAAAGGTGCAATAGTTGGTACAATCGGTTCTAAACCATTCGGATTACCCACCTCGGCATATTTTTCTTGATAATTTTGAGGCACATTTCGCTTAATTTCTCCTAAATAAGCTCCATAACTATTACCAACATTTGATGTTTCTAAAAACTGCATTCCACTCGGACTCATAAATCGATTCCAAAGATGAGAATGCCCATAAAATACTAACTGCACGCCAGCAGTTTCTAATAATGGTAAAACATCTCGAATAATATAATCATCTTGTTGGGGATATTCATAACGAATCATTGTAATATTTCCCTTTTCATCTCGGTCAATATATTGTCTCGGATTCGTATAAGCAGGAATAATATTTTCACCTAGAGAATGAGGTGGATGGTGAAACATTACTATTTTATATTTAGCCTGTTTAAAATCTTCACTTGCAAGTTCTTGCTCTAACCAATTATATTGTTCGCTACCTTTAATAATAGACTCAAAAATATGCTGACCATAACCCCATTCAGCAGGATTATCAAAATCTTTTTGCCGTTCCCGATATTTACCTCTAGCATTATCTTTCAAATTTGGAACTCGCCAGATATTCGTAATATATAAAACCACCAGACGCACATCCCCAAAAGTTACAGCATAATAATTTTTTTCCTCCGAACCATTTTTAGGCAAAGTAAAAATTTCTTGATAAGTATCGGTATTAAAAGAATTATTTTTTAACCAAGCAACTTTGACTGAGGGGTCATTATCGGGATTAATTTTTGTAGAATTTTCTAGATATAACTTTTCTGCAGCTTCCTTGGGTTGAGGCTGACTAAACTGATAATTCAAACCAGTTTCAATTGAAAAAATACCCATAACTTCATGGTTCCCTATAGCAGGAAAAAGAGGCATATTTTGAATTAACTCTCCACCCGTATAAACAGTTTTTTTGCCATTTTTTTCTAATTCATAATTAGCTCTACCTTGAAGATTAGGAAAAAAAGCATTTCCTCGATTATCGTCAAACCATTCTGAGGCGCGGTCAGGAACATTAATCAAATCTCCAGCAAAAAAAACAGCATCTACCTTATCAATAGTTTCTGTTACTTTTTGCAGATTTGCAGAAGTCATTGGTTTTAATTGATGGTCAGAAGTTAGGAGAATTTTTAACGGCGTGCCAGGAGTTGGTTTAGCAGCGAGAGTAAAAATTTTACTGCTAATAGTTTGACTATTTTCCTGTTCGCTAATAACTCGATAAGGCACAGAAATATTAGGAGTTAAATCAGTAACTTTAGCTTCATGTCGCCAGATATTTCGTTGGGTAGGTTTTTGAAACATTAAACCTTTTTCTATTTGTTCTCCCACAAAAGAATCTTGGTCTTCTCTAGTGCGACTTAATTTAGTAGTATTTGCCTCAACAATTTGATTCAAATTTTCACCATAAATTACTAGATGACGCTTGCCAGGAAATTCAGTAAACCAGACAACTCGTACAGAATCTTTTGTCGGAAGTTGTAGAAAAGGGTCGGTTAAAAATTGAGGTTGAGATTGGAGAGAAAACATAATGACAAATATGAATATAACAACAATAATTAAAATAGCAAAAATCCAGGGATTACGAAAAGATTCTTTTGGATTTTCAAATGTTTCTGGTGGAGGAGTGAGCATGAATATTACAGGGATTTAAGGCACAGATGTACGGATGATTCAAGGATGTCAGTTGAAACTTTATTTTGTAGTAGGTATGGCGGTCGATACCTGAAACAAAATAACTTGTACAGAATTTTCTGTAGGAAGTTGTAGAAAAGGGTCGGTTAAAAACTTGGGTTGAGATTGGAGAGAAAACATAATGACAAATATGAATATAACAACAATAATTAAAATAGCAAAAATCCAGGGATTACGGTAAGATTATCTGGGATTTACTAATGCTTATGAAAGTAGGGTTAGTATAGATATGTTAATCTTCTTTCAGATTTAATTGTCAATGAGAAAAGTTATCGTTATAACAATTAAAATCATCAAAACCCAGGAAATATAATCGTAATCCTTGGATTTTGATTATTTTTATAGAAGAGGATTAAACAGAGAAAAGTTTATACAATTTCTGGAGATGTTAATCCTTATAATTACATCTATAGTTTAATTAATCAGAGCAGATTTTATATAACTGTCAAACTCATCTTGAATTACTTTCAAATAATCAAAAGAACGTATCTCAAATAGCTGATGTTGTAACCGATCGATTATAACAGGAAAATCAATCACTTTCTCTAAGTCAAAGGGATACCTAATCGGATGGTCGCTCACCGCATACCCAATTTCTTTAATACTAGACAGTTGGCTAGCTCCATAGACTCGAAGTTCTCCTTCCTCATAACAAACGCCAGCTTCGATTGTATACCAATAAAGCCGACCGATTGCTTCTTGTAAGTCTTTTCTCACCAGATATTGATAGCCTAAATATTGCAAAAAGTTAGAATAATTCGGGGAAAAAACTAAGGGAATATGACCAAAAACATCATGCCAAAGATCTGGGAGTGGGGAATAGTTAATATCGGAGGTCGATCTGACGAAAGTTGCCACTGGAAAATAGCGATGGGATAGAAGATAAAAATACTCTTCTGCCTCTAATAACCCTTTTACAGGCCATAGTTGCCATCCGGTTTCCTCTTGTAAAAACTCAGAAAGATTGTTAATATTAGGAAGATTTTCAAGAAAATCTTTTATCTTTGTTAGACCTTCAATAAACGGTTGAATTGCTTTGCCTTCAATACTTTTTAGTTGCTTTTTTAAAAGCTGTTCCCAGTTATGATAGGCTTGGGGTTGATAATCAGAAAAGTTCTGGATTGCTCTTTGAGATGTTAAACTTTCCATAGTTATATAGTTCATACTTAATTCCTGCTAAGGTATTCTTGAGTAAACAATATCTCAATCTTTTATCATTAAGTACTGTACAAAGAACGTTTTGTCAATCCCCAATGAATTTTCTAGATAAGCAGGGTAAGCTCATGCCAGATTCCTTTATAAGTTTTTTACTTTTTATTGAAAATAATTTTAATCACTAGGAGTTTGCCTTGATAAAACCAAGCATAAAACCAAGCTATAGACTACATAAAAACTTTCGTCTACCAATAGGATTTCCTCCAGAAAATTTCGAGTCTGGACTTGCATATCAAGCTCAACCAACAGACACTTTTATTGTTACTTATCCCAAGTGCGGTACAACTTGGACTCAACATATTCTGTGGATGTTATCCCATAATGGAGAACCATTGCCTTTAGATAAAAATATTAATTTAGAAGTTCCTCATCTGGAAGAAGTGGGAGGAGATTTTGTCAAAAATTTACCTACACCTCGCTTTATCAAAAGTCATTTAAATTACGATTTAATTCCCTATAATTCTCAGGCAAAATATATTTATGTAGCTCGCAACCCTTTTGATTGTGCTGTTTCTTTTTATTATCATACTCAAGGATTTGTCAAACATTACGATTTTGCCGAAGGTAGATTTGATGACTTTTTTGAGTGTTTTATTAATGGAGAAGTAGACTGGGGAGATTACTTCGATAATTTGCTTTCTTGGGTAAAACATAAACACGATCAAAATGTTCTGTTTTTAACTTATGAATTTATGAAATATGACACCAAAACGGCAATTATGAAAATCGCCAAATTTTTAGGCAATAATTATCTAGAGAAAGTGGAAAAGACAGAAATTATAGAGAACATTCTGCACCACACAAGTTTTACTTCCATGAGCAAAAATCAAAGTCGTTGGTCTAGTAAACGTCCCGATAATATGACTCCATTTATTCGTAAAGGAAAAGTGGGAGATTGGCAGTCACATTTCTCAGTTTCTCAAACTCAGAGATTGAGTCAAAAATTTAGAGAAATAACTAAAAATACAGAAGCTGAAAATTTATGGCAAATTCCATAATTAGTCAGAAAAAATGAGGCTAACTAAGAAAAATTATCTTCAAAAATTAGCTTGAATCTTTTGATAATAAAATTAAGTAAAAAAAATGGTTAACCAATATACAGGAATTAGTGATTATTACGATTTATTGATGATGTCTGGTTACTATGACTATCAGAAAATAGCTCAAGAAGCACACTCGATCGTCGGTGATGGTCGTCAAGTATTAGAAATAGGAGTAGGCACCGGACTACTGGCAGAAAAATATCTTGAAGTTGCTCCAAATTGTCATTTTACCGGAGTCGATATTACCCCATCTATGGTAGAACTTGCCAAAAAAAGGCTAGAAAAAAGGGTAGATTTGATTGTAGCTGATGCTTTAACAATGGAACTAAATACAACTTTCGATGTAGCGATATCCAATGGAGGGGTTTGGATGTTTATTGAACATGGCGAGCGCTTGGAATTAGTGAGTCATATTCCTGATGTTCAAACTAACTATCAAGGTTTAAAAAATTTAGCTCGTCATTTACGAACAGGGAGTTTGTTTTTGTTAAGTATACAAAAGTCGGGAGTAAATTTTGCCAAAAGTTTGCCTGGAGGGATTATATATTCTCAAGTTATTGAGGAGTTAGAAGATAAAGTCGATTATTACACTCGGAAAAAAAGTTATTTCTTTAAAGAAGATGATAAAGTTCTAGCTCAAGAACAGCTAAAAATAACTATATTCAGACAGGATGCTTATCAGAAATTATTTGATGCTGCAGGATTTGATTTCCAAGGGGTTAATAATGAGAATAGCTTGATAATTTACAAAAAGAGATAAAATGAAATTTTCTCGTTATAGCGTTTCCCAAGTTACTGAGGTACAGTCGTTCTTATTCTTTTTTATTGGAACCCGAATTATACCAGTTTGAAAATTGATTTTAGACACCTCTGTCTATCAGTTTCCCTTTTTTTTCTTTATTACTTACTTCCTTCTCTCCTAGTTGCAGAGCAAGATGCTCCGCCTACTATTTGTAAAAAACATTTATCACGCTTGGTATTACCGAATAATTAATAATTAATAATTAAATAATTCTGGTTTAAAGCCTCCCCTTGGCTACGCCGCGAGCTACTGCTCTACAAGGGGAAAAAAAGCGGACGCCCGGCGGAGCTTCCCGAAGGGTGGGATGGCGTTTGCTACCGCAAAGCTTTGCTAAACGCGCAAGCGTCCCGGAGGGAACGGTCTCCTCGCCATATCCAATCGACCAAGAGAAGAAATAATATTTCCTTATATTCAATCTGATGGTTAAAAACCGAGGTAATTATCAATTATCCATTATCAATTATCAATTAATGAATATTCCCCTGTCCTACCATACTCCCTAAAACAAACGAATTTTGTACCTCACGCTTTTTAGGAATTGCTATAAATTTTCTAGTTAAATTTTCTAGTTAAATTTTCTATAGCAATCACCGAATCAGATGTAAGAATTGAGATGTTCCTTAAAAGTATAGAATATAGCATTTATAATACTTAGAAAATACATTTTTTTCTTCTCTGTTCCCTGTTCCCTGTTCCCTAAAACTTTCCAATATCTCACAACTAAAATCATATTGCTATAGTTAAATTTTCTAGTTAGCCTTCTTTGGTAAAGAAAAAATTCCCCTAAAAATTGAAGGATTAACTCCCACATACTTCACCACTAAAAAAAACAGCCAAATATTCCACACCACTACAGTAAAAGCTGTAGCTATAGCTGCACCTAATGAACCAAATAAAGGAATAAATATTGCATTTAATACTATATTTAAAACAGCACTATAGCCAAAAACTTTCAGAGATTTATTTTGATGACCAGTCATCATCATCAAATAACCAACAGAACCAGATAAAGCATTAATTAAATTGCCTAATACCAAAATTTTCAGTTGCCAACTTGCTGCTATAAACTCCGAGCCAAATATACCTAAAACCGACTGACCAAAAATAAATAAAAGCAAAGAAATAATTATAGAAGGCCAGAATATCCACACCGCAACTGTAGAAACTAACTTTTGCAAACCCTCAAGATTGCCTTTAACATATAATGCTGTGAAATTAGGAGCAGCTACTACATTAATAATTGCCAGTATAAAACTAACCCATTCAGCCGTCTTTACTGCCACAGCATACATACCTGCTTGCTCCGGTCCTAATATTGAACCGACCATAACTATATCAGTTTTACCGAGCATAATAATACAACCATGTTGTAACAAGATACTCATAGCAACACCCAACCATTCTCTAATCATATAGACTGGTTTGCAGGGTACAAATTCTTTGTTTAATTTCAGTAGTAAAAATCCAAACTGCAATAAAATAACAACAAGCAAAGTAATTTCAGATAGAGCGATCGCTACAATTCCTGTGAGAGAATGATGAGTCTCCAAAACCAGAAATGTACCACAAATTAACAAAATAGGCGAAATTATTTGTGATGGTGAGTATGCTAGAGTAACATCTTTGATTGCTCTTGCTGTTTCCAATTGTAAATTCACCAAAGCTTGTAGCAGTATCAGACCAATACCTATTAATAAAGAATTGGTATAAACAAAGTTGTAATAATAATTCAGTAGTAAAATTATACTTATAGTTATTAAGCTAACCAAAAGACTTGCCAGAATAGTTATTAACCAACTAGCAACCACGATACCTCGCAACAGTCCCCATTCTTCTTTAACCTGATACTCCGATACAAAGCGCAAAACTGTATGAGGTAAACCAAGTCCTGCAGGAATAGCTAGGAGTATAGACCAGGAAACGACATATTCATAAATGCCATACTCAGTTCTCCCCATCCATCGGGCTAGGAAAATTTGTGCTAAATAAGTAAGAAGAATACCCCCAAATTGTATGACCAGAGCTATGCCTGCTTCTCTAGCCAAAACGCCTAAATTTAGATTTTCCTTGGCAGGAGACGAGAAAGTTTGAGTCATAATTTATTTTGATTTTTAAACAGTCAACAATAATAACAAATCCCATGCCAATCGGAAAAAACAGCCATGAATAAATCAACAGTCTACCTACCTCCGACTCTGGAATTAAAAATCGACCTCTCGGACGAACAATTTTGGCAACTTTGTCATAATAAGATTTGAGAAAATAACCACAGGAGAATTAATAATTATGTCACCCACAGGCGGTAGTACAAGTAAGTGGAATGCCGACCTAAATTATCAGCTTCAAGCTTGGAGTCACCAAAAAAATTTTAGGAGAAGTATTTGATTATAACGGCGGTTTTTAACTTCCAAATGGTGCGAAACGTGCCCCCGATTCTTCCTGGGTAACTTGCCAACGTTGGGATGCTTTAACGCCAGAAGAACAAGATAAATTTGTTCCTTTATGCTCCGATTTTGTCGTCTAATTAATGTCTCCTAGCGATTCATTAGAAAAGATTCAAAATAAAATGAAAGAATATATAGCAAATGGGGCAAAATTAGGATAGTTAATCAACCCAAAACAAAGACAAATAGAAAATTATAGCCCTAATCAAGAAGTCGAAATTTTATCAAATCCCCAAACCTTACCGGGAGAAAATATACTGCCAGATTTTACCTTAGATTTAGCAACAATTTGGTAATTGAAATTATTACT
>JBARXI010000459.1:0-3340 GCA_049647275.1 Microcoleaceae cyanobacterium
TTTCTCCTCTTCTTCTTCCTTTTTATTCCTTTTTATTCCCTCCTGACTCCTCTGTGCTTATTTATAAGTATTCAACCGGACATGATATAAGTTATTTATAAGTATTCAACCGTTAGCGCAGCTCCCCCGGAGGGGGCACATAATATAGCAATCCCAAATCATTTGTCATAAATCAAAACACAGATAAAAAATCTGAGACTCCGTTGCCTTCCGGAGCTGTTGCCTTTTTGTGAGATATTTTTACAAGGGCTAAAAGAGGACTTATATAATATTCCTCTTATTAACTGTATTCAAATAAAAAACTAAATATTTACCGAAAAATTAGGTATAAAGTCTCTCCTTACCTACGCTAGGAGTTGTCGGTCTTTATCTGAATAATTTGATCGTTTATTTCAGAAACAAACCCACCATACTTGTCAGGAAAATAAGATAGGTATTGAGTATAAACTGCCTTATTTATATTTACAATCTGTTAAATATTCAGCCCACACATAACCTTCTTGGGGAGCTATAATTTTTATCCACTCCTCACCTTCACTACCGTCAGTAACCCCAAGAGCAACTGTTGTACCGTTTTCTAAAATACCAATTACTTCACCATTTGGTTTGTCTTGCACATTTAGAGGCGAACCAGTGGGGTCTGCTACAGTACAATAACCTACAGGAGTTTGAGCCAGTTGATATTTGGGAATGGGCACAATATTTGCTTTAGTCGTAAAAGCTTCAGCAACTTTATTAAACCCCAAAAAACATATACACACAAAAGTACCTGTCGCTAGGTATTTTTTCTGATTATTCATATTTAGGGACTTCCTAATATTGGCGATCGCAAACTTAATTATACTTGCAATTTGTAGTAGTTATAGTAATTTAAAATTATTAAACTTATTGCTAGATATTTTTTTTGCATTTATACAAATATTTATTAAATTTATATAAATACTTATATAGCGGTTCTCATCCTTTATGAAGTACAGTATTTTTTCTATTCCCTATTCCTTATTCCCTATTCCCTTCCGGAGCTGTTGCCAAAAATCTAAAACTTATGTATCTCACCAAGAGCGAGAAATGCTATAGTTTGTTATTTAGAGAGAGGAGAGTTGTTTTGAAAGCAAAACGGTTAGGAGCAAACCCTATATTTACAAGCCCATTCCTACATCAATTTATTATTCAAGAATTAACAATTAATAATTAATAATTATACCAAATCCGGTTATCAAAAGTCTCTTTTTCAAATTCCCCTCTAACCCTTCTGCCTCCCTCCTTTCAAAGGGGGTAAGGGGGATGCCTTCTGCCTTACCTTCATAAATATTGGTTCTGTCGATCGCCGGATTTAGTATTACCTCTCCTTAAAAGAAGATAATTAGTCAAAAGGATTTTTTTCCTTATTTATTCAAATAAGAAGAGGCTTTTTACCTTAATTATTTGGTCATTAATTAACCACATTTGAACTAAAGACCAAGAAAACTATAAGTCTAGTGGCTCTAAATTTTTATTTATTGGGAGTTAGTTTTATCATACCAACTAACAAATTTAGGTCTGTAGTCAATACAATTAATTGCTTTTTCAGAAAGTGCTACTTTCGGTTGTACAGGACATTTGAGGTGATAATCCCCTGTAAAGAAAATACAGTGAGAACAAGGAATTTCGTGCATTTGCTTGCCTCGACGGACAGAATCAGTAACCGCGCCGATTATACTCCAAACCGTTAAAATCATCAACCCCCAAGCCAAGACAAAACAGAGGGGAACTAAAAACGGTTGAATCCCATGAATTAGAAAGTAAAGAAATTGAAACATAGTTCATCATTCATAACATAAATTACATAATTTTAAACTTAACCTAATTTAATCCATTTTTAATCTAATTTTTAAGAATATCTAAAGTTAAAAGCTTAAGTCGGTGTAGGATGAAACTATAGATAAATGTTCACTATAAACAATATAGGAAATAAACGTATGGCCCTCCGACTAGGTGACACAGTACCAAACTTTACCCAAGCTTCCTCTGAAGGTGAAATCAACTTTTATGACTGGGCGGGCGATAGTTGGGTAGTATTATTCTCTCACCCTGCTGACTACACCCCAGTTTGCACAACAGAATTAGGTGCAGTTGCCAAACTAAAACCCGAATTTGATAAGCGTGGTGTTAAGGTTATTGCGCTGAGTGTAGATGACGCGGAATCTCACAAAGGTTGGATTGGAGATATCAATGAAACCCAAAGTGCAAATGTTAATTATCCGATTTTAGCGGATGTGGATAAAAAGGTTTCTGACTTGTACGATATGATTCATCCCAACTCTTTAAATAATTTGACAATTCGTACTGTTTTTGTGATTGACCCTGAAAAGAAACTCCGTCTTTCTATTACTTATCCTGCCAGCACAGGTCGTAATTTTGAAGAAATTCTCAGAGTAATTGACTCTTTACAACTAACAGATAATCATCAAGTTGCTACTCCTGTAAATTGGAAAGATGGAGATGATTGTGTGATTGTACCTTCTCTGAAAGACCAGGCAGAATTGAAAGAGAAATTCCCCAAAGGTTACACAGAAGTTAAACCATATTTACGGATGACTCCTCAACCTAATAAGTAAAGTTATAATTTAATTAGGGATTAAGATTTTGACCAGGATTCTTAATCCTTAATTATTTTTAGGAGGGAAATTTTTATGTTGGAAGATCCGATTGTTTTGCAAATGCCTAGTTATTTACAAATGACAGATGAACAGTTTTTTGAATTCTGTCAAATTAACCAGGATTTACGCATAGAAACTAATCAATCTGGGGAATTCTTAATTTAGAAAATCACGCTCGTGTAAGTGGGGAAAAAGTATTACCTGGATTTGTGTTAAATATGAACAAAGTTTGGTAGACAGGAGAACATAAATTATGCTTGACGACCCGATTATTTTACAAATACCTCCAGATTTACAAATGACAGATGAACAGTTTTTTGAATTCTGTCAAATTAATCGGGATTTACAGATAGAAACTAATAAGTCTGGAGAATTATTAATTATGTCTCCTACTGGTTCATAAACAGGAAATCGTAGCCTGGGTATAGCAGCACAATTATATTGATTTTTTGGCATAAAAAGAAGGCAGTAGTCTTGCCTTTGATTCGAGTACAGGTTTTACTCTTTCTACAGGTGCGAAAAAATCTCCCGATGCTTCTTGGATCAAGTTAGAAAGATGGAATAGTTTATCCCTAGAATCACAACAAAAGTTTGCTCCTATTTGCCCGGATTTTGTGGTGGAATTAATGTCGCCTTCAGACAACCTGAAAACTCTCCAAGATAAAATGGCAGAATATCTGGAAGAGCCTGGAGTAAAACTT
>JBARXI010000460.1:0-19185 GCA_049647275.1 Microcoleaceae cyanobacterium
GCTTTCTATATCTCTAAATTAATTGCATTCAATTCTGGAGCTAATATTTTTTAGTTGAATAAAAAGTCATGCGTAGGGGCGTGTTAGCAGGGCAAACGCATCTTATTTTTGAAGTGCTGAAAAGGTAAGAACTTAGTGGTCTAGAGTATTTGTACTTATTAAATACTAGAAAAATTACTGGCAAAGGTTTCCAGAATTTAGATGCGTTTGCCCTGGGCGTGTTAGAGCTACTATATCTATAGTATCATAAGTTTTTGGAAATTATCACCTGCTGCTTGCTTTCCCATTTTTTTTAAGGAGCTTAGGGCAATGAGTTTGTGAGAAAAGAAATAGGGATGGATGGTGCTGGTCAAGAAGCAATAATAAGTATTTGACTTGTGCAAAATAACCAGTACATTTCTGGCTGCATGAGAGTAGGGAAAAAGGCAGATCGCTGAACTGAATAGTAAATATACAATGAATTTTACTTGACTACTTAAATAGTAGGGAAAAGCGGACTTAGGAATAGTTCCGACCTCCTTATATAGCAATCCTATTTCAGTCGTAAATTTTTGGTGCTGGTAGGTATTAGGTGGTAGATAGAAGCAAAAATAAATATATCTAAATTTTTCACAACTCCTGCACAGAGTTTTACAGTATTATCTTGTCAAACTATTGCTAAAAGAAGGATATACATTATCAGGTATTTCGACTTCTAGCATCTGAGATATAATTTGAGGTTGTTGACCATACCATTGGTAAGGTATTTGAGATATGGCAATTAATTTATCCCAAGATTGTAAATAAGTATTTTATGAAATTAACTCTTGTTTTTTCTGAAGTACAACAGGGTTTCTTCTAAACCAAGAAAAACTAGAGATACAGCGGAAAAATAATGTCTCTGCTACCATTGGCAGCCAACCTTGATTCTGTAATAAGTTAGCCCAATATTTAAAGGATTGACAATTAATATGTCCGTGTCCGGGTTGACCTATTTCTGCTGCTGAAAATATAAGGATATTGGAAGTATGATGATTCAATATTTCAATCAGGTTGACTTCATTGCCGGGGGGTAAATGTTCGGCTACTTCTAAGCACATTACTAAATCAAATTTACGTTTTAAGTTTAATGGATTAGTTAAATCGTGGCGAATATATTGATTCGGATTTAAAAAACTTTGTTCTGGGGTAAAACCGTCTACCCCAATAATTTCTTCAGCCCCTAGTTTATTAAAAATTTTTAGATATTGACCTAAACCACAGCCAATATCAAGAATACTTTCTGGCAAAAATCTCTCATATATATATTTAAATGGTGGAATATCAATAAATAACTTTTCTAAGTGAAAGTTTGGCTCAAAGATACCATGTTGACTATTTTCTGTTGATGGAGAAGTAGGTGACTGAGTGAAGAAAATTAAATCTTCTCTAGAAATTAAGCTAGGGTTGTTTAAGATTTGGTTTTCCCAAGATTTAATAATAGTTGTAATTACATTGGTATGGTCATCGTTTTTGAGGGTTAAGTCTGGAAAAGAAAGTTGGGGTAATTTGATGGTAGGGGGTTCTAGTTCAACATTATTTAACCAGTCTTCTTTTACTTCGACTTTCTGTGCGTAGTTTAGAGCTATATATGTTAGGTCTGAGTCAGAAAATTTTTCTCCTTGCATAATTTTCATGTACAAATCTTTTTTTTGATAACCTTGCCCTTCGCTATCCATACTTTTATATCTATCTACATAGCCTAACCATCCTAATAACATTTTTTTTAAAAGCTGATTAACATTTCTGATGGGAAAGTGAGCCAGACAAATATCGGATAATTCAACACTGGATATATCCCCACTTTCGCTAATTATTCCATGACTACCTTGGCTAATTTTTAGTTGATAATTAACACGACCGTTAGTTCTGAGGATGATTTTCAAATACTGTGGTTGTTCTATTTTTCTTCTGTATTTAAAATTTGATGGTAAATAATTACTGGTTGTCGGTTCAGGTATATAGGTTTTCCATGGGTAAATACCAATTCCATTTTTAGGGATGGCTTGGAGTGAATTAATAAATGATTGTTTTGATGGTGACTGAATTAATTCATCTGCATCTATCGGAACAATAAATTCAGGAAAGAAAGATGTGGCTACTCTTCTGTAGAGATTTGTTATTTTATTAGTTTGAGTATAAGCCATTTTATTGTCGTCAATTACGCAAAGGTTGAGACCTTCTTGCATCAGATTTTTGATGATGATTCTGCTACTATCTGTAGAACTGTTATCGGCTAATATTAGAAAGTCAAGATAATTCAAATTATGACGAATGAAAGTTTCTAAAATGTCTTCTTCATTTTTAATCATGGAAATTCCCACAATTAAAAATTCAGAGTTAATTTGCCTCGGATGTATAGTCAGTATTTGCTGGATATTTCCTACTTTTAACTTTTTGTAGACTCTGATGGAAAAAATCTACATTAGGATTAAGTTCAATAGCTTTTTCATACTCAATAGCTGCTTGGGTAAAATTACCTTGTTTTTCCAGAGCATCTCCTAATTCATAGTAAGTAAAAGCGAAGTCTGGATTTAATTCTATAGCTTGTCTGTAGAGAGCGATAGCCTCATCGACTTTCCCCTCCCTTTTGAGTTTATTTGCCTGTATGATTAAATCTCCCGTAGTCATTTTGTTAAAAATATATTCTTGATTAGTTAGTTTGACTTTTCATCAGATGAGGTAAAGGAATTTCAGGAACTTTTTTTCTGAGAAAACTACATAATTTATCCCAACTGTTTCTTCCCTCCCAACAAATTATAAGTAATTTATCCGGTTTATTTTGAAAGTAATCAAATCAATAGGAGCAATACAGAAATATTTTCATCTTGTGAAGCTGCCATAAATATTAATACTTGTTTTTGTCTCATCAAATCTTTCCATCCATTGCTCCTCAGTGGAAAGTCACCAACCTTTTCATTTTCTGAAGCTCATAAAAAAAACGGCGCGTCAGAGAACTTTTGGCTGCATCCGCAAAAAAATTGTGATATGATAAAAACTATAAGGGGTCGTTCGCCTATACACATGACTTTTTATTCAACTAAGTTTCCTAGCTTAGAGATCATCTAATATTTAGGAATTTTTCCCAGGAGCAATACAGAAATATTTTCATCTTGTGGAGCTTCAGATAAATATATAGCACTGCTCGTTCAGGTATTTACAACTTTGAGCACAAAGCGCACCCTGTGAGAAAGGCGTACAAAAAATAATGTGTAAATATGCCAGAGCGCACTGGTATATATGGTTGTTTTTGTCCGATCGAATCTTTGGAAAACCACCAAGATTCTCATTTTCTGAAGCTCATAAAAAAATCGGCGCGTCAGAGAATTTTTGGCTGCATCCGCAGAAAAATTGTGATATGATAAAAACTATAAGGGGTCGTTCGCCTATACGCATGACTTTTTATTCAACTAAGAATAGTATAGTTTCGAGGGCGATCGCGAATGTTGTAAAAAGGAAAATCAATGTAAAAGATACCAAATAAGTTCTATATAGAGAGCGATACGGCTAACACCAAGCTCCGCGAACGCCTCATCTAATTTTCTTTAGCATTTGAGTTAATTTGCTTTTATGATCGAATCTCCTGTAGTCATTTTATGAAAAATATATCCTTGATTAATTAGTTTGACTTTTCATCAGATGAGGTAAAGGAATTTCAGGAACTTTTTTTCCGAGAAAACTACATAATTTATCCCAACTATCTCCTTCTTCCCAACAAATTATCAGTAATTTACCTGGTTTATTTTGAAAGTAATCAATAACTTTTTGATTATGACTCTCGTAAAAATTTATATACTCATCCGAACAATCTTGTGGATGACCTAAACCGTATATTAAGTTATAGATGTGGGCTGATCTATCTTGTAGTCTGTAATAATGGTTTAAACAACTTTTAAACCATGTTTGAGAATATTTTCTCACTGTTAATATAAATTTGCTATTAGGATATTTCTCATCAAGCCATTTGTAAATCAAAGGCCATGGATAATCCTCAAAACAATTATATTGATTGACTACTCTCTCAACATCATAAAAATCATCTAACTTAATTTGGTGAAGCAGTTTGTAATTAGTCAAAGAATACCAACCATAATGTTTGTATCCAAGATAATTCAAGCAAGCTCCCAAAGTTGTTGTACCTGTTTTACCCAATCCAATTCCAAATATTTTTGTTTTCGATAATTCCTGTTTTAACCTTTCAGATGTTTCTTTTTTTCGGGAATTTAAAGCTGGCTGTTGATTCGGTTGTTTAAATCTACCCAACAAATTATCAATACATTTTTGAGTACAACCAATTTGTAAATATACTTGATTCAAATATTCGTAGCTATTTAATGAACGGGAGTTTAGCTCAAGAGCGATTAAAAAGTTAATTATTGCCTGATAATAATTTTTATTCTGGAAAAAGCAACAGCCCAAACTATTGTAAAAGCCATAAAAGTCTGGGTTACTTTCAATGGCTTGTCGATAATAATTTATTGCCTGGTTTAACTCACCTTTTTTTTGCAAAACTTTTCCTAAGTCGTGGCAAAAACAAGCAGACTTAGGGTTGATTTTAGTAGCTTGAAAATACTCAGCGACCGCTTCATCCAAAAGCCCTTTTTCCGCTAAAGCATTTCCTAATTCGTGATAATACCAAGCAAAACCTGGGTTAAAATTAATCCCTAGAAGGGATAAATAGAATTCTCGAAAAATTATGACTAGTGACTTTATTTTCTTACTTATGCGTTGACTCCTACAGCGCTTTTCAAATCAATGAACCACATCGTCAGGAGCAAAATATGGTAGGGACGTTCCATGGAACGTCCCTACTGTGGTCTACCAAAATGAAAACCGCTGTAGTACAGAATTATCCATAGGAATTCTAACTCCCTAGTTCCTCACTTCCTAACTCCCTACTCCCTTCTTCAAGGAACTTGCCAAATACGTTGATGATATTTTTCTGGGTCAGCGTATGGGTCAACTACAGAATGGTTATGGTCGTGATTATGATGGTCGTGGTCATGGTTATGGTCGTGATTATGATGACCATGACCGTGAGAATGTTCCCCACCCGCCACAGCAGCTAACCGAAATTTACACATTTCACAGTTCATTTTTACTTGCCCTAACTGTGTTTCTATTTCCCTTTCCCGTAATAATTCTAATAATGTTGGATGTGCTCCCATTTCTGGCAGACAAGTCATAGAAATATCGGGATATTGTTCTTGTTGTTGGGCAGTAATATCAAATATTTTCTTGACCAAAACTCCAGTAAATAAAAAATATGGCAAAACAATAATCTGCTTTGGTTGATATAATCTTGCTCGCCGAAAACCTTCTTCTAAACGAGGATGAGTAATGCCAATAAAACAGGTTTCAACTGTCAGATAACCACTGCCTTCCCATAACATTCTGGCGAGTTTATAAACATCTCCATTAGCATCAGGGTCGCTAGCTCCTCGTCCTACAAATAATAAAACAGTTTCCGAAGGTTGAATATCAGAATTAGATAATTCTGTCAGACGCGATCGCCACAATTCCAAAATCTTAGGAGCAATACCAAAATGTCGCCCATAATGGAATTTTACTTGAGGATGTTGTTGTCGTGCCCGGTCTAATTCATTGGTAATATCAAATTTATTGTGGCGGGCTGCAAATAACAAAATTGGTAGAGCGGATAAGTCTGTATAACCTTGTTCGACACATTTATCTACCCCTTCTTGAATAGTGGGGCCTGTTAATTCTAGAAAGCAAGGTATTACTGGTCGAGATTTATCTAAATTTTGATAAGCCTCAACAAAGTTTAGGAAAGTTTGTCTACCTTCTGTATCTCGCGTCCCATGACCTATTAATAATAAAGGTCTTTGTAGAGGTAAAGGAGGCAAATTAATACTTGTAGATAAGCTACTTTCAATTTTTTTTGAAGTTAAATTTTCTTGGGTTTTATTTGCTGAGGTATGAGTAGTTGAAAATTCCATTTATACTCCTTTCCCGTGCCAGGCAGGAAATAAGGGTTTACAAGTAACAGATAGGTGTTCTGGCTCATCGATTTATACAAATTAGTTAGTATAGATAAGAGAATAGAGTTTGATATTTTTTCTATTCCTAATTAACTGTGTTTAATCGATTTACAGTTGCCGCACAGCCTCGGAATTTCACCGAAGTTTCCCCACTTTTTTACTGAAGTAGGTAACAAATATATTGTGATTGTTGTCAAAAATTGCTACCTAAAGTTAATATCAGAGTCAACTTTATGATGTTTGCTTTTATTTTTTATATTAACAGGTTCTATCTCTCATCAGTTATTAAAAATTCCTAATGATTAATGTTAATGGCAATATTTTGAGATTTTGACTAGATCTGGGTGAGTAATACTATGATTTGCCGAAAGTTAACCCCTTGGGGGATATCAAAAATCATATAGCAGTAAGTTTTTTGGTTAGGACAATAAATCTGGGTTGTTTGCTCCGCATTCCGGTAGGAGTAGGCAACAGCTCATCTGCTCCGGAAGGCAACAGAGGGATAGTCAAACACCTTAATGCGTAGCGCTATATATTGCGTTTTTACTGGCGCAAAGCTCGGCTTTTTCCTCGGTCATGCTAATGCTCCGTGACATAAAAGGCCACTCGGCAACATGAAAAACTTAGCTCCTGATAGAAAGGCTAGTCTTTTGTCAGGGCAAAGCGTTTACCAAACTGTTTCGTTGGATAGCAATTGGAAAATTAATAGTATAGAACCCATTTTATATCTATATAATTACTATAGTTAAGTCTGATCGCGCATCAATTTTGAGGAAAAAATCTGCTCTATTTGTGGAATTTTTCAGATCGCTCCTCTTCCTTCTTACCTTTTATCTCCAGACTCGGTGACTCGGTGACTCGGTGACTCCTAGCTAAAAAAATTTAACATTCACTAAAGATACGTTTAGGGGTTCTATAAGCCCCTTAATTAATCAATGGGCTTGGAAAACCGAAAGCTTTTTATCTCCACGGATGAATCCACCGAGGGCTTATATCCAGTTGATTTTTTGGTCGAAAGTCCAAAATTATCAACTAAATTTTTTATGTGGTGTAGCACTAGGCAAATAGGGCGCGGACATTTATAAATACTCTTTGCGGAGCATTTGGACACCGAAAACTCAGTCATAGATTACTTCTGACTTCTGACTTCTCGATGTCGCCAATCCAACGGCTCTCCTATCTGACTTGCGCGTAGCGCTATATTATATCTTAAAATTTCATCAACAATAATTTTGACAATTAACTCATAAACTGGTATAATATAGCTTTGTTCTGGGGATACTACCTAAAACAAACTGTCCAAAAATTGGGTTGATTTGAGAAATTCTCAGAATTAGGTTGAAACATAGAGAGCGATCGCATGGGATAAACTATTCAAAAATCCGGCCCAACCAAACCTTTTACTCTCCATACCTATAGAGAATATCTAAAAAACCAAATGGATTAAAACCAGCAGACTGACTAGGGGTACATCAAAAATTCTATGGCAGATAGAGAAATGAAAATTTTTTGGGTAGGACTGATATTTGCAATTTAAAGCTACAAGCACCTAGCATTTATAGAAGTAATTTTATACTATATTAAAACCAATCTTAAACTTAAAAAAAGGTAGAAGTCCAAAACGACTCTTTCGCCTCTAACGGCAATTCTGAGCCTGACTTAGCCTAGAATATTCAAAACTAATCAAGCAAGATTGGTAACAAAACGGTAGAATTCTATGTCGTAGTATCTGAGCACATAATCTGAAAATTACCATGAATGACACAACTAACGAATTGCTGGAAAATATGCCCCGCGAACATAGAGTGGGTCAACTTCGCAACTTAATTGAAACCCTGCATATAGCTGATGAAGTGGCCAGCAAAGGCTACTTGATTACCAGCTCAGAACTTGCAGATTTAATGGACATCAATGCCAGTGCTGTAACTAGTCGTGGAGACCATTGGGTTTGGCGCAATTGGGTTGTATCTAGGGTTCGTCGGGAGGGCAACCAAATTCTCTGGCAGTTAGAGCGGGTGGACTAATTTTACCCGAAATTTCCGACCAAAGAAGAAATGTGATACGAGCGATCGCTGACCTTAGATATTAGGTGCGGTCGCCTGTACTGTCCATAATTTTCTACTTTTCAGTTAATATTAAGCTAAATCTCATAAGTTATTCATGGCAGTGGTGTTAGATATGTAAGGAATAAAATGACTATGAATGGCAAAGTAATTTATGAGATGTCAGTTGAATAAATTGGTACTTTTTTTGCTCCCACTATTAATTTTAACTGGCTGTGGTGGATTTGATAGTTCTCAAAATATAAGTGGACAAACTCAACAAGTACAACAGTCTTCTACTACCTCAGCCAAAGAATTTAACTATCAAACATACGCCTCAATTTTAAAAGAGTATGTCAACAAACAAGGATTAGTTGACTATGAAAAATTAAAGGAAAATCGCCAAAAGCTTGATGAATTTAATGGTGCAATTGGATCTGTAAAACCAAGTGAATATAACTCTTGGAAAGACCAAGACAAAATAGCATTTTTAATTAATGCTTATAATTCTTTGACTCTAGAAGCAATTATTGATAACTATCCCACCAAAAGTATTAGAAATATTCCTGGTGTTTGGAAAATTCGGAGATTTGATTTTGTTGGGGAAAAATTAACATTAGACCATATAGAACATCAGATTTTACGGAAGGAATTTAATCAGCCAGGAATTCATGTGGCATTAGTATGTGCTGCTATAAGTTGTCCGTTATTAAGAAAAGAACCTTATACTGGTGAAAAATTAATTTCACAACTGGATGACCAAGCTAGAAAGTTTATCGCAAATAATCAAAATTTTCGGATTGACCGTCAAGAAAATACTGTTTATTTATCTTCAATATTTAAGTGGTTTGGTGAAGATTTTGAGAAAAGTTATAGTGGTAATCAGAATATTGAGGGTTTAAATAAAAAAGAAACATCCATAATTAATTATAGTAGTAAATATGTTAATTTAGATGATAAAAAATATCTTGATTTAGGGGGTTATAAAGTCAAATATTTAGACTATGATTGGTCGCTTAATGTTCAAAATTAATCAGTTCATTAGAAAGTATCTATAATTTTACAAATAACCGGAGTAGGGTCAATTGCCTATCCTTGGTCATGCTCAGATTTCCATGTTTGCGCAGCATTCGGACCGAAACTTCCTCTACTCCTACCAACAGCCTAACAATTTGTAGCAAACTTTTTTAGAATTGGTATAAAAGGCAGCTCCGTTGAAATATTTTTGAATATGAATATTTAGATGAAATACTAAAATATTTACTAAATCTTTCTCCATTTTTAAGAGTAGGGTCGATTTACGATCGCCAGATAAAAATCGTACTATGCTAAATCTCGTACATTTCACCAAAGTAATTTAAAGCAAAGTATCAGCTTGTAAATACTCTCTAGCGAAAATGAACAAATTAGCCAGGCTTTTTAGGGGAAGTTAGGGAAAATTATCTGTGCTGTGAATTTTGATATTTCAGATTAGATATAGCACTACGCAAACAGGGCGCGGATATTTCTCTACTCCCTACTTCCTTACAACCAAAATTTATTGTCAAACGCAAAAAAACGTACTGCTATATATAGCAATTCCCAAAAAGTGTGAAGTACAAAATTCTAGATTTTACCGAACAGCTTCAGAAAGCAATAGGGAAGAAAAAGACAATTGTACACACCCTTACCTGAGAAACGTTATACATCATAACCTACACATTATAAATTACTAATCATAAATCATTTGGCTGTCTTTAGATTTAAGCAGGTAAACAAAATTAATTACACATTTTCCACGCACAGAAACCTTTTTACTGCAAGAGTTACAGGAAATTTAGATTAGGTAATCAATTATGTGTAGGTGCTTATTGTCTAAATATTTTATGAATAACCATCGCTTCAGTTAATACTAATAATACTAAATTCAACAAAAGGTAATTACATCTTAAGCAGTCTTTTCTGCCTATATTAGAAAATTTTCTTGCTCCTAGATATTTGCAACAATTAATAATTAAGAATTACGTCTCCTGAAAATGCATAGGATTGACTAAAAGGATTATTTTGATTTTTTATCCTTCTTAATAATTTGGTGAATTTTTAAATTTTTTTCCTCTTTTTGAATTAATTTATATTGACATATTCCCTATGCCGTAACTGTAGAAAAATTTTATCAAATTGGTAGAAAAATTAATGAATCTAGATACTTTTTTTGTAATTATTCCTGTGCTTAACGAAGAAGATACTATCAAAAATGTAATTAAATCATTACAATTTTACGGATTCAAAAACATAATGATAGTTGATAATGGTAGCAGTGATAATAGTGTAGAAATAGCTCAAAAATCCGGAGCAAAAGTAATTAAAGAACCCATTGCAGGTTATGGTCGAGCTTGTTGGCGTGGTATCCAACAAACACCTACAGAATGTAATTGGATTTTATTTTGTGATGGAGATGGTAGTGATGATTTGAAGCAACTACCAAAATTTTTAACAGCTACTAATAAATATGATTTAATACTAGGCGATCGCCGTGCCACAAAAATAGGTCAAGCTGCCATGACACCCGTACAAAACTTTGGCAATAAATTAGCGACATTTTTAATAGGTTTAGGGTGGGGATATTGGTATCGAGATTTAGGACCGCTGCGGTTAATTCGGAAGTCTAGTTTAGAGAAAATTAGAATCCAAGACCGAGGTTTTGGTTGGACTGTAGAAATGCAAGCTAGAGCTATAGAATGTGGTTTAAAAATAAGTGAAATTCCTGTTGGTTATCGTCGTCGTCAGGGTGGGCGTTCAAAAATATCAGGTACTATAAAGGGCAGCTTTCAAGCTGGAATTATTATTCTGGTAACTCTCGGTAAATTATATTTAAAGTGTGTGTGGCAAAGTATAAAATCCCATAAGCATATCAACAAATGGAGAAAGCAAAAACAGTTGTAATTGTCTCTCGGAAAAATCTGCCTTTATTACTAAGTTCATTTTTGATATTACTAGGGGCAATATTAATTATTCCCTACGGTAATTTTCAGGAAGTTGGTACAGTACCTAAATTTTGGTTTGGCATTAGTATAATCAGTTTAGGGTTTATAATTTCCTGGGCAATACCGTCAATTAATTCTGTTTGGTTTTGGAGTATTACTATTCTGGCTAGACTAATATTAATTCCCATGGAAGCCGGGGATGATATTTGGCGTTATTTGTGGGAAGGTTACATTCAAAATTTAGGTTTTAATCCTTATGATTTAGCGCCAAATGCTTTAGAATTAGTTCCCTATCGAACAGAATGGTGGTCATTAATTAATCATCCTGATACTTCTGCTATTTATCCACCGTTGAGTCAATTAGGATTTCGGTTTTTAGCACTAATTAATCCATCAGTATTCATTTTTAAGTTAGCTTTTATCTTCGCAGACTTAGGAATTTGTTGGTTATTAAGTAGAAAATTTAGCCTCGATAAAACTTTGATTTATGCTTGGAATCCTTTGATTATTTATTCTTTTGCAGGTGGCGGTCATTATGATAGTTGGTTTCTTTTACCATTAGTGGCAGCATGGTTAACTTTCATTCAAAAAGGCAGAAGAGAGAATGAGGTAGAGATATCTGCGTCAGCCACTTCGCCTCTACAAAACCTAGCTAATTACAGAAAATGTGTTGTAGATGGTGAGATTTTCAATCTAAATAAACCAAAAGTCAAAGGTTTTGATTTTGCCGATAATTATTGTTGGTATTGGAGTGCTTTTTTAATTGGTGTAAGTGTAGCAATTAAATGGGTTTCTTTACCAATTTTATGCTTTATGGTTTGGCAGAAAATATCAGGTTTTAGGGAACAAGAGATAGGAAAAAACTGTGGAGCTATGCCGATGTTTCATCTAACAAAAAGCTCGCAGCAAGAGAGGGAATATAAAATCAGAAAAGTCAGTGTACTTGACAATTCCGAGGAATGCTATAAACAACAGATTGAAGAAGGAAGAAGGAAGGACCGAAGTTGGAAAAAGTGGATGGGGACTCAAACCCCAACCCCAACCAATTGTAAACACCGTGTAAACGGCGAGGTATTCAACCCAAAAGAAAAAGATAATATTTTGAGAAGTTGGCAGTTTTACAAATTACAGATAACTAGAATTTTAGGAAAAAAGAAACAGAAATCAAGCAGGAACGAACCTAAATTCATTGGTAATTTATTCTATCCAAAAATTCGACAAGTTCGACAGGCAGGTTTTTTATTATTAATTGGTTTATTACCAATGTGCCTTGCAGCTATGAATTTTTGCGACCCTGAAAAATGTTCACTCATTCCTACCAGTTCAAATTTTGTTGTTAATGGTCGTAGTGCGGAATTAATTCCATACTTAGTTAGCTTTATTTCAGAACAATCTACAAAATTTAACTGGATTTATGGAATTCCTCTTTGCTTAGGAGTAGGATTTTTAATCTGGAATAGTCGTAAACTTGTCAACTTTATAGAATGGTATTTTTTCCTTTTGTTAACTTTATCTCCCATAATTCATGCTTGGTATTTTACCTGGTTAATTCCTTTTGCCGTGGCAACAAAAAACTTAGGTACAAGATGGGTGAGTTTATCAGCATTTATTTATTTTATCCTCAAACATCGACAAACTTTAGGAGACAATAACTGGTTTTTAACCCCAATAGAAAGATACTGGTTATGGCTACCTCTAATAATAGGATTTACTTGGAGTCAGTGGAAACACAAAAAAAATCAGAATTCCCAAATATGAACTCTGAATTATCTGAATAAATTAAGTCGCTCTCAAACTTATATATCTTCTGTTTCTTGTGCTCTATTAACAAATCCACCAATCAAACCAGAAACCAAAGATAAAACAATTGCCCCAATAACTGCCGGCCAGAAACCATCAACTTCCAAACCAGGAGTAAAAAATCCTGCTAAAGAAAGAGAAATTCCATTTACTACCAGCAGAAATAATCCTAAAGTTAAAATTGTCAGAGGTAAAGTGAGAACAGTTAAAAGTGGTTTAACAAAAGCATTTACCAATCCCAAAACAATCGCTGCCACAGCCGCAGCAGGAATACTATCAACCCTCACACCAGGTACAACAAAAGCTGTAATTAATAGGGCAATAGTTGCTAGTAACCAAGTTATGAAAAAATTTGCCATACTTCTTCTTTCAACCTCCTAAATCGCAATGAAAAATTATGTAGCCTAATTAAGATAAACTAAGTTAGATAGCTACTTTAAATAGACCACTAACTATGATTTTGCATCAAATTGCTACTTTTTTACTGACACTGAATTTATTTTTGTGGCCTACCCTAGCCCAAGCCCAATATTATCCACCACCCCTCTCTTACAGTAATGCTCAACTTACCGGAAAAGATTTTTCTGGCCAAGTGCTGCAGTCAGCAGAATTTTCCAATGCTAATCTTCAGTTAACTAATTTTACAAATGCTGATTTACGGGGAGCTATTTTTAGTTATTCGACAATGACTAAAGCAAATTTACATGGAGTAGATTTAACTTATGCTATGGCAGACCTGGTTGATTTTACTAATGCGGATCTAAGTGATGGAGTGTTTTTAGAAACCATAATGTTAGGCTCGACTTTTGATGGTGTTAATATTACAGGTGCAGATTTTACAGATGCTTTGTTAGATGGAGCGCAAATTAGAAAATTATGCCAAGAAGCGACAGGTATTAATTCCAAAACGGGGGTGGCAACTCGTTATTCTCTTGGGTGTAGGTAGTAGGCGATAAGTATCAGTAATGTGGCAAGCTTTTAATCCAGTTTGATAATTTTTAGAAAAACAATATTTAGTGTAGATTTAATCTTGTAGCAGTAACAGTAAGGTGCGACATTACGGCTAAAATATAAGCTGTTAAAGGTATTTAACAATCCGTCGCATCGGCACCATTTTAGCCTTGTCTAAATTCCCTTGTGTGAAGATTTTTTATAGATATTTATCAATTTCAACTATTGATATTTATCAATATAGCAATTCCCAAGAAGCGTGAAGTACAAAATTCGTTTATTTTAGGGAGTAGGCAGTAGGGAGTAGAAAAGAAGTAAAACAACTGTACCTCAGTAACTTGAGAAACGCTGTAGATCAAATTAAGCCCTCATAACCAACACATAAACAATTCAAATTATTGCTCAAACAAAAATATTAATACTTGTATCGAACTTAATATAAAATTAACTATTAATTAAAGTAGCAGGTTATTTATCAAAATCTCCCAAAAATGCAAATAATCCTATCAAACCATCTTCTTCAAACAGTTTGGTTAATACCTTGCTATGCCATCATCGGTGCAGTTTTAGCCATACCGTGGTCTCCCGGAATTATTAAACGGACCGGGCCAAGGCCAGCAGGTTATATCAATTTGGTTATGACCTTCATCGCTTTCTTACATGGGTTAATCGCTCTTTTGGCCAGTTGGAATCAACCGACACAAGAATTATTAATACCTTGGCTAGATGTGGCAGGGCTAAATATCACCATTTCCGTAGAAATATCTACCCTAACCATTGGAGCGACTCTATTAATTACAGGTTTAAATTTCCTCAGCCAAATTTACGCGATCGCCTATATGGAAATGGACTGGGGATGGGCGCGTTTCTATTGCCTACTAGCATTATTTGAAGCTGGAATGTGTGCCCTAGTTTTGTGCAACTCCCTATTCTGGAGTTACATCATTCTAGAAATTCTCACTCTCGGTACATATTTATTAGTGGGGTTGTGGTTTGGTCAACCATTAGTAGTGACCGGAGCAAGAGACGCCTTTCTGACAAAACGGGTAGGAGACTTATTTTTGCTCATGGGAGTAGTTACTCTATTACCCTTAGCAGGAACTTGGAATTATACGGAGTTAGCTGAGTGGGCAAAAACTGCAAACATTGCTCCCACAACTGCCACCTTATTAAGTCTCACTTTAATTGCTGGGCCTTTGGGCAAATGCGCTCAGTTTCCCTTACATCTATGGTTAGATGAAGCGATGGAAGGGCCAATACCTAGTACAATTTTACGGAATTCGCTGGTAGTAGCGGTTGGAGCGTGGGTGTTGATTAAACTGCAACCTGTTTTAGCTTTATCCCCTGTTGCTTCCACAGTTATGATTGGGGTGGGAGTATTTACAGCAGTTTGTGCTTCTTTAATTGCTATTGCCCAAATTGATATTAAGCGATCGCTTTCTTATTCGGTCAGCACTTACATGGGTTTGGTATTTATCGCTGTCGGCACGGGTCAAGACGAAACTGCTTTGATGCTTTTATTCACCTACGCTTGTGCTATGGCGTTGTTGGTAATGAGCACGGGTGGGATAATTTTAAACTGCATTAGTCAAGACCTAACTCAATATGGTGGTTTATGGTCTCGTCGCCCCATTACTGGAATATCTTATTTAGTGGGTGCTGCTGGTTTAGTCGCTTTGCCTCCCTTGGGTAATTTCTGGGCACTGTTGCAGTTGACAGATTATTTGTGGAGTAGTCAACCTTGGTTGGTAGGTGTGTTGTTATTGGTGAATGGGTTGACTGCTTTTGGTATTATTCGGGAGTTTGGTTTGATTTTTGGCGGTCAACCGAAGCAAATGACTGAGCGATCGCCTGAAGGTTTATGGGCATTGGTTTTACCGATGACTATTTTGGCTGGTTTGACATTGCACGTTCCTCTGTTATTGGCACAATGGGAATTACTGCCGGATATAGCGACTATTAATAAAACTGTTGCTGGTTTATTATTATTATCCAGTGTGCTTGGTTTTGGTATTGGTGGGTTGATTTATCTAAATGATAAGTGGGAGAAACCGATTAAACTTCCTTTCCAACCGATACAAGACTTTTTTGCCTACGATTTTTACACTGTCAAATTGTATAGAATTACTATTGTTTTTGCGGTGGGTTTGGTATCAAGAATTATTTCTTGGGTTGACCGCTATCTTGTGGATGGTGTAGTTAATTTTGTGGGATTAGCTACTGTGTTTGGCGGTCAAGGTTTGAAATATAATGTTTCTGGTCAGTCTCAGTTTTATGTATTGACAATTTTGATTGGTGTGACTCTATTATTAAGTTGGTTAGTAGTAGATTTATTTTAGGGTCAATCTAAATTCTTCTGATGAATAATCTGTAGATAAGAGTCAAAAATAACTGTGATGCTGGGCTTGAATTTTGGAAATATTTAAACTCGTCATCAAGCTAATTTAGCAGTCGGTTGATTTGAGGGAAAAATCTCAATTATTCGGATGAATAATCTGTGGATGAAACTGAAAAATTACCCGTTGGTTTGACTAGACTAAAATTTTGAAATGTTGAATGTAATCTGATGATGAAGCTGATTAATAGTCAGTTGATTTTAGTCAAAAATATTAATCAATTATTCCTGTGCATCATCTGTACATCAGAATCAAAAATAAATGTGGTGCTTGGCTTGAATTTTGGAAATGTTTAAGCGGATAATAAACCTGATTTAGTAGTCGGTTGATTTGAGGGAAAAATTTCAATCACTCGGATGAATAATCTGTGGATAAAACTAAAATATCGGGTGTTTTGCCAGATGAAAATTTTGAGATGTTGAATGTAATTTGATTAATAGCCATTTGATTTTAGTCAAAAATATTAATCAATTATTCCTGTAAATCATCCCTACATCAGAGTTAAAAATAAATGTGATGCTTGGCTTGAATTTTGGAAATGTTTAAGCGGATAATAAACCTGATTTAGTAGTCGGTTGATTTGAGGGAAAAATTTCAATCATCCGGAGCAATAATCTGTAGATGATACGGAAAAATCTGGTGTTTTGCCAGATGAAAATTTTGAGATGTTGAATTTAGTCTGATAATCAACCTGATTTAGCAGTGGGTTGGTTTGAGGGAAAATATCAATCAATCATTTATGTAAATCATCTCATCTATAGATTACACTGAAAAGTAACTGTGATTGTCCGCTAATCTTTGGGAAATATTTAAGCTGATAATAAACCTGATTTAGTAGTCGGTTGATTTGAGGGAAAAATCTCAATTATTCGGAGCAATAATCTGTGGATGATACGGAAAAATCAGGGGTTTTCTCAGAGTAAAATTTTGAGATATTGAATTTAGCCAGTTTGGATGAAGCTAATTAATAGTCAGTTGATTTGAGGGAAAAATCTAAAATGAATAATTTCTAAATCAGAATTAAAAATCTATGTCGTGGCAGGCTATTATTTTGATTAGTTTTACTCTATGATAAAGCTGGTTAATAATAAATTGTTATGAGGCAAAACTTTCAATCATCCCCATAAATAATCCGTACATCCGAATCAAAAAATCCTGTCGTGCCAGACTGAAATTTAATTAACATACAAATCATCAAAAATTATGCTCAGTGTTTTAATTATTATCCCAATTTTAGGAGCAGCTTTAGTAGGATTTTTCCCCGGAAATATAACCGCCGAAAAATTACGAAAAATCACCTTAGCAATTGCCCTATCTCTAATAGTCTGGACTGTAGAAATAGCCATTAAATTCAACCTAAATAATCCAGGCTTACAATTTCAAGAACATTTTACCTGGATTCCCCAATTAGGTTTAACCTATAATATCGGCATAGATGGTTTATCCTTACCCTTACTCGCCCTAAATTCCTTACTAACATTCATCGTAGTTTATGGCTATGGCAATAATATAAATCGCCCGCGACTATACTACTCCTTAATTTTATTAGTAAATGCCGGAATAGCAGGCGCTTTTCTCTCCGCAAACCTATTACTATTCGTTCTCTTTTACGAACTAGAATTAATCCCCATCTATTTATTAATAGCAATTTGGGGTAGTAAAAAACGAGGTTATGCAGCAACCAAATTTCTGATCTATACAGCAGTATCTGGAATTCTAATATTAGTAGGATTTTTAGGAATAACTTGGTTAAGCAATTCCCCCAGTTTTGATTATGACCTAATCTCAACCCAAGGACTAACCCTAAAAACTCAACTAATCTTGCTAACCATTCTATTAGTAGGATTCGGCATCAAAATTCCATTAGTACCCCTACACACTTGGTTGCCAGATGCTTACGTCGAATCATCTCCCCCCGTCACAATTCTTCTCGGTGGCATATTAGCAAAATTAGGCACTTATGGACTATTGCGTTTTTGCTTAGGATTATTTCCCGAAACTTGGCAAATAGTTGCCCCCGGAATAGCCATAGTTGGTACTTTTAGCGTTTTGTATGGAGCATTAGCAGCGATCGCTCAACAAGACATTAAACGGATGGTGGCCTACAGTTCAATTGGCCACATGGGTTATATTGTTGTTGCTGCTGCGGCCAATACACCTTTGAGTTTAGTGGGAGCTATTTCTCAAATGGTAGCTCACGGTCTAATTTTAGCGATTCTATTTCACCTGGTGGGTGTGGTGGAAAGCAAAGTTGGTACTCGTGAATTATCTGTGTTGAATGGTTTAATGAGTCCGGTGCGTGGTTTACCTTTTATTAGTGCTTTATTAATTATGGGTGGAATGGCAAGTGCAGGTATTCCGGGAATGGTGGGTTTTGCTGCTGAGTTTCTGGTATTTCAGGGTAGTTTTTCGGTGTTTCCTATTCCTACTCTTTTGTGTATTATTGCTAGTGGTTTAACTGCTGTTTATTTTGTGATTTTGTTAAACCGTACTTGTTTCGGCAAATTAGATAATAATACAGCTTATTATCCTAAGGTTATTTGGTCTGAACGTATGCCTGCTTTAGTATTAGCAGTAGTGATTTTCTTTTTAGGAATTCAACCTACTTGGTTAGTGCGTTGGAGTGAAGCAACTTCTAATTTTTTAGTGGCTAATTCTCCTGTAGAAATTCAAAAGTCAAAAGTCAAAAGTCAAAATTTAGCTAGTTTGATAAATACAGCGGAAGCCACAAGTCAAAAGTTAGGCAATTCTGTAAATCTAGTAAATTTGAATTTCCTGGAGTCGATAAATTAGCTAAATTTTTGCCTCAGATAAAAATGCACAAGTCAAAAGTTAGGCAATTCTGTAAATCTAGTAAATTTGAATTTCCTGGAGTCGATAAATTAGCTAAATTTTTGCCTCAGATAAAAATGCACAAGTCAAAAGTTAGGCAACTCTGTAAATCTAGTCAACTTGAATTTCCTGGATTCGAGAAATTAGCTGAATTTTTGCCTCAGATAAAAATGCACAAGTC
>JBARXI010000461.1:0-9567 GCA_049647275.1 Microcoleaceae cyanobacterium
ATTACTACTCCCTACTCCTGTACGGGTGGTTTCCTCCGGAATGCTGTCGCAAACGCGAACCACCCCTACTCCCTACTCCCTAAAATCAAAGAATTTTGTACCTCACGCTTCTTGGGAATTGCTATATTAAAACTAATTAAGGGTCACTGCATCTATATTCCATTTGTTATCTTTGTCATTCCAAACTAAAAATAACTCCAGAGATTGAGAAATATTTTCCCCTGATTTTTTTGTATATTTTACCTGCACATTTACTGTAGCTGTTTCTGTACCTTTGCTGATTTGTTGAACATCTTGAACGGCAACATTGTTCATTTGTGTCCACCAATTGTTATAGGAATTATAACCTTCTGGATGAAGTTGTTGATTATTTTGAAAACTTGCTGATAGTTGTTTCCAAGCTTGCTGATATTGACCTTGATTCAGATTGGAATAATAATTTTTTACAGCTTCTTCAGCAGAAGCTTTTGGAGAAGATTCTTCGGGTATATTTTCTGGTTTTGGCGTTGATGAAGCAGCTACTTTTGTGGTTTCTTTAGTAATTACTGAAGGTTCAGGTGTTGGTAGGTCGCCTAAACTCATTTCTAAATTAAATTCTGTGGATTTGGAAGGGGTTGAAATTTGCACTATATATTCTCCTGTTAGGGGTAAGTCGATAGACATTTGTTCTCCAGAGATGGGGGCATTTGTTTGTTCGGCTATGATTAATTCTCGCCGTTGTAATAGTTTGGTATCTGGTGCATATATCCAGATACAAACATTGCTGGTAATACTATAGTTAAAGTCTTTGCCTGTTCTGGCATAAAATTTATATCCAAGTTTTTTTTCGGAGTTAACAGTATCGGATATATTGATGAATTTTTCAGTTAAAGTTACAGATTTGGTGTCTGTTTTATCTAGACGAGCTGCTGGTTTTTCTGGGCATTCTACAAATGTGGGAGTGGGTGAGGTGATGAGTAAGTCTGATTGATTTTCAATAGTAGAAAAGTCACTGCATCCACAGATGATTGAGATACTTAGATATAGTAGTAATTTATTCATATAGTAATTTGTACATAGATTGGGAAAAATTTAGCAGTTGCTATTTTATTAAGTAGTGATTATTTATCGCTCTAAAGGGGCAAGAAGTCAGGAGGATCGAGTCAGAATTGCTGAATAAGTATGAAAATAAAAATTTATTGAGGAGCTTGTTGCCCCATTGGGTTTAATATCCCATATTCTATAAGTTGTGAGAAATAAATTGGGGTTTGTAGACACGGAGTGGCGTGTCGAAGACTATCCCCATTCTATTTTTCTACTGACTCCTGACTCCTGTATTCTGACTCCTTCTTCACGATACTCACGGCAACAATCTTATTTGAAAAATGTGTCTGCCTCGAAACAATACGGAATCTATTTTGATATAAATCTTTTTTTTTAGTGGAGTCAGTGACTCTAGTTTCAGGGGATAGTAATTCAATGATTAAATTTGGATATTTTCCATCTTATTCTCCAACTACCTAAGATTTTAGCAGTGGTTTGTCTTTTGGTTTAATGACGAAACAGTCTCATTCAATAAAGTCAAAATCCCTCAATTGTTGGCTACTGAAATAAATGATCGAGTTGGCTCTAAGACAATATTCACTTCTGCTGCGCCACCGCCATTTTAAGCAAGTAAAACCTAATACCAGAAACAGATAATTTAAGAAACTTTCTATTTCTAGTTTATCTCTTTCTAACAAAGTAGCATCTGGCATCATTGTCTCTAACTTCTGGAGTTTTAAAATCATAGTTATCTACTTAATATAGCAATTCCAAAAAAGCGTGAGGTACAAAATTCTAGTTTTTAGGGAACAGGGAATAGCCAGGGCTGTTTCATTCTAAAATGTGCCATTTTCTGTATTTACGAAACCACGTTACTTTAAGCTTTAGGGATTTTATCTTTCGCTGGCTGAAAGTAAATAAATTTATTGCCAAAATCTAGAATAAAATTACCCTTGGGAATAGGGAAAAGGCAAAAGGGGAGAAAAAGATAACTATACCTCACAAGCTTGAGAAACGCTATATATTTATTGGTTAAGTAGGTAGATTTAATTATCCATAAATCCATAAAATAGTGATGGAGATTTAAAACGGTGAAAACTTCTTAAAAACAGGCTTATGACTTCCTTTTCAGGTCTTTCGTTTTAATATTTATTTATGCCCACCCACTTAATGTAGATAATTCGATCGGCTATAGCTTCTAGTTCTAAAGGTGAATTTTTTTTGTTTTTTATTTTAAATCAAATATTATCTCCTGTCAAAATTCCTACTAAAATTTTCATTAACTCCTCTAAATCAGTAGGTACTCGATATAAAATTAAGTCTTGCTTAACTTGCTTTTCTTGTCGATTCAATATAGCAAATTGCCAAATTTTACCGATATAAATAGCTCCATATAATAAATTATTCTCTGCTTCTATTCCTTTATCAAGGGCAATTAACTCTACTGCTAATTGCTTAAAACCTCGTTCTAAGTTTTCATCTTTTGCCTCAATAACTAATAAATTATTTCCTGCTTGGAAAAAATAGTCTAGAGAACCTTTAAGCTGAGGTTCAATTTCCAATTGATAAGACACCTTGAGTTTAACCTGACAATAATTAATTAATTCCATTAACACTGGAGCAATTAAAAATTCTCGCCTTGCCGTCTCACTATCTAAAGTAATGTAGGGAAGACTTTTTCTTAGTCTTTGCTTGAGATTGTCTAAGCTATCAAATTGTCTTTGAGATTTGGGCAAAACTAATTCTTCTGAAATGAATTCATAACCAAAGTAATTTAAAATATCCTCCGGGTAATAATTCAACTTGAAATAGTCTGAAAAATTACAAGCATCAGGTAATTTAATTGGTATATTCATTATGGCTTCTATCTATACTATTTATATTCTCGCTTAATTGATTTTGCCCAAAATAAAATTAGATACTTTCTCCAGAAATTACATAAGCCTTTTCTAGAATTATTATGGGGAGCTTCCATGAAACATTCTGACATTCTTTTCTCAAGATATCTATAGAAGTCCTCGGTGCGGTTATGTCAAAAATAACCTTGAAAAAGGTAACAGGCAACAGGGAAGGGCTTTTGGGCAATTTTACTTTATCGTTCATACTTCGGTTTTTTTATCTCTCTCTACTTATGTAAAAAATAACTTTGAAAAAGGTAACAGGCAACAGGAGTAATATTATGTCCGGATAATTAGGTATAAAAAAACTTTCTGTGTCCTATTCTCCTTTATCTTTATTTTTCCTCCCTATTCCCTATTCCCTATTCCCTATTACCGTTTATTACAACTATTCAACCGGACATGATATAATAGCTTCAGATTTTTTATCTATTTTGTGATTTTTTACAACCTATTTAGGATTGCTATATTAATGAGCTAGTACAGGATGGCGAAAATAATACCAATTCACTTTAAAAATGTCACAAATAGTTTCGCTCCAAGTGAAGTGAAATAATCCCCTGAAATTACTGTAGAGTCAAAGTTTTCAGCCGCTAAAATCTAATTTAGGACTTATGAATTATGACTTATGAATTCTGTGAAACGGTATAACTAACCAATTAAAAAAGATTAAAAAGCTGATTGTACAAGCTTGATTCTCTTCTGCCTTCTGCCTCCTGCCTTCTGCCTTCTTGCACTAGTTTTCCCCTGACTAAAATTCCACTGTCTGCTTAAATTCACGCTCATATATTTTTATATCTTCCGCATATTTTTGCCTTACCATTGCTTCTAATTCCGGTGTATAAAATTGCTCTGACTTAGGAAATCCACCTAGCTTTTTTATTAACCCTCTTAACTCCTGCGGATATTTTTCATGTAACTTGTTTTCCGATTTATAATTACTATAGTGAGTTCTTTTATATTTCAACCAATCTTCGTTTATTTTCAGATCAAATTTTTTATTTACATATTTTTTAACTTCAGCGATATTTTCAAACTGTCCAATATAGTCAAACTGAAATCCCTCTAAGTATAAAAATGTGTGTTGTGGACGCCAGTGTGGATTTAACCGATCGTCCTCTGTCTTCACTAAATAATGAATAAATTGACTAAAAGTAATAGACTTGTAAATATCAGGCTTCATTCCTAAATCTCTATATACATCTTTAACTAGGTTACAGGCAAAGCTTATTGGTTTTACTCTTTTCCCAATCAAGTTTAAATAAGCACTTACTAATCTCTTAAAAGGGTTTCTCAAAATGACGAATTTAAAGTAGTCTGGATTTTGCATATAGGATGGGTCAGTAAGTCTCACTTCTATGTCATTTCTGCCAACAAACGCATGAATATCCTGGGAAGACTCTTTATATTTTTGACCGTAATGACTGTGCTCAACCATTATAGTTTTGAATAGGGTACAAGCATTCTTGGGAATGGGGCAATAGATTATCTTATGCTTGTGATTGACTAAGTATCTACTAACAATTATTTTCTGGTAGCTGAATTCTGCTTTTTCTAGTTTTCCTTGCTTGAGATAAACTGACATCAATTTGGAGTGTATTTGTTTTTCTATATGTACATTGGTAGAGATATCTAGTGCTTGTTTATATGAAGAAATCGCTTCCGAATACTTTTTCTGCTTTTGTAAAGCGTCTCCTTTGAGAATATGAACATTTGCCAAACCTAGATAGGCTTCTGAAAGTTTCGGGTCGAAATTGATCGCCTGATGATAAGCTGCTGTTGCCTCTTCCCATTTTTCTTGCTTACTTAAAACATCTCCTAATTCTATTCTTACTCCGGGATTTTTTTGGTTAAGTTGAGCTAGTTGCTGATAGTAGGTTTCCGCCTCCTGATATTTTTGCATTTTCTTTTTTATTCTCCCTAACTGATTGAGTGCTGAGAGATGATTCGGATTCATAGAAAGTATTTGTTCATATTGAGAAGTTGCTTCATCTAAGCAATTCTGTTTAGAATATATCTGTGCTAATTTAAAGTAAAACTCTGGATTTTTGGGGTTCACTGAAATAGCTTCCCGGTATACTATTTCTATCTTTTCTAACTGCCCATTTTTCTGGTAAGCATCTGCGAGTTGCCTGTAAACCCATGCTGGTTTTTCCCCAGGAAGAATTAAAGCTTGCTGATATGTTTCTATCGCCTCAGTAATATTTCCTTGCTGCATTAATTTATGAGCTAATTTTCCTTTTGTCTCAACATTATCCACAGCTTTTGGCTCATCTTTTTTCCCTAGCTGTTTTCGGAAAGTTACAAGCTTTTTTTTAGAGATATTTAAGACTGTTTGGTAAGCTACTATTGACTCTTTTACTTTCCCAAGTTTGTTTAAAGCAAACCCTAATTGATTATATACTTCTGCTGGTTGCTCCGGGTTGAGAGCTATGACTTGCTGATAATAATCTATGGCTTCTTGAGCTTTTCCCGCAGCTAGCATTAATGACCCCAATTTGACTTTTGCATTACTATTTTTGGGCATTAACTTTACCACCTGCTCTTGGTAACTAATAGCCTTATCTAGCTGCTGATTTTTTTCGTGAATATTTGCCAATGCTATCAGAGCACGAGTACAGTTTGGTTTTAACTCTACGGCTAAAGAATATTGCTCTATTGCTTCAGGTATTTTCCCTGCTTTTGTCAGTTTCGCCCCAATTTCTAGCTTGTCTTTCAATTTAATTTGTCTATTCATTATTACTCACTCCGATACTTTTATTGATACTCTCGCTTCATGGATTTTGACCACAACAAAAATGGTATTACACCACCTCCTAATAATACTGCTAAAGCTAATAAAAAAATTATTGTCCTGGTCAAAAGAGGCAGCGATCGCGACACCCAAGGAAATACGTAAGGCTTCAATTCTGAATCTACTGAATTATCGGATAAATTCAGACTAACTTGCACATTATGTAATGAACCACGGTCGGCATTTATTGGTTGAACATAGTTAATTTCATACTCATCAAATAAAGCTTCTAAAAACTCGGTTAAACTCCTAGAAATATCCTCAGCATTACCAGAAAATTCAGCAATACCCCTAGTTACTTCCGCAATTTGTTGCAGTCGTTTTTGGTCAACAAATTCTTCGGCTGCCAGTTCGGTTAATTCTTCCGAGTTATTGCTTTTCCTCCCTCCTCTGATACTAATATCTCTAATAGTTGGAGGTTGCTCCAAATTATATTTTTGCTGCAACTGTTGGGGAGTCAAACCATAACCTAAAGTATGCACGGTAATATTAGGATAACTTTTCAACATAAACACAAGTTTTTCAAAGTCTTGCCCTTCTAATTCTGGTTCATTTTGTCTGTTTCCATAAATACTATGATAGCCATCAGAAAGTAAAATTATTGAACGTCTTGGTTGAGATAAATTAGTATCTTCTGGAGGATTAAAACGAGTATCTTCAGAATTGCCAAAAAATTGTACTGCCTGACGCAAAGGTTCATAAATATCCGTAGCTGCACAAAGTTTATCTAATTCACCCTCTAGTTTTTTCAGACTTTCTTCGACTTTTTCATCGCCAGCTAAAACAAATTTATCTAGTTCTTTTGGCGAGACTTTATTTCCCGGACAATTTTTACCTCCTTTGCCGAAAGGTACAATAGAAATTTTGGTATTTGTACCTCTTTTTGCTAAATCTTGATTGAATTTTCTAATCGCAGTAACGGCTCCTTCTAGTTTAGTTTTCTCCCCACTACTATCTAATTGTTTCATACTGCCACTGAAATCTAATAAAACAATTATCCAGGCTGGCGGTAATTCTTCAGGTTGGGGAATTTTCCAATTAATATCTGCTTGATTTAGAGTTTGACATTCTCCAGTTTTAGGGTCTGCTTTAGGCGGACAAACTGTTAAGTTAAAATCCTCTTTTTGCAGACCTATTACTGGTTTATTGTTTTGGTCGTAGGCTTTCAGACGGAGCGTAACTTTCGCTTCATTCCGGTCAGGAATAGCTTCGATTATTTCCACATTTTTGATTTGAGCCAAACTAGGATTTATCCAGCAACCTACTATTAATAAAGATAGGCTAACCTTGCGGGTCCAAGAACCGATTGTAGTAGACAAATCTGAATAACTTTTTACCATTATAGCCTCCATTTTCGGCATAAAATGCGATTAAATCGTTGTGTTTTAATTGAATTGGTGTACTTTCAGTCAAGAGAGTACCCTGATATTCTATGTTAGAGAAAAACTTGATATTAGGTACGAGAATTGTTTGGCTGGATGCTAAGTCTAAGTCAGCAATATGTAGTGGCAAACCGGGAATAGAAATATGTACGCCAAATTGTTGAATTCCCATAATTTGTAACTGCGCCGAACCAATTTTTACTTTGCCTCTAGCTGGTAATTGAATTGATAATCCTTCCTCAATTTTGTCGGTAAAGTCATTACTAACAAATTTCAGTTTTGGTGATAATTCTTTCTGAATATGAGGATAATCGCTTGGTGTTTGAGACTGACTTATATTCAGATTTTCCGTATATTCAAAACCTGCTCCAGCTCTGAGGGCAACTAGATGACTAGGAGAGGTTGAAAAACTCAATACTAAACCTAACAAACCGCCCAATAAAGAAAATCCTATGGGGTCTTCCCAAGCTTTTAATCCTGTGGGAATTCCACCAAATTTTTGCCTTAGCCATTCAAAGATAATTGCTGCAACTAAGGCAGTTAAAATACTGGTTGTGAAACTAATAGTAAGTCGTTGCCAAAAACGGTGTTTATCTCCTGCTTCTATACTCCGCCAGCGCCAAGTCCAACCTTCGGCTAAACCTACTGCTCCGCCGATTAATATCCAGCCCACTATTCTGACAAGTTCATCGGGTATAGTTATGACTTTATCTCGTAGTTGTGGGTTGAGTAATATTTGGACTAATCCTCCAGATGTTATGCCGATTAATAATCCTAATCCTGCTGCAATTGTTAGGGGTATTAGACCTCTGCTGAAGTTGCGTTTAAATCTGGTGGGATTGGTTAGGAATATATCGGTTGCTACTACACCAACTGCTAGGGAAATTGCAATGCAAGGAAATAATGCTATTTCGGGAAATTTTTGTAACCAGCCTAAATCGCTGAGGATAAATTGACCGAGGCTCCAACCGATTAATGCGGATGTAATTCCTGATAGAATATATAGGTATATTCTCATAGTTTATGATTAATTTTGATTTCGATAGAGTCAGAATCAGCGGATAATTAGTAAGTATAGTATTTACATTTGAGATGTGAAACTAGCATTGATGGAAAAAATGGAATAGGGAATAGGGAATAGGGAATAGGGAACTGTAGGAAATAGACATAAGTGTTTTTTGTGTTATTAGAAATCAACGTTTGATTTTACTAGTTATTTGAGAATTTTTGAATCTTTTGCATTTTAAATAGTATACCTCAGAATGTCAATAGTAAGTATGAGTAGAAAACGCTTGACTGGGAACAGGAAACAAAAAAATATACTTTTATATTTGAAAAGTGCATCTAAAAAAAAATTTGCCTACCTACTTAACCTGACTATCAAATATACAATTAATTCTGCTTGATTACTTATGCGGAAGGAATGAAGCAAAAAAGAATAATGCTATTTTTTATCTCATGGTTATCCTGACAAGTTTTCCCCTAGTTTCAACTAATAAATATTAGGAGTGGAGCCGATAGAGTTGTGGTAGGTGAACTAGTGGTAATTACTTTCCACTTCTGATTAATTAAAGAGATTTGATGGAAACATAAAATTGAGCAGACTGCCATCAAATAAATTTCAAAAAGTTGAAGATATAGCTTGACAAACAATACTTGACAAGATATTCTAAACATAATGGAGAAGGTGCGCTCATATATAGTAATAATAATAATAATTATTCTCCCAAAACACCAGATAAATAGCTTTTATCCTCAGTTAAGAAAACTCCATTAGAACTCAGAAAAATTAGTATCTCGTCAAAACATTTCTCAGAAACAGAAGCGACCGCCAGACAGATTTAATCAAAGGTCAAAAATTCCCAGTCAAACAAAAATCCTCAAATTCAGACCAGACCGAATTAGGCAAAAATCAAGAATAGTTATTTAGAATTCCCAAGTGAAGCTAAAAATTATGTCTCTGATTTTCACTCAAGAATTTATCAGTTAATTAAAGAGATTTAATTTGACCAGAAAAAACCCTCAGACTGCCATAAAAAAAATTTTAAAAGATTGAAGATATAGCTTGACAAACAATACTTGACAAGATATTCTAAACATAATGGAGAAGGTGCGCTCATATATAGTAAAAATTATTCTCCCAAAAACCCAGATAAATAGCTTTTATCCTCAGTTAAGACAATTCCATTAGGAACAATTCACAGAAATTGGCGTTGCATATTTGTGGGATGAATTGTAGGCTTGGAGAAAAAAGAAGCAAGAAGTATTAAAGATGAGATTTACCAGCTCAAAAAAAATTCATCCCTTGATTCAGCAACGCCGAGAAATTAGTATCTCATCACTAAATATCTCGCAAAAAGAAATTATGCCGAGACTTACCCTGCAGCAAAATCAAAACTGACCAGTCAAATAAAAATCCTCAAATTTAGGCAGAGCAAATTAGGAAAAAATCCAGAATGCTGATTGCTCA
>JBARXI010000462.1:0-18841 GCA_049647275.1 Microcoleaceae cyanobacterium
CTGTTGCTGAAGAATTTATACAACAACTTATCCCGAATCGAACTTTTAGTTTTGTGGATTTGGGAGCTGGTTTTCTGGGTATTTTTATTTTCTACTTTGTGGGGGAATTTTTGTTTCCCCCATCTACCAAATAATATTTAGCTAGGCTCAGGAATCGTAATATCTATTGAGGTAATTTTCACAGCATTTCCCAGACTACTCAAAGGTGGTTGAATTGCCTCCTTATTACCCACTACTAAAGTTACCATTTGCTCTGGTTGCAAATATTTTTGAGCCACTCTTTGCACATTTTCAACTGTAGTATCTTCCAATTCCTGACGATAACGAAAGATAAAATCTTCAGGATAATCATAATATTCATATCGCATCAAACGAGATAAAGTTTGAGCTGGGTCTTGAAAGTTGAAAATAAACGAGTTAAGAGTAGAATCTTTAGCATGAGAAAGTTCCTCCTTTGTAATAGGTTGAGTGCGGATACGTTCAATCTCTTCATTAATAGACTTAATAAATGGCACAGTTGCATCCGAACGGGTTTCACCAGAAGCAATAAATACTCCCGGATAATCATAGTTAGGACTCCAAGAAGCGCCAACAGAATAGGCTAAACCTTGACGCGATCTAATATTATTAAATAAACGTCCCCCCATACCATTAAGTACCCCATTCATCACACTCAAAGCCGTATAATCAGGGTTATCTAATTTTCCTCCTAAATGACCCATTTGCACATAACTTTGAGTTAGTTGAGGTTGCTCTACAAAAAATATCCCACCTACTTGAGCTTGAGAAACTGAAGGTAACGGGGGTATTACAGCTTTGCTGCTTAGTTGCCAGTCGCCAAATTTATCCGTAATTAGCGATCGCATCTGTTTGGTCTCAAAATCTCCCACTATTCCCAAAATCATATTTCCCGGATGAAAATATTTTTCATAGAAATTAACTAAATCTTCCCTGGAAATATTATCGAGGGTTTCATATTCAGCAGTACGAGCATAAGGACTATCTTTGCCATAAATCAATTTTTGAAACTCACGACCAGCAATAGATTCAGGATTATCATTGCGACGAGCAATGCCACCTCGCCATTGTTGTTTGGCAAACTCTAATTTTTGTTCGGCAAATATTGGTTGGCGAATCACTTCTGTAAATAATCCAAATACTTCTTCTAAGTCTTCAGTCAGAGAACTAAATCTTGTGACGCCTGCAGTATCACTAACACCTGTTTCCACTGCTGCTGCTTTTTGTTCGAGTAGTTGGTTTATTTCTTCAGGTGAATGTTGTTTAGTGCCACCTGTACGCATAACTGTGCCGGTTAAACTTGCTAACCCTACCTGGGCTTCTGGCTCAAATCTCGAACCTGTGCGGAATAAGGCTCTGCCACTAATTAGAGGTAATTCATGGTCTTCCATCAGATAGACAATTATACCATTATCAAGTTGAAAGCGAGTGTATTCCGGTAGCTTTAACTCTGGTAGAGGTGGAAATTCCAATTCGGTATAATGCTTGGCGGGTAATGCGGCTAATGCTGGTGTTCGCCCCAAAATAGCTAACAACATTGTTATTAATAGTAATGCTGTTAAAAAAAGTTTGGAGCCATGAATTTTCCTTCTATATTTAGAGACCATTGTTTATTGTTTCTAGATTAGTTTGATGCTGCTATGCTTGAAGGCAAGAGGATTCTTTATAGGAGATAGCTAATACAATTTTGCAAAAAAAATGCTACAAATTGTTAGGCTGTTGTTAGGAGTATGGGCAATTTCTGTTTGTCACGCTTTCCTTGCGGAATGCTGCGCAAACGCAAACATTAATTGCCCATACTGGTTTGTCAACTTTGAAATGATGGATAGATTTTTTTCAGCAATTAACAATTAACAATTAACAATTTTTATGTGACGAGGTGCCGAATGCGAGTGCATGACAAACGGAAAACAATTAATAATTACCCCTTCTTAAAACGGATTAAATTGACACTTAAGGATTTTTTTTGATTTTATCCCCTTAACAGGGTCGGCTTTAAACCAGAATTGTTTAATTATTAATTATTAACTATTAATTATTCGGTCACCTTGATTTTGAGATAATGCTTTTTGGGATTGCCTATCCCTCAAAACTATCTTGACAGACCACTACTGCTATTATTTGTGGGTATTCAACCAGACATGATATTACACATTTTTGAGACCTAAACACTACAGATACTAAGACGTTATAGTTTTGATTTACTATACACAATCTTTTTGCACCAATTCACCATTTTGGTTGAATCTCGTTTAGCTAGAATGTCCGACTACTAGGAATTTTACCTTACCCTTAAGGTTATAGTTTATGACTGGGGAAGTAGTCTTCCAATAGTACGGTTTTCAGGGACAAAACTTGCTTGGGCGACACGCTGAATATCTCCCACAGTCACAGCATTAATCGCATCAAGTTCCTTAAAGAGATTTTGCCACGAACCAGTTTTAACTTCATAACTTAACAGCGCAGAAGCCATACCCATATTAGAGTCAAGAGAACGTAATAAAGATGCCCTAGCTTGAGTTTTTACCCTTTCTAATTCTGCTTCAGAAACTGGACTTGTTTTCAACCTTTCAATTTCCGTTTGCAAAGCTGCTGCCACTTCATCCACATTACTATTAGGAGCAGTCATGGCATAGAATAGCATCAAATTCGGGTATTTATTTCCCGGATAACCACTAAAACCTTGTGCTACTAGGGCTATTTGCTGTTTCTCTACCAATGACTTATAAAGCCGAGAAGTACGACCATCACTAAGAATACTCGCAATCATTTCATAAACCACATTGTCTGGATGACTCATGGCTGGTCGATGATAACCCTCTATATACCAAGGTTGAGATTGCAACTCCATAGTTACTTCCCGTGTTTCAGTTTGAGGAGGTTCGACAATATTAAGTTTTGGCGGTTTTTGTTTGGCTTCGTAGCGACCGAAGTAAGTTTCTGCTAATTTTTTGACCTGCTTGGGATTAATATCTCCAACTATCCCTACAGTTAAGTTACTCGGTACATAATGAGTCTCAAAAAAATCCCGCACATTTTCTCTGGTTAAATTTTCTATATCTTCCCGATAACCGATGACAGGGCGACCATAAGGGTGAACTTGGAAAGCTTTACTTAAAAATTTTTCCAACATTTGGGCAACGGGTGAGTTTTCCGTACGCGATCGCCGCTCTTCCAGAATTACCTGTTTTTCTTTGTAAAATTCTCTAAATACAGGCTCTAGAAATCTTTCTGAGTCTAGAGACATCCACAATTCTAGTTTATTAGCAGGCAAGCTGTAGAAATAGGTAGTATAGTCTGCAGAGGTCGCAGCATTCATTCCCACTCCTCCTGCTTGCTCAATAATTTTTGATAGCTCATTTTGATTGACAAATTCAGATGCCAACTTTTGAGTTGCCTCGAATTGTGTTAATAAGTTAGAAACTTGTTCAGTTTTGCCATTAGCGCTTGCTTGCTGAATTTGGACAAATATTTTGTCTAGTTTGTCTAATACTTGTTTTTCGGCTTCATAGTCTTTTGTACCAATTTTTTTTGTACCTTTAAAAGCTAAATGTTCTAGGTAGTGAGCTACACCTGTTTGGCCATCTGGTTCGTTAGCCCCACCCACATCAGCATAAATGACACAAGAAATGACTGGTGCGTTATCCCGTTCGAGAAGGATAAATTTTATCCCATTGTCAAGACTAAATTCTGTAACTTTTTTGATTACCCGGTCTAGATAGGGTTTGATTTCGACTGTCTGTGGAACAGGATATTCCCTAGCTAAGGCAATATTAGGTGCTAGCCCACACCAAAACAAACATAAAAAAGTTAAAAATAGGCCAAAGTTTAGCGATCGCCTTTTTCGGGGGTTGCAGTTTTTTGGGTGGTGGATGTTTATTTCTATCTCCGTCTCCATTATTCGAGACTCCCTTTTTTGGTTGGCCCGATCGAGGCTGGAGGTGATTAATTTTTGACACCAGGTTGGAAATATTGGAAATAAAATAACTTCAGATAATAGGTTTAAAGCCGAATTTAATCCTTCTTTATGAGTAGGTTTTGTCTCCAGATTTTCGGTAGACTTTTCAACTCTGGGCGTAATCCCACTGCTACGGGTTTTGAGTGTTGACGAACGCCTAGGGATACTAGTTGGACGTATGAACATAAATAGTAAAATCAATTAAACAAGTTGAATTTCTTTGCAGGTAACAACTAAAATTATATTCTGAAGTATCGGGTTTTGGTCAAATAACTGTGATATTTAACTTTTTCTGATTGACTCTGGAGTGGATTTATTAGGTAGATATAAAGCTTTTGTTAATTAATACTTAAACTGTTCAATAATCATTAACAATATATATATTGAGATAAAAGCAAGAAAAGACAATGGTGGCAAATCAGGTAATTATGTTTGAAGAGCAAGGAGGATATGAGACAAAAGCTGATATAGCAATTTAATTTTTATACTGGTGAGGTACAAAGTTCGAGATTTTAGGGAGTAGGGAGTAGGGATTAGGGAACAGAAAATAAGAAAAAGTAGTGTACCTCACGCTTCCTGAAAAACCCTATATCGAGCGATGCTCTACTATAGAATTTTTCAGATAAAATTAGATAAAATTAGATAAAATTAATGCTTAATACCATTGGTGAAAAACCTGCCGTTGCCCAGAGTCATAGCTATTAGCAATGTAGTTCCCAACTTGCTTCTTAGTTGTAGGGTTGGCAATATTTATAAATGTCTTTGTCTAAAGGTTTTAGCTGACTGCGCGCATTGCCCAAATTATGCGTTTATTTATGCCACTCTACTTAGCAATGTAGTTCCCAACTTGCTTTTTAGAAATGAAAATTAAATAAAGTACAGAACTTTTTTTGTGCCTCACATCATAGTGAGATTATAAAATTAAACTTGTGTAGATAATAAAATCCTCATTCCTCAAAGCTATAAGAGACTGTTTGTTAAAGATAAAGTTAAATCCTGATGTAGGGTGAGTTTTTGCACTTCGCAAAGCTCCGCGACATATTTGCCTTAGCATGACCTAGGAAAAAGACTCCGAAGATATCCTATTGCTAACCGAGGTGAAAACTGTCCGCCCTAACCAAGCAAACATACCGAAGATTAAACACGGCTTGCTATCTTAGTATTTGCTTTATAAGCAGCCTCTAAATGATTAAAGTAAGATAATAAATTTTAACTATTATGAAAGTTTTGAATCAGTTACAAACTTCAGAAACACAAACACGAACAAAGATATTACAAGCAGCTCAAAAGTTGTTTGCAAGACATGGATATGATGGTACTACAACTCGCGACTTGGCACAAAAAGCAGGGGTGGCCGAGGGCACTTTGTTTCGTCATTTTACTAATAAAAAAGCAATTTTGATTGAGTTAGCTACCCAGGGATGGATTGATATTCTTACAGATTTATTGACAGAGCTGAGTGAAATGTCTAGCTATAAAGCTGTAGCAAAAGTGATGCGGCGACGGATGTTAAATATGAGCAAAAATGCCGATATGATGAAAGTTTGTTTCTTTGAAGCACAGTTTCACCCAGAGTTACAGAATCGTATTCAATCGGAAGTTATTGCTAAAATGACTGATGTGGCTGAGGCGTTTTTTGAAACAGCTATGGAGCGAGGTATATATCGTCGGATGAATCCCAAAGTTGTGGCGCGGGTATTTTTGGGAATGTTCGCGATCGCCGGTTTTAGCCAACAAACTTTATTAGAGCCTGATGCTTCCCCCCAAGCAATGCAAGAAATGGCCGAAGGATTAGCTGATATTTTCCTGAATGGTGTTTTGGTTAAGGAAGAAGGTGATAGGTGTTAGGTATTAGGTGGTAGATAAATAATTATCAAATCCGTTTGAATTAATCATAAAAAAAACTCTCCTCCTAACAGCAGAATATCCTGTTGGACTCGGTGCGTTATAAATAATAAAATTATCCTGATTAACAGCAGAGGAGAAACACCGAATACATCCTCTACTCATTTCCCAATTATCTAAAAATTATTTATAGCAATCCTAAATGATTTGTAAACAATTGGAAAATATCTAAAAAGTCTGAAACTTTTATTTCTGTTGCTTATTGCCTTTTTTTTGTAGGATATTCTTTTCACAACCCAAATATAGCAATCCTAAATGATTTGTGAAAACTTAGATGTATTTATTTTGTCTTATACCTACCACCTAACACCTACCACCTACCACCTACCACCACCAAAAATTTATAACTGAAATAGGATTGCTATATGACTGCTATATCACTATTTCAGATTTAAGCGAACTTGATATTAAGAGTTGGAAAAATGATAAATTACTAAAACTTTAATAAACATGATGAGCGGTCTTAAAATTTTACATTTGATTAATCGTCTTAGTTTCGGTCCAACTCCAGGGCAGATTCAACAGATTAAAAATATTGGCATTGAAGCTTATATTCAATCTCAACTAAAACCTGATTCTATTCCCTACCCAAAAGTATTAATTCAAAAACTGAAATATCTAGATACATTACCCCTAACTCCTGGTGAAATAATCACAGAATTACAAAGACTTCAACAACAGGGAAAAGAATTAAAGTTAGACCAGACAGGATTAAATAGAATCAAAGGGCGTTTTGAACAAAAAATTTTTTTACAGGCAGCTAAAGGGCGAATGTTACGCACTCTAGAAAGTCCGCGTCACTTAGAAGAAGTGATGGTTGATTTCTGGTACAATCACTTTAATGTTTTTAGTCGTCAAGGACTAAATCGTTTATATTTTAGCTCTTACGAACAACAGGCTATTCGACCTAATGCGTTGGGAAAGTTTCGTCAATTATTAGGAGCTACTGCCCATCATCCAGCCATGTTAATTTATTTAGATAACTGGCAAAGTCATCGAGGAAAAATTAATGAAAATTATGCTAGAGAATTATTAGAATTACATACTTTAGGTGTTGATGGTGGCTATAGTCAAGATGATATTATTGCTTTAGCAAAGATTTTAACTGGTTGGGGCTTACCTCCTAATTCTCAAAGAAATAAAGATAATGATGGTTTTTATTTTGATGAAAAACGCCACGAATCAGGAGAGAAAAATTTTCTCGGACAAACAATTCAAGAAAATGGAATTGGTGAAGGTGAAGCAGCTTTAGATATTTTAGCAAGTCATCCTTCCACCGCTAAACATATTAGTTTTAAATTAGCTCAAGCTTTTGTTGCAGACCAACCTTCCGAGTCTTTAGTTAAAGTTTTAGCTAAGAGTTTCTTGGATAGTACGGGAAATATTGCTGAGGTACTTAATACTCTCTTCAACAGTTCAAAATTTTGGCAGCCAGAGGTTTATAATGCTAAGTTTAAAAATCCCTATCGGTTTGTGGCTTCTGCTATGAGAGCTATTGGTAATGAGGTTGATAATTTTCGACCTATTAATGGTATTTTAGACCAGTTAGGAATGCCTCTTTATAGTTGCATTACTCCTGATGGTTATAAAAATACTCAAGAAGCTTGGTTGAATTCAGATACGATGATTCGACGTAGCAGTTTAGCTGTACCTTTGTCTGGTGGTTTGTTGGGTAAGGGTAAGCCTATTAGTGCGGAAAAGTTGATGGCTACTTTGGGTAATAATTTTTCGGCTCAAACTTTTGCAGTTGTTGAAAAAAGTGCTCCTGAGTTGAGGGCGGCTTTGATTTTTGGTAGTCCAGAATTTATGAGATATTGAGCTGTTAAATATTAAGAGTAATAGATATTTCTTTCTATATATAGTCGTTTCAGTTTAGAGTCAGATGAGTATTTCTTGCCTTGAAAGGGTTTGAGCAAAAAAAGTGTTTCATTCTTATTTGAAATGACTATATTTTCACGATTCAATTATTTTGCTGTTATACCTGCCAATCAAGCAAAGTTTTATCAACTCAGGTTTATTTGTTTGTCCGATCGCGACAGCGGAACGGAGTTTGTTCGCGTAGCGTTTAGCGGAGCTATGCGTCAGCAAAACGTAGTTTTATCGCGTAGTGGTCTCCAGCGGTATTGCTCCATTCTTCGACCAATTAATCACCCCCATCAATACTTCTCCTATTTAAGTTGACTCATTAGTCAAGCGTGTAGCCATGCTTACCAATACACTTCATAGTTAAACATTTTTTAGCCCCAGCGTCAACCCCCCCTACCCATTCCGCCGATTTTTTGTGGCCTTTCACCACCACTAGAGGAATTTCTACATCCACAAATTAATCAAAAACTGCTATAATAATTATTAACAACTCACGGAGATTAATTCCTAATTTCACTAATCTCCCAAATAATTATTGGCAAATCAATTTTCATTTTTTCGCTAATTGAAAAACTGAAAGGAAGTATAGAGTAGGGAATGAGAAAAAGTTGTAGCTTTGGGGTGCTTCACAAAATGAAAAACTAAATTCTTTGGGCTGATAACAATGCGATCGCGACAGCGGAACGGAGTTTGATCGCGTAGTCGTGTTCAGCACTATCTCTCCATTCTTCGACCAATTAATCATCCCCACCAAATACTTATCCTCAATTATGTTGAATCATTAGTCAAGCACATAGCCATGCTTGACCCAACACTTCATAGTTAAACATTTTTTAGCCCCAGCGTCAACCCCCCTACCCATTCCGCCGATTTTTTTTGTGGCCTTTCACCAGGTCGCCACAAAAATTTCTACATTCACAAATCGATCAAAAACTGCTATAATAATTATTAACAACTCACAGAGATTAACTCCTAATTTTACTAATCTCTCCTCTAATTCAAAAATCAATTTTTATTTTTGCGAATCTTAAAAATAAAAGGAAATATAGAGTCATGAATGAGAAGAGTTGCAGCTTTTGGGTGCTTCACAGAATGAAAAGTTAAATTCTCTGAGTTGATAACAATGCGATGGCGTAGCGCAACGGAGTTTTATCGCCCAGCAGTGCCCATCAGTATCGCCCCACCAATACCGCTCATATTCGTATTCAATAATTTGTCAAAAATTATACAAAACCGCCTTTTATCTTGATTAATTTTGAAGTTTTCTTCAGAATAAAATTTTCCTAATAATTGTTATAAAATCATCTAATTAATTGTCAATTATGACGATAAAACTTGAGCTTGTTGAACCCATTTTTGAACCAATTCTACACCAGGACAAAGGTCACGGCGTTGCATGGTTGATACTTGTAATTTTAATATTTGTTGGTGCAGCCTGTGAATAGGCACTTGAGCTAATTGGGAAACAGAGGCAATGCCAGAATGAAGCAAAAGTCCGCAGTATTGACAACCCACACTAGGAATTCTGGCTAAGTCTGCTAATGCTACCCATTTATTAACGTACTGAGTATGAATTTGTAGTTGATTGGCTAAGGATAATTTTTTTTGAGGAGTATTAGTTATTTCTAGTAATTTTCTAGTGGTGTTAATATCATATTTTATGAGTTTTATTTGGTCTTGTTTACTTAAACCAGGTAATTTTTCAATTGACCAATTCCGGGATTTTACTGACTTAATTTTTGGCAGGTGTTTCATTTTCAAAATTCTATGGTAAATTCAATTTGGAATCCAAGGTCCTACTACTTGTTGACCCTGTTTTTCTACTTCTGCTAATTCTAAATTTAATTCTAGAAGTTTTTCCAATATATTATCTTTGCCATTAAATCTGTAGGCTTGTATAACTAACTCATCTTGTTGACTATAAAGTTGAAATAGTTGGCTAGTAGGTTCGGTAAAAAATTGATTATAAAGCTGAGTTATTCCCCACTGTTTGATTTCCATTTTTTCCGTGCGATATTTGTGTAGTTTTTCGCTAGTTTCACGAATTTCCTCTACTAATTTTTGGCTTGGGTTTTGAGGAAATGGAAAAGTTTCAAAACAGGTATTATGAGTATAAGCAATATCTGCTTTGAGAGTTGACTTTTGAGCATTCATCCAAATACGATGAACTTCAGATAAAAGAATTCCAAGAATGTAAAAATCTTCAGAAGCAACAACTACTGACTTATCACCAGGAAGCCACTTAATAGGTACAGGTAAAAAGACCGCCCATTTAGAAACTCTTGGCACTGTAAAATAATAAGATAAACAAGCGGTCGCTTTTCTCATTTATAATTTTTTTCCTTCGTACTTCTACCAATTTATTTTTGTTACTTTTCTCCGGTTATTATCACGCTCTGGCTTGACTGTAGTTTTAAGATATTCAATAATAGTAGTTGTTGCCTCAATTTTTTCCTCCCAATATTTACTAATAGTCGGTCTCACAATTTTCATTATGTCAACTTCAGAAGTGAAATGAATTCCATAACTATGACGCTTGTGTTTATCAGTAGCTGCCTCAAAAATATTACCAAAAATTGCCTGGCGAATTTGACTCCAATTTTGTCTGCTACAAGCTTCTAAAATAGTCAATTCAGATTTTGTTAGTTCTATCGGATGAATGACTGAAAATAAACCCCCGTTAAAATAATCTACTCCTTGATAGCGTCCAGTGGGCGTAATTCCTGGTTGATTCATTTCTCGAAATAATCCACCAATAATGTCATAGGAATTCCCACCTTTTAAGCATTCTTAAACGCAGGAAATAAACATATCAGGAGGTAACATTCCCCTATCTGCAGCAAACATTGCTAAGACACATTGCAATACAAATCTCTGGGCTATAAATTGATTAAATAATTGCTTTTTTTTCCCTCTTTCTTGAAGTTCTTGAAATAGTTGCCCCATTCGTTTTCCGGCTGTTTCTGTTACCTCTACTTGGTTATTTCTAAATATTGGTTGCCTGTTGGCTATTTCCATGAAGGTAAAAGCACCAGCACGTTGGGGTAGTTGTGTAAGTCGGATGCAGTCTACCGGGGTGTCTAGTTGAGTATTGAAATCAAAAATCCAAAATTCATCAAAGTTGCAAAGTATCACATATTGAGGACGGTCTGGAATTAAACATATCCAATAGTCAAATGCTTGAGAGTAGTGTTTGTTGAGGTCTTCTCCCCGCTTTTTCATTTCTATTAATACCCGAGGTTTCCAAACTAAATCTGCAAAACCTGTTTTACCTTTTTTACTACCTTTTTTAACTCTTTGTTCGTAGGTTGCTCCTGCTTCTATTGCTCCCTGATGTCCGAATGCTTGAAAGAAGCGATTGAGAAATATTTGTGCTTCTCCTTTTTCGTCTCCGGTGATGTGTTGTTGACAGAAGGTGACAAAGTTATGGAGGCTTTCTTTAGAAGTTGACATAATACTTTGAGAGAGGTTTTTAGATGAATTAATAAAGGGTAAAAATTACAAAGTTTGTAGGGACATTCAATGGAACTTTTCTACACTATCCGGTTTATAAAAGAGGACGAGCAAAGAGATTTATAGTTTTTCCTTTGTCGGGGGTACAAATTAATGGGACTTAAAAAAATAGAACCAGAAAACAGGCTCAAATATAGACTGGTAGAGGCTTTGACGTTAAAAAGGTATAAATCCTGAATTACCAAGGGTTATAGCCATTTTTAGGGTATCGACGTAATTCCCAACTCTTGACTGACTTTAACGCATTTTTTCTACCAGAAAATGTCTAAGTACCATTAATATCATGTCCGTTTAATTAGTGATAAAAAATTTTATTCTCCTCTTCCTTCTTTTTCCCTCTTGACTCCTGACTCCTCGAGGTCGCCAATCCGACGGCTCCCCTACCTGACTCCTCCGTCGTTATTTATACAGCAGATTGCAGGTTAATGTGGTAAAGTTTCGCCTACTCCCCACACTTCCCACACTTCCCACACTCCCCACTTCCTAAAATCATAAATATATGTACTTCATCAAGTTGGAAACTGCTGTAAGTATTCAACCGGACATGATATAAGATGATGCTTTCAAATCAATAGTTGAAAAAAAACCCCCTACCAAAAGTAGGAGGTTGAATTTAATTAACCGATTAAACCAGAGTTCGGCTAATCTCTAGAAATTAACCAAACTTACCAGCAGTAGAGGCTATGACAAATGCTGCGTAGGTTATGACAAAGCCTGCTGTAAAGTGGGCTAAACCAACTACACGAGCTTGAACGATGGACATTGCAACGGGCTTATCCTTCCAGCGAACTAGGTTAGCTAGAGGAGTGCGCTCGTGAGCCCAAACTAATGTTTCAATCAGCTCTTGCCAGTAACCACGCCAAGAGATGAGGAACATGAAACCAGTTGCCCAAACTAGGTGTCCTAACAAGAACATCCAAGCCCAAACAGACAGGTTATTAGTTCCAAATGGGTTATAACCGTTAATTAACTGAGATGAGTTCAACCACAGATAATCACGGAACCAACCCATCAAGTACGTAGAAGATTCATTGAACTGAGCAACGTTACCTTGCCAAACAGCTAGGTGTTTCCAGTGCCAGTAGAACGTCAGCCACGCAATAGTGTTCAACATCCAGAACATAGAAAGGTAGAAGGAATCCCAAGCTGAGATATCGCAAGTACCACCACGACCAGGGCCATCGCAAGGGAATGCGTAACCGAAGTCTTTCTTGTCTGGCATCAATTTAGAACCACGGGCATCCAAAGCACCTTTGACTAGAATCAAGGTGGTGGTGTGCAAACCTAGAGCGATCGCATGGTGTACCAAGAAATCGCCAGGGCCAATGGTTAAGAATAGAGAGTTAGTACCACTGTTGATGGCTTCTAACCAGCCCGGTAGCCATACGTTACCGTAGTTCGGCCAAGCTGTAGCTGCAATGCTGTCTGAGTTAGACAACAGAACATCCATGCCGTATAGAGCTTTACCTGAAGATGCTTGAACGAACTGAGCAAATACTGGCTCGATCAAGATTTGTTTTTCAGGAGTACCGAAAGCTACCACTACATCGTTATGGACATAAAGACCAAGAGTGTGGAAGCCTAGGAACAGAGACACCCAGCTCAGGTGAGAAATAATTGCCTCTTTGTGCTGCAATACGCGATCGAGCACGTTACCTTTGTTTTGCTCAGGATCGTAATCCCGTACTAGGAATATTGCGCCGTGAGCGAAAGCACCTACCATTATGAAACCAGCGATGTACTGGTGGTGGGTATAGAGTGCTGCCATGGTGGTGTAATCCTTAGCAATAAAAGCATAAGGAGGCAGAGCATACATATGCTGTGCTACCAAAGAAGTGATTACACCGAGAGAAGCTAGTGCTAAAGCCAACTGGAAGTGTAGAGAGTTGTTGAGAGTTTCATACAACCCTTGGTGAGGCAGATTAAACTGACCTTCACTCTTGCCACCTACCAAACCAGCTTTGGAGTCAAGCATTTCTTTGATGCTGTGACCGATACCAAAGTTAGTCCGGTACATATGACCAGCAACGATGAATAATACTGCGATCGCCAAGTGGTGATGAGCCATATCAGTCAACCACAGGGATTCAGTCTGAGGATGGAAACCACCCAAGAAAGTCAGAATCGCAGTTCCAGATCCTTCTGAAGTACCAAACACATGGCTGGCAGTATCAGGATTTTGGGCATAAACACCCCAGTTTCCTGTAAAGAAGGGAGCTAAACCTGCTGGATGAGGCATAGTTGTTAGGAAGTTATCCCAACCCACGTGCTGTCCACGAGATTCTGGAATTGCAACGTGAACCAAGTGACCTGTCCAAGCCAAGGAACTAACACCGAATAAACCTGCCAAATGGTGATTTAGGCGGGATTCAGCATTTTTGAACCAAGCGAGGCTAGGACGGAACTTGGGCTGGAGGTGTAACCAACCAGCGAACAGCATGACGGATGCCAAGATCAGGAGGAATATAGAACCCTGATACAGGTCACCATTTGTTCTCATGCCGATGGTGTACCACCAGTGGTAAACACCAGAATATGCAATGTCTACTGGGTTAGAGGCACCTGCTTGAGTGAACGCATCCACTGCAGGTTGACCGAATTGAGGGTCCCAAATCGCATGGGCGATTGGGCGTACATTCAGAGGATCTTTAATCCACTGTTCAAAGTTTCCTTGCCAGGCAACATGGAAGAGACTGCCAGAGGTCCAGAGGAAAATGATTGCCAGGTGGCCGAAGTGAGAGGCAAAAATCTTTTGGTAAAGATTTTCCTCGGTCATGCCATCGTGGGTTTCAAAATCATGAGCCGTAGCAATCCCGTACCAGAGCCGACGGGTGGTCGGGTCTTGTGCCAGGTCTTGGCTAAATTTTGGGAATTTTGTGGCCATAAAATAAATAAAATATTTTATCTAAGTCTCGGAAGTCTTTGAGAATTTAGATTGAAGTGACGTTCTCCTACGTTGACCGCAAGCGGTATAACGTGAGATTCCCCACCTCACGGATAGGGCTTTCTGCTTCAAAGGCTGACCGACGCCATCGCCTCCACAGACAGCAACGGTGAGACTCACCGCCGTTTCGTATCAGAAATTTGGGGATTGAGGATCGGTCAATCCCCAAGGAATAATGTTAAAACGCTATTGCATTTTCATCCTACTGAAATTATTCGAGCCAGGAAGAATGCCCAGGTTGTGACAATTCCACCTAGGAGATAGTGAGCTACCCCCACTGCCCGACCTTGGATGATGCTAAGAGCACGAGGCTGAATTGCTGGAGCAACCTTTAACTTATTATGAGCCCAAACAATAGACTCGATCAATTCTTGCCAGTAGCCACGACCACTGAACAGGAACATTAAGCTAAATGCCCAAACAAAGTGTGCTCCTAAGAACAACAGACCGTAGGCAGACAGAGCTGAACCGTAGGATGTAATTACCTGAGAAGCTTGCGCCCACAGGAAGTCACGCAACCAACCGTTAATGGTGATTGAACTTTGTGCAAAGTTGCCAAAGGTGATGTGAGAAACTGAGCCGTCTGCTGCTACTGTTCCCCAAACGTCTGACTGCATCTTCCAGCTAAAGTGGAAAATTACAATTGACAAGGAGTTGTACATCCAGAAAAGACCTAGGAATACATGGTCCCAACCGGACACTTGACAAGTACCACCACGACCAGGGCCGTCGCAAGGGAACCGGAAGCCTAGTTCACTCTTGTCAGGAATCAGACGAGAGCTACGGGCATACAGTACACCTTTTAGCAGAATTAGAACTGTAACGTGGATGGTGAAAGCATGGATATGGTGAATCATGAAATCCGCCGTACCCAAAGCTATTGGCATCATTGCTACTTTGCCACCTACTGCTACAACATCACCACCGAAAGCGGGGCTAACAGATGCTAAAGCATTAGGAGCAGTATTGCCTGGAGCCAAAGCGTGGATATTTTGTACCCATTGGGCAAAGATTGGCTGTAGTTGAATCCCGGTATCCGAGAACATATCCTGGGGACGGCCAAAGGCACGCATGGTATCGTTATGGACATACAAGCCGAAGCTATGGAAGCCCAAGAATATACATACCCAGTTTAAGTGGGAGATAATCGCATCTCGGTGACGAATTACGCGGTCCAAGAGGTTATTAACGTTCTTGGCTGGATCGTAATCCCGAACCATAAAGATAGCTGCATGAGCTCCTGCTCCCACAATCAGGAATCCACCAATCCACACATGGTGTGTGAACAGAGATAACTGAGTTGGGTAGTCAGTAGCAATATATGGATAAGGTGGCATTGCATACATATGATGCGCCACGATGATGCTTAGGGAGCCCATCATTGCCAAGTTAATGGCCAATTGAGCATGCCAAGAGGTTGTCAGGATTTCATAGAGACCCTTATGGCCTTCTCCCGTTAAGGGGCCTTTGTGAGCCTCCATAATTTCCTTCATGCTGTGACCAATGCCCCAGTTTGTCCGGTACATATGGCCAGCAACAATGAATAACACCGCTAATGCCAAGTGATGGTGAGCTGTATCAGATAGCCACAGGCCACCTGTTACAGGGTTTAAACCACCTTTGAAGGTCAAGAAGTCAGCGTACTCGCCCCAATTTAATGTAAAGAATGGGGTTAAGCCCTTAGCAAAACTGGGGTATAACTCTACCATCAAGCTTTTATTCAAGATAAACTCATGTGGCAGAGGAATATCAGCTGGTGCTACACCAGAATCTAACAATTTATTAATTGGTAGAGAAACGTGAATCTGATGGCCGGCCCAACCCAAGCAACCTAGACCCAGCAAACCTGCTAAGTGGTGGTTCATCATTGATTCCACATTCTGGAACCATTCCAACTTAGGAGCTTTCTTGTGATAATGGAACCAACCAGCAAACAGCATCAAGGCAGCCATTACCAGCGCACCGATTGCTGTGCAATATAGTTGGAACTCATTAGTTATGCCAGAAGCACGCCATAGTTGGAACAATCCAGAGGTGATTTGAATTCCGTGGAAACCACCACCAACGTCACCATTTAAAATTTCTTGGCCAAAAATTGGCCACACGACTTGAGCACTTGGTTTAATTCCTGTGGGGTTTAGTAACCAAGCCTCATAGTTGGAAAATTTTGCGCCATGAAAATATGCGCCGCTCAACCAGATAAAGATTACGGCCAGATGGCCAAAGTGTGCGCTAAAGATTTTGCGCGATACGTCTTCTAAATCGCTGGTATGACTATCAAAGTCGTGAGCGTCAGCATGGAGGTTCCAAATCCAAGTAGTGGTTTTGGGCCCTTTCGCTAAAGTCCGATCAAAGTGACCAGGCTTGCCCCACTTTTCAAAGGAAGTAGGTATTGGGTCTTTATCAACCGTTACCTTTACCTTTGCCTCGCGCTCTGGAGGACTTATGGTCATGAAGACTCTCCTCTCCGAAAGACAATTAACTATTTTTATGTTGTGGATATTGATAAAAGTTGTAACGAATTATCAATATCTTTTGCAATTTTACAGTTTTTCGCTGTTGTTTGCACGAGTGCAACATCACACTCTTAATTCCTGCCCAAATATATAACAATTTGGCTAAACTCTCCCAAATACATAGATTCGGTTAAACCGAGTTCGATGTCATTGGCAGTTCTTTAGGAGATTATAGACTTGCTTGAGGGTTATAAGTTGTATGTTTACAATTATTAAAATTTCTTGACCATTGATTAATATTAACAGTTATCTCTTTCACAGCAATGAAAAAAAGTCAAGCTATATCACGTTAAAGTTTACAAAACTCAAAGGTAAACTTATTGAATATTACTTTAACAATATTCAATATGGACATGATAACATTTTGAACAGCTCTTACTTGTTTAACTCTATGACCACACTCTATATTTAATATTTATTGATTTTGATGAATCACTAATTCCTGATAATCATGCAACATGTTGAGGTTTTGCTGGCGCAGAGCTTCCGCTAACATTGGAAGTCCCTAACTAATGCCTTAGTCTTACCTTTCCTCCACGTCCGTTTAAAGTTTCCGTTAACGTTACACAGTTCCTTTGCAAGAGGCAGCTCTGAGCTAGGAGACATTCCCGACATTAACTAGGAACTAGGAATAGTATAGGTATAAGATAATCGCTGTATAAAATCAAATCAAAAGTCGTCCTGAAAGGACATTGCTCTAGACCTAAATTTCGGATAAGCAGACAAAACATTAATCGGCATTCCCATAAGACCCTGAATCAGAGATTATAGCCTGGGTCTTCTGCCGACCGTTGATACATCAAGAATTAGGAAAAAGATTTACTTTAATGAGAAAATTATTATTAACGATAGAAAAACCAAGAAAAAACTTCCACGTCAACTCTCAATTTATAGGAGTATAGTCAGTGTTTAGCATCAATTTCCCAGCGAAATATCTAAGAAAACTACTTACATTCCTGATATCGATAGTTTTAGTTTCAGGTTTAGTAAGTTGTAGCGATCGCTTCCCCGAATTACCTAAACTGCGGCCTGAAAAATCTATAATTGCCCCACCCACCTCGAAAATATCTGAAGTTTCTCCCCCAAAGCTAATTCAACAACTTGGTCAAGCCATCGACATCTACCAACCCCAAGTTACAATACAAAGTCCCCAACCCAATCAAATTTTTTCAGACAATACTATTAATGTTCAACTTCAGGTGCAAGACTTACCAATATTTAAGTCAGACCTAGGGCTAGGATCTTACTTAGAAGTAATTTTAGATAATAAACCTTATACAAAAATCTATGACCTAAATCAATCTCTAATCTTATCAGACTTAGAAGCAGGTACTCATACCCTGAGAGTATTTGCTTGCCGTCCATGGAATGAAAGTTTCAAAAATGAAGGAGCATATGCCCAAACAACATTTCACATTTTTACCAAAACATCAAATAATAACCCGGATTTAAACTTACCTCTATTAACTTATAATACTCCTGTAGGTAGTTATGGAGCAGAACCAATTATGCTAGATTTCTACCTTACTAATGCTCCGTTGCATTTAGTAGCAGAAGAAGATCCTGATGATGAAATAGTTGATTGGCAAATCAGGGTAACTGTCAATGGAACGAGTTTTATCACCGATCGATGGCAACCAATTTACCTAGAAGGCTTTCAGCCTGGAAAAAATTGGATCGAGTTAGAATATATTGATGAATTTGGTAATCCAGTTGAGAATGTTTATAATAATACTGCTCGTCTAATTACTTACAAGCCAAATGAGCAAGACCCTCTGAGCAAAATTATCCGGGGAGAAATTTCACTCCAAGAAGCATTTACGATAGTAGATCAAAACTATATCTACGAGAAACCTCAACCAGAAATAATTTTAGAAGAAGAGGAAATTCCGGTAGTTATTGAGCCAACTTCAGAGGAAGAAAAAACACCTTCTAGTGAAGTTATACCAGTCGAACCTCAACCAGAAGAATTTTATATTACTGAGCCATCCATAGATGAAGAAATAGAGAATAAATTAAACAATCAAACAACTTCTGAATTTCCTGAAAATTCTCAGACTGAACCGACTGTTATTGAAGAAGAAATAGAGAATAAATTAAACAATCAAACAACTTCTGAAT
>JBARXI010000463.1:0-3398 GCA_049647275.1 Microcoleaceae cyanobacterium
TAGGAAATTAGGGAATTAGGAATAAGGGAAACAGGAAATTAGGGAATTAGGAATAAGGGAAACAGGAAATTAGGGAATTAGGAATAAGGGAAACAGGAAATTAGGGAATTAGGGATTAAACTGTACCTCCCTATCTTAAAAAGTGCTGTAGTAATTAACTATTATCTGATTACATCAATTTTCTGTCAGTCTGATATTTTCGTAAGACTGAAATCAACTCTTGAATCCGAATAGGTTTACTTAAATAATCATTCATTCCTGCATCAAAACATAACTGCCGATCGCTTTCCATAGCATTAGCAGTTAGAGCGATAATATAAGGCAATTCTCTAGGAGAAAATTGTTCATAAATTTTTCGTGTTGCTGCCAAACCATCCATTTCTGGCATTTGCATATCCATCAGAACAATATCATATTTACGAAGTTTCAAAGCCTCTAAAACTTCTAAACCATTGGCAGCAACGTCGGCTAAATAACCTAACCTTTTTAAAATATTTAAGGCGACTTTTTGGTTAACCCGATTATCTTCTGCTAATAAAATTTGTAAAGGTAATTCTTCAGCCAAGTTAGGAATTTGTGTAGTTTTATCCCCCATAGTTTTTTTTGTGAATTTAATCGGTTGCTCCTGAAAGATTCCCAATAAAACTTGATAAAATTGAGATTGTTTTATTGGTTTTTGTAATATAGCTGCAAAATTTATTCGTGCTAGTAAATCTGATTTTGATGGTATACCACTTGAGCTAAGTAATATCAATGATAAATCTTGACAGTGGCTAAGTTTACGAATTTCCTCAGCTAATTGCAACCCATCCATTTCTGGCATTTGTAAATCTAAAATAGCTACAGAAAAGGTGTTTTCTTGGCGTAGTAACTCTAAAGCTTCTAAAGCTGACGCTGCTGAGTGGGGCTGCATTCCCCAAGATTTTGTTTGTAGATTCAAAATTTTGCGATTAGTGGCATTATCATCAACAATTAAAACTTGCTTATCCTCAAATTTCACTTCCTGTGTAACTAAATCAAGGTTAGTGGGGATAGGTGCAACTTGAGCTTTAATTGTAAAATAAAATGTCGAACCTTTTCCCAATTCACTATCTAGCCACATTTTGCCTCCCATCATTTCACTGAGGCGTTTGCTGATAACTAAACCTAAACCTGTGCCTCCATATTTGCGAGTTGTAGAAGCATCTACTTGACTAAAAGACTGGAACAAAACTTGTTGTTTCTCTTTAGCAATACCAATGCCAGTATCCATAACTGAAAATTCTATTTCATAAACCAAATCGGATTCTGCTGTATTTTCTAATTGGTTATTCTGTTGGGAAATATCTTTAGCATTTACCTTCAAAATTACTTCACCAGCATCAGTAAATTTAATCGAATTGCTCAAAATATTTGTCAAAATTTGTCTAAGTCTTGTCACATCTGTAATCACTGATTTTGGTGTATCTGGATGTATATAATAAGCAACTTCTAAACCTTTTCCATGAGCTAAAGGAGATAATAAATCTAAGATTTCTTCTATACAATTACCAATCAATACTGGTTGGTATTCTAGGTCTAATTTACCAGAATCTATTTTGCTGAAATCCAAGATATCGTTAATAATTGTTAGTAGTGAATCACCGCTGGATCTAATAGTTTCCACAAAATCTTTTTGTTGATCAGAGAGTGGAGTATTTAATAATAAACTTGTCATCCCAATTACTCCATTCATGGGAGTACGGATTTCGTGACTCATGGTTGCAAGAAAATCACTTTTAGCATGGGTAGCTGCTAAAGCATCATCTCGCGCTTTTTCTAATTCTTGGTTAGTTTTGAACAACTCTTGAGTTCGTTCTTTGACTACTATTTCTATTTGTTGAGTTCGGTCAATATTACTAGACAAATAAGCACTGATAGCTGCCGTCAATAATAACGAAAATACCAAAAATAACCAACTATTCCAGCTCTTTTGTTGTTTGATATATGCCTGACTAGGCTTCAATAAAAACAACCATTCTCTGTCAGCAACTTGAATAGTTTCTATAACTTTTATTTCCGAATCACTAGCAGCTAGTTTTAATTGCGCCAAAGCCTCTGCTTCACTGATATTTTCTGAGTAATTACCGTTTCTATTGGAAGAGTAAAAATAGAGAAATTTTTCTGATTCTAAACTAGTCGAATTGTCATAAATATAAATCTCAATTTTATTGCTTTGACCATGAAATTTATCTAAAGAATTTTTAATTAAATTTTCAATACTAAATACTCCCAAGACAAATCCTTCTAAATTTTTGCGAAAATCGGCAACTGAATTATTAATTGAGTCTTTTTGATAGATGGGCAGAAAAATCAAGAAACCGTTTTGATCTTTTATTTCTTGTAATAATTTAATCTTGGGTGTAGCGATCGCCTTTCCATTATCGCGAGCCTTTTCTAAAGCTAATAGACGACTAACATCAGAAGACAAATCAAATCCTAAAACTCTTTCATTACCTTGATATGGTTCGACAAAATAGGCTGGGAAATACTCGGCTTTGAGACTAGCTCGGACTATGTTGCCGATTTCATTCCGCTGGGTAAATTGAAAATCCGAATAACCATCTTTTTGTGCCCTCAGTTCATATTCTGCTCTTTCACTAGCAGGAACACGAGGAATCCATTCTAAAGCTTGAATACTCTGCATACGAGATAAAAAAGATTCAACAAATTGTTTAAATTCATCTCGATTTACCTCTTCTGAACTTTGATAAAAGCTTTTAATTGAAAATAAAACATCAACTTTTTGTCTGATTTTTTCTTCAATATGATGTACATTATCTATTGCTAAAGAGTGAAATTCTATTGATTTTTTTTGGGATTCCCAATTTCTGACCACAGCAAACCCAATACCAGATAATAAAGTACCAATAATTATAGTCAGCCATACTGGTCTATACTGTCTTAATAAGTAATTTTGAGATTTTTTATAGTTATTGGTATTCATTATTTATGGAAAAATATATCATTTTATGACTTTTGATTATTTAGTAATAAATCATAAACCTAAGATTTAAGCAATAATATCATGTTTGATTGAATACTGATAAATAAGTCAGCTAAGTGACTGGGGAACGAGAAGTAGATAGCATAGGTAGATTTACTCTTGAGGGGAGAAGATCGGTTTTTTCATCACTAATTAAACTGACACGATCTAAATTATTTTTGAGAGAAAAATATACATTATTTAATAGACATCTCCGAAAAAGAATGTAGAAACTTGAGTAGGGAGTAGGGAGTAGGGAGTAGGGAACAGCAAGCATAGGAAAACTTGCTCTGGGTCAATAGCAGAGGTGATTTGAACCCTAATTAAACCGACTGTATATAACCTCAAGACAAGGGTTGCTCAAATAGGAATATTTAATTTCCCCAGATGTCTA
>JBARXI010000464.1:0-10865 GCA_049647275.1 Microcoleaceae cyanobacterium
ATTTTGTGAAGCTCAAAAAAATCCCTGAGGTTTTGTGTGTTGCATCCACCGAAAAATTTATGATATAATTTAATTAGTGGGAGTCGTTCGCCCCTACGCATGACTTTTTATTCAACCCAGTAATTAGTATTTCCCAACACAATAGATATAGTGATTTGCTCTGGATACAGGAAACAGAAAAGCTTTTCAGTTATAAGTTTCAAAAGAATAATATTTACAAATTACTTAAACTTTTAGAGCAAAAACCACTACTTGTAGACATCCACCAAATATTCCAGCTTCTTGTTAAATTAAAACTCTTTAACTTTCCTAATATCATAAACTTCGATGCTTTGTAACAACCAATTCAATAACCCTAAATTAGTTGTCACAAAATTTTAGAAGCATCAATAAATCAATAATTAGTAAACGTAGTCAGCTACAAAATAGTACTTAAACTCAATCACATTGTTTGAGGGATCGAGCAAAGCTAGAGTTAGGTGTTTTTCGGCTCGATCTGGAAAACGAATAGAAGGTTTCTCCAGAAACTTAACATTATATTTTTCTGCAGATTCAACAATACGCTCAAAATCTGATTTGTCTAAAAAAGTTCGTCCGAAATGGCGAGGATACATCTTAGGATATTGCTCAATTTCACTCGGAGCCAGATGACAAACCAGTTGATCTCCAAAAAAATCTAAAGTAACTCTATCATCATATTCTCTCGCTATCCGACAATTCAAAACTTCAGTATAGAATTTTTTTGCTGCAACTAAATCATGGGTAGGAATAGCCAAATGGAAAATACTACTTTGAGTTTGATGTATATTCATTCTCTTCTTCCCTCAAACTTAAATATTGATAAAATCTTGACAAGAATTAAGAAACATTGTGTCGCTTCTTAAACCAAGCCTGAGTGTTTCTAAAGGAATCACATCATTAACACTAATATTTCCTAAATTTACTGCAGCCCCAATTTTTTTAATTAACCAAATTTGTTGGGCTTTATCTGGAGCTTCAAATATTAGCTGATTGGGATTAATCTGAGTGACAATTTCATCAATTAATCCAGCTCGAATTTCTCCATCGTGACGATATATTCCACTGGAAATGGATTTCCCGAAACACCCAAATAATCCCTACTAATAAGGTCAAATATTGACTCAAGCAAGCCGATAAACCTGCCCCCGTACTTCCCCAACCCCAGCGAACAATCAAAAAATAGTCCAATAGAATATTTGCCCCATTGCCCACTACGGTCATCCACAACACCTGAGTGCTTCTTTCTAATCCGAGCAGCCAACCGATGACTACTAAATTTAGCGCCACAGCAGATGCTCCCCAGATACGAGCGTTGAAATAAGCTACACCCGCAGCTTTGACTTCTGGAGTAGTGTTTAATAGGGCAAACCACAATTGTTGCATTGGATACTGGAAAAGCACAATAGTAATCCCCAATACCAACGCAATTAAAGCATTCCGTGAAGCTACTAACAGCATTGTTTCGCGATCGCCTCTACCTACAGCTTGAGCAGTTATACCCGTAGTGCCCATCCGCAGAAAGTTCAAAATGCGATAGAGATAGTTAAATATAACTGCGGCGACTGCTACCCCTGCTAAATAGTCTATTTCTGTCAGGTGTCCCAAAAAAGCAACGCTAACAAAACCCGCTAGAGGCACCATTATATTAGAAAGGACATTAACCGATGCTAATTGATAAAAACGAGGGAAAAAGTTTTCTTGGTTTAGTTGTGCTATTTTCATTATTTAACTTAACAATCTTCACTATTAAGCAACGCTATTTTTTTCAGGTAATTCTAACAAAAATCTCATAGCTATGAGTACCATAAATACAGACAAACCAAATCACAAAATGTGATTTTTATGAAAATAGCAAGTTAATTTGGCGTTGCTGAAAAGTAATGATAAATGTTCTATAATTGTGCACATGAAATGTCCAAAATGCAACTCCACCAAAACCAGGAAAAACGGCCATCGTCGTGGCCAACAATGTTTCCAATGCCGAGTATGTGGTCGGCAATTCGTTGAATCCCCTAAAATGCAACCCTATTCACCACAGATTAAAGAACTATGTCTCAAGATGTATGTTAATGGTATGGGTTTACGAGGTATCCAACGAGTAACAGAGATTCATCATACAACCGTTATCAACTGGATTAAAGACGCAGGTATCAAATTACCGGATGCACCGGAAGATGAGGAAATACCAGAAATAACTGAAATTGATGAGTTACAGACTTTTGTTGGCCACAAGAAAAACAAGGTTTGGATTTGGACAGTAGTGAATCATTGGAAGCCAGGAATCTTGTCCTGGGTCATAGGCGATCGCAGTAATAAAACCTTTCAATATTTGTGGTCAATAATTAAGTGCTGGCATAGTTTTTGGTATGTAAGTGATGGTTATTGTGTATACCCTTGTTTTATTGCTCCAGAGGATCACTTGGTGAGTAAAACTTATATGACCAGGGTAGAAGGGGAAAATACTCGACTACGACATTACCTAGCTCGCCATCCCATACAAAACCCTTTGCTACTCTAAGTCTCAAAAGATACTCAAGTATTCCATTCGTCTTCTGCTGCACTATCTCAAATTTAAAGCTCTTCCTATCGAAGCATAAATCATTACCAATCAGCAACGCCGTTAATTTAAGTAGAAGTATAATATAGAATCCGGGTAATTAGTTATCGTATCGCGCTCGGAGTCAGCAGTCAGGTAGGGGAGCCGTCGGTAGGGCGAGGTACAGGAGTCAGGAGTTAGGAGTTAGGAGAAAGAAAGGATTTGAATAGCATGAATTATATAATTCGTATTCAATAGAACATCTGTATTAAGAGGAAGTAATTTTGGGATTACTGTATAACCTGGTTTTATATAATATCATGTCCGGATAATTAGTGATAAAAAAACTTTCTCCTCTTCTTCTTCTTTTTTCTCCTCTTGTTCCTTTTTATTCCCTCCTGTCGGGGTAATTTCCTCCGGAATGCTTTCCTTTCGGTGCGGAATGCGGAGCAAACGCAAACATGAATTAGCCCTACCGACGGCTCCCCTAACTGACTCCTTTGTGCTTATTTATAACTATTCAACCGGACATGATATAAATCCTATAAAAGTAACAATTAAGGCACAATTGCGAGGAGCATTTCCATCTAAAAAACAATTAATGTTAAAAGCAACAGAATTAAAAAATAAAACTGGTAGAAATTGATTACTTTTAGCCTCATCCCAGAATTATACAACACCAAAAATCCCATTAAAAAAAGTAGACAATACCCAAACCCTAAAGTTTTGCATCCTCTACTTTTTCTAGAAATTATTATCCTAAACAATAATAATTTATCTGTAGAAATAAGCCTGTCTCATCCGCCTGACAATTTCTCCATGAACTTCACTCCGAACCCGATTACCACGCTGACATTGTTCCAACTTAACATTATCAACAAAAAACTTCACAGCCATATTAATAGTACCAAGACCACCACCCATACTCATATCATCCATCCAAATTTTGGGAGACTGCCACAAATCATAAGTTTGAAATTTCTCCTGCATCCACTTCCATAATCCCTCACAATAGTTATCCAACTGAGTTTCCACAGCACTCTTATTAGCAATACTAATTTGCTTGAGAAATTTGTTCATTCTCAAAATCATAAAACCTATTTTTCTTTCCCACTCAGTTTCCAAAACTTCATCATCTGCATCAATTAAATCGGGGTCTTCCTGCCAGTTTCGATACCAATTTCTGAGTAGGCTAATCAAAGTATCTTCGTCCATATTTTGTGCTTCTTGCAAATAAAATGACTTTTGCTTTCCTTGTTTTTCTGATACCATTTCTAAACCAACCATTTTGACAATATCCAAGTAATAACCTTGAATAGCCCTGACTTCTCCTAAATCTAGTCCTTTAGCTTCCATAAACTTAATTTTATCAATTAAGTCTTTCATTCTTTTTTCAATTTCCTCTAGCTTAACTTTTACTTGTTGCTCTGCTATCAGACGTAGGCGACCAGTTTCTTTCTTTGACGCCAGATCGTTTTCTGCTTCTAGTAATTGATCTGTAACCCTGTAAAAATTTTCTATAGCCCCCAGTTTTTTGTCCAGATCTCCCAATGTATCTGGATGACTCAGCACAACTTCTTCAATTACTTTAATAGCTTGATTTGGGTCACTGTCAGCTCTGATTGGTACAATAATCGTATAGTAATAATTGGGATTAGGACGACTAAAGTTGACAAGTTTTTGACTTTCCATCGCTGCATTGGGGATGAATACATCACAATGAGTGTCAATCATATATAAAGTTGTCAACCTAATTCCCACTGATTTAATTACAGCAACTGAGCCATCCTGTAAGGAAACAACATCACCATATTGAAATGGTGTATCTATCAATAATACAAGCCCACTAAAGAAGTTAGATAAAATATCTTTCAGTGCAAAACCAAGTACAAATGTCGCACCACCAAATGCCACCCATAACCCAGTTAAATCTATTCCTAATGTTTGCAGGAATAAAAAGCCTCCCACTATATATATAAGAATAGGTAGAGTATTTTTGATCAGGGGAACTAATACATCATCCCAGTTAGCCTCTGTTTTATCAGCATAGACCCCCAAGGAATAAGCAATTACTTGAGTAAATAACTGGCCTATTAGGTAAGTAGCGACTAGAACAATTCCAGCGCTTAATATATTCTCAAGTACCTGTAAATATCCTACTCCTTCAACTTTAGGAATTGCTATTTTGAGGCTAAAAAGTATGAAGATAATCAGAACCGGAATTCGTAAAACATTTATAGTTAAAATGCCGACTTCATTACTGGTTTTCCGAAATAACCAGTTTAGTACATAGAAGAGTACCAGATACACCACGAAGGCTAACAATACCCAAACAAATAAGTTTCCTAGTAAATTATCTAGTCCCCCTGGGAAAAATGGTAATGACTTTGTAGTCGAAGAGTTAGAAACTTGTAAAAGTGTCAACATAGTTCAAATAGTTAAAATTGATTTTCATTGTTTTTTTAGATTCATAAGCTTTAGCTACAAATCAATATCTTGCTTAAATTTTGCTAAAACATACTCTCTTCAGACCCAAAATAATACCGAGTGATTTTTACACAAAATCTTTGAATTTTACACATCTTGAGAGTCGGGAATTATAGAGATAGCTAGAGCATTTTTCCCACATTTATAAAGAGAGATTTTAGCAAGTACAAACTTACCACTTAGTATAATGTTAAGTTATTAAGCTTAACTATGTCAATATTATTGTATTATTTGTCCATCATAACTATACTAATCGTAACTTCAATATCTGCTCAGTTATCTCGAACAAAAGGTGATTTGCTTGACAATATAAGTAAAATATGATATTTATCATATCTTTGTTGAGTTGTCATATTTTTGTGCTGATTAAAAGTCGGTAGAAAAGTTGTATGTAATATCTCCACAACTTTAAAGTTTTTCAGTTAATCTTAAAAATCAGCATATATAAACTAGAAAAAATCCAAAAGTAGATAAAAAGTCTCAAACTTTTACACTTCTTACCTGTTGCTTTCTGGAGCTGTTGCCTTTTCTATGGATATTTTCTACAAAACCGCGCGGAGAGCTGCGATAGTCTCACCAATTTCACCTTTCACCAAAAAGTTAGCAAATCTTGTTTTTCCCAAATAATAAAAACACCACTGAATAAAACAAAAGCAGTTACTAGTTGACGGAATACAACAATGTTTATATAGCGTTTACAAATGATTTGTGGAAATATAATTGCTACAAACAGGGAAAATGATCATGAATATCTCGAACACCTGCTCGTTGTTTGAGTGATTTTTTCTTGACAGGAAATATTCTTATCCGATTTCACATCTAAAATGGAAATACTATAAGTACCTCACTGATCTACATAATGTTAGAACAGTAAATATTAACTGAAAATCTTTTAAATTCTGACTTATGTACTTCGCCAAAATAATAATAAAACTCTCGAACACCTGCTCGTTGTTTGAGTGTTTTTTTCTTGACAGGAAATATTATTATCCGATTTCACATCTCAAATATAAATACTATAAGTACCTCACTTATCTACATATAGCAATCCTAAATTAGTTGTGACAAATGTTAGAACAGTCAATATTAACTGAAAATCTTTTAAATTCTGACTTATGTACTTCGCCAATCCGAACTACCACCAAAATATTACAACTGAAATAGCATTGATATAATATCAAATCCGCCTAATTGCACACAGATACAACTACCTCATAACTCAGATTTAAGCCGATTGATTGTGATATTTTTTAACCGGATTTAATCTAAAATATATAGGTATGAAAAAATTAATTTTTTTATCTGCCTAACTCATAATTAATTCTAACTATACAGTATTTCAAATCTAGTTTCTTTTGGCAAAAAAAACTAGATAATCTCTGCAAAATGTAATATTGGCACTAACTTAACATATTCCCATTAGCTACTATGGCAAATGTTGTTTGCAAAACATAAAAATATGGAGCCAGATTCCCAACCCACAGAAATAATACTAATTCATCCCCGGCAAACCCTAGGAAGTGTCCATCTAGACTGGACACCTCAACCTGGTAACTACTTAGAATTTAAAGGCCAAATCTATACCCTTTTAGAACGTCGTCATCAGTATCAATTAAAATCAGGTCGCTACATACTCGATAAAATCGCTATCTATGTCCAATCAGCACCACAACCTACAGACCGTAGTTTGGTAAATGGACGTTGGATAGTAGGTGATAGAACCTGTCGCTACAATGCTCACTCAGAATTAATCCGTTGTGCAGTCAATCCCGAAGGCCCATGCGATCGCTGCCAATACTACGATAGTTAATCAGGACTTACGCACAGACGCTACTGGTAGGGGTAATTTCGTTTCCTACGGAATGCGGAGCAAACCGAATGCTGTCGCAAACATGGATTGCGGAGCATTCCTTCAGAAATTACCCCTACCAGAAACACTATTTATAAATACTTTGCGTAAGTCCTGTTAATTTTGACATACTCCCTACCTTGCGCTTGAGCGACAACGCGGTAGCGCTTCAACCCGCAAAGGAGTTGCCGTTTATACACCAGGTGATGCCCTCCCCCTGTGTTCTTCTATTATAACATGGTCGCTTTCATCCCGACGTTCCCGACGAGGAGACCGCGGGACTTCTCGCTATTTTTTGTTAAAAGTGAAAACTCAGAAGCAGAAAAGGTGATAAAGTTATCCCCTACTCCCCTACTCTACCAAGAACCTCCCCCACTGCCAAACGAGTACCATTAGCAAAATCCCAACCAGAAACCGCCTTCTTCCCCGCCAACTGCACCTGCCATAACAACAAGCAACCAGCACCAGTTTGCAACACTGGCCCCAAACCCTTAATCACCCTCACAACTTCCCCCACACTCCCAGAAACCTCAGACTCAGAAGACCAAGACTTCTCTAACTTCTTCAGCTCTGGTGGTAACTCCGACCAATATTCAGCACCCATTGGCACAGTCGCCATCACCTTCAAAGACTGACCCCGAAAACTGGTGACACAGTTAGGAAAAAATCCTTTAACCTGGTTGTGAACTTCAAAAGCACTCCTCGACCAATCAATTTGATAGTCAGAACTTTGAATCAGTGGAGCGTAAGTTGCTTGAGAATCATCTTGAGCAATGGGTTCAATTTCCTGCACCTCCAACTTCAACAAAGTCTCCAACAATAAATCTGCCCCATCCTTTGCCAAAATTTCCGCCAGGGATACAGCATTATCCAACAAACCGATAGGAGTAACACTCTTCAACAACATCGGCCCCGTATCCATCCCCGCATCCATCAACATCGTAGTATTGCCTGTTTGCCTCTCGCCATTATAAATACACCACTGAATAGGAGCAGCACCGCGATACTTTGGCAAAATTGAACCATGAACATTCACACAACCCAACCTAGGCATATCTAAAATTTCTGGAGACAAAATTTGCCCGTAAGCAACAACAACAAACACATCTGCTTGTTGTTGTCGTAATAAGTTGAGAGTTTCAGAATCTTTTTTTACTCGGCGCGGTTGCCAAACTGGAATACTCTGGGCAACCGCCACAGACTTAACTGGAGATGGAATCAATTTATTGCCACGACCGCGCCGTTTATCAGGTTGGCTGACAACTGCGGCAACTTCAATTTCTGGGTGAGTTAATAATTTTTCCAGAGTGGGAACGGCAAATTGGGGTGTGCCAAAAAAAATGATTTTCATGGTAAGAAATAAGAATTAATCAACAAACCCTATAAATATAGCAGTAGCTGCAAAGGTTAAGACTTATCGAAGAACTGTTTGCCTAGCACTCCGCATGAGAAACGAGGAAATATCCATAATCAATCTTCTGCCTTCACCTTCCGTTGCCTGTTGCCTTTGGCGATAAATTTAGTATACTTATGCTTGGTGTTTTATTCGGAAAAACTAAGACGTTATAGTAATGCCTCTAAATATACTATGATCGTAGGGACTTACTCGTAAAAAAATATCCCATTGCACTGAATTTAGGGAGTTAGGGAGTAGGGGGAATCGAAGAATTGGATAATTTATAGCAGATTCTCTGTTTCACCTCCCACACCTCCCACACCTCCCACACCTCCCACACTCCCACACCCTAAAACCATAAATATATGTACTTCATCAAGTTAAAAACTGCTGTATTTTTTGCTATTCCCTATAGGCTTTGTTGCATTCTCCTGTAATAGCTTGAAGTTAATCAGATTGCTTCCTTCGACTCCGTTCGAGTCGCAATGACAGAATACTATATGAATGTAGGGAGGGGAAATAACCTACCTCAGTCACCATCCACCCACGCTATCCGTTGTCACCAACCAGTAACTCAAATATTTTAGCTGTCTTTTGATTAATTTTATGATAGCAATTATAGTGCTATACATAAGTAATGTTTTACTATAACTGCTTGGCTAAATATTTAAATATTGTCTCCTTCTTGCTGATTAATATGTACCTTAGACATTTACATTTACGACAGTTTCGGAACTACCGAGACCAGAAAGTCAATTTTGATGCTGCTAAAACAATTTTAGTGGGAGACAATGCTCAAGGAAAATCTAATCTGCTGGAGTCAGTGGAGTTGCTTTCTACTCTCAAATCTCATCGGGTCAGTCGCGATCGCGATTTAATCTTAGATGGCAAACCCGCGGGGCAAATTCAAGCTTCCCTAGAAAGACAAGTTGGAAATATTGAGCTGACCCTAACTCTGCGGAATCAAGGTAGACGCACCGTAGCAGTTAACGGTGAAACTTTACGTCGCCATTTAGACTTTTTAAGCATTCTCAATGTGGTTCAGTTTTCCAGTCTAGATTTAGATTTAGTTAGAGGTGGCCCTGAAGTACGTCGTCACTGGTTAGACAGGCTGTTGGTACAACTCGAACCTGTGTATGCTCACATTCTTCAACAATATAATCAAGTTCTCCGCCAACGAAATGCGTTGTTAAAAAAAAACCGCCAACAGAAGATAGCAGCAGAAACAACTGGTTCGTTGTATTCTATTCCCACTCAAGAGTTGGCTCTGTGGGATTCCCAGTTAGCAACTAGTGGGGCGCGGGTGATTCGGCGACGACAGCGTGTTTTAGAGAGGTTAGCACCGTTGGCGGGTGAGTGGCATCGGGCGATTAGTGGGAGTACCGAAGTTTTGCAGATGGAATATTTGGCTAATGTAGCTGTCGATCGCAAAGAGTTGATTATTCAGGATAGTTTGGAGGGGGTGCGCTTGGCTTTTTTGGAGAAAATCAAGGCACGGGCGATCGCGGAACAATATCAAGGCACTACAGTTGTGGGACCCCATCGGGATGATTTGGTGTTTACGATTAATGATACTCCAGCGCGACAATATGCTTCTCAGGGGCAGCAGCGTACTTTGGTGTTGGCGTTGAAGTTGGCTGAGTTGCAGCTTATTGAGCAGGTGGTGAAGGAGCCGCCTTTGTTGTTGTTGGATGATGTGTTGGCGGAGTTAGATTTGCATCGGCAAAATCAGTTATTAGAAGTTATTACTGACCGTTTTCAAACTTTGATTACTACTACTCATTTGGGGTCTTTTGATGTTCAGTGGTTGCAGGATACTCAAATTCTTTCAGTCCAGTCGGGGAATATTAGTTATTTTTCGGATTTTTGACTTTTATTGTTTTTCATCCGAGATTCAGCACTTCAAACTTGTAATATTATTCGATCAATTTAGTTACCGATCCTCAAGAAATATTAAAAATTTTTGCTTTATACTATCAAACCTTGCAACAAATTGCTTAGGCTTGTTATAACCGAAGTACATCCGAGAAAACACGGTCTAAACAAATTGTAAGTTAACCGTGAGAATGTCTGATGATTTATCTGAAAGGGCTATAAATTAAGAAGTCCATAAGTGGATTTGGTTGAGTCTAGGAGTGCTGATAGAATTACGGATGAATATATGGTAGTAATCCATTGTGGTTATTTTTCGTAAGGCACACAAGTGGATTGGATTAGGTTTAAGGGTGCTCTTCAATAATGGATAATGGATAATTGATAATTGATAATTGATAATTACCTCTTCCTTTTAGGTAGAGGATTGAATAAAAGGAAAATTTTTTCTTGTTTCTCCTTGAAAGGAGAGGCTTTAAACCTTAATTATTCGGTAAAAATTGCAGATTAATTCTTTGGCAGTCCATTGTAGTTATTTTTGGTAAGGGGATAGTAGGCATTTCAGTCCCCATTGACTATTACTATGTAGAATTACTTAAATATGTAACTACTGTTTTTTGAATTTGTCCTTGTACCAAGCAGAACTTACACAAATTCACCAATAAATATATGTAGGGGCGAATGCTATTTGGCCTGCATTGATG
>JBARXI010000465.1:0-1693 GCA_049647275.1 Microcoleaceae cyanobacterium
TGTTGAGGTAAACTTTCTTTGGTAATAACTTGCAATGCTTTTTGATAAGCTGCAATTGCCTGCTCAATATTCTTAGCTTTATCCCCTTCAATTCTACGAATATAAGCATTGCCTAAATTATTTTGAGTTATTGCCCAATCTTGAGGACTTTCTTCTTGATAAATCAACTTCAATGCTTGTTGATAAATTTCTATTGCTTGTTCGATATTTGTAGACTTATCTCCATAAATTCTGTTTAGATAGGCAGTGCCAAGATTGTTTGTTACGCTTACCCACTGATGCGTTTTGGAAGCACTATTATAAACTGTTAATGCAGTTTTATAACCAGTAATAGCTATTTCTAAATTGTTTGCTTTATTTCCCTGGCTAAATTCTTGTATATGGTTACTTAAGTTAACTATATCTGCAGCAATACTATGAGCTTCTTGTGGTTTTACTTCTTTTAAAGTGGAGTTAGCCCAACTTTGCAAAGTTTCTGCTAAACCCCGATCTAATTTAGTCACATTTTCTTGCAAGATCGGGTTGATAATTTTAGGGTCGCCTTTGCTTTCATGGGTTGCTTGTAATATCTGGATTAAAAATTTTAAATATTCTAGAGGGGTTGCTGTTTCTGAGATATTTTCTGTTATGGAGACTTCCAATTTTTCTGAAAGTTCTACTGCTAAAGTTAGTAAAAATTCATTAGCTTCTTGGTTGCCGTTTTTTGCTGATGTCTGTGCCACCATTATTATCGTCTGCAATAATCCTGCATCTAGTAATTCTTGGTTTGCTGCTAAAATTTGATGTGTTTTTTCTGTGGGGGTTGTTAATAGTTGTTGAATTAGATTGATGTAGGTTTGGATGCGGTGTTGGTTTATTATCATAAATACTTTAATACTTATTCTCTAGCTGGTAATATGTAGGTAATTACAGTTAACCAGATCGGAAATCCGTAGAATCTATGACTATGCTTTTAGCTCTTGACCTAAGGTTTCTATTTAGATCGATTTTCTTAATTGATTAATAAATCAAGACAAGTGGCGTGCTTCGATATTAAGATTGTTATCTTATATTTTATGATTTTTTCCTACCCATACTAACCTACTGTTTTTCTCCCGTTTTTTAGAACATTACAGCACTTTTATCAGATCGTGAGGTAAGCTTGACTTCTCTTTCTCTTGTTGCCATAAGAGAGCTGTTCCCTAATGTCTTAAAATTTTGTACCTCCAAGACTCAACAACTGCTGTAATATCATGTCCGGTTGAATACTTACACTTTGGAGGAAGTAAGGCAGAAGGCAGAGGGCAGAAGGAAAGAAAAGGCAATAAGGAAAGAAAAGGCAATAAGGGAGAAAGTTTTTTTATCACGCTATTATCCGGACATGATATATAAAGATATTTTCAAAATTTTGCCAACTAAAGACTCCGACTCAGTTGTCACCCAATCAGCGATTACAGGGAAGAGGAAAAACAGAAGCATTTTCATTTTCTGAAGCACTACTTAAAAAAATCGGGGTTCCAAAAGTAAGGTTTGAATGTAGAATCGAAAAAACCGTGATACTATAAATATAGTGGGGGTTGTTCGTATCATACGCATGACTTTTTATTCAACTCTAAAAACAGAATTGGGGTAGAGCAAAGATAATATCAGTACTTAACTATTAAAGATATGAACCAGAAGATATGTCAGGAAAAAGTGGGTTCGCCTCGACAGT
>JBARXI010000466.1:0-7844 GCA_049647275.1 Microcoleaceae cyanobacterium
TTCTTTCTCCTCACAGATAAACTGTTTATCTAAAATTGGCCAATTTTAGCTAAATATCTTCAGATTATACCTGCTTAACTTTAGATTTGGCTTGTATTACTCCAGCAGGGGTGGTGAAACGCAGATAAGCTCTGCCTATAATTCATAAATATTATTTATATGTTTTAGCTCTTGCTATTCGTTTTGATTATCGATATAGTAAAAGTATGAAGCAAAGGAGAGGAAAAACAAATATGTGTAGAAATAGTTCAGACAGAGTAATTTTAGCAGCATTTCCCCAGGCTGATTCGGTGACCAATATAGAAGATATTGACAGTGCTAAATTTCCGATTGCTTGGGCTATATTTGAAGAGTTTTTGGCAAGTACGGTCGATCGGCAGAGGCAGGAGATAGTTTCTCTGTTTAATGATTACTGTAGACAAAATCCTAATGCTGTTGAGTGCAGTATTTATCCATCATAATTATCTCTTTTTTCAACTATCTATCATCATTACAGTTAATTCAAAACAATAGGAGTCAACACGATGCAAACTACTACTAATAATTACCCTCAAAATCCGATCGATTTATTGCTACAACCTTGTCGTAATTTTATTGATGGTATAGATATTAATAATGCCAATTTTGCGAGAAAATTATGCCAATTAATTCCGTCTCAATGTCCGTTTGCCAGAGATATTAAATTATTTGGGCGTACAGTTTTAGAGATTCCACCTCTTTGTAAACTGAATCCTTTTTACTATGAGTTGATGAGTTTACGTTTTCGAGCTTTGAGTTTCTTGGCTGATGTTTGTTTGGAAGATGTTACTCCTTATTGTTAGATGGGATGTGGTAGTTAGTTGTCACAACTTTTCTGGGTGCATTTGCTCTCGCAGGCTAAATCTAAATATATGTCTAGTCTAGCAAGCTGAGAAATATGTGTAGTTAAGTAGTTAATCTACTCATGTTTAGTATTAGTCAAAAAATTAAAAAATATTATTTTTGACCTTTTAAGTAGTCAATATCAAAGATGGTATAGCTGAGTTTTACAGATAAATTTTGGTAAAAATAATAAAATTATTCTTTTCGCCCGCTCCTAACAGTTATGAGTAAAAGTAAAGTTATCAATGATAGTGGTGAAAATTATCAGGTACTTTCGAGTTAAAACCTACAAAATATTAGACTCACCCTCCTAACAGTTATGAGTAAAAGTCAACTTGTCAATAATAGCGGTGAAAATCCTCAGTTACTTTCGAGCTAAAACCTACAAAATATTAGACTCACCTTCCGACAGTTATGAGTAAAAGTAAAGTTGTCAATGATAGTGGTGAAAATTATCAGGTACTTTCGAGCTAAAACCTACAAAATATTAGACTCACCCTCCTAACATTTATGAGTAGAAGTCAAACTATCAGCACCTACAACTTATACAATTTAAAAATATATTAGACTCACCTTCCGACAGTTATGAGTAAAAGTAAAGTTGTCAATGATAGTGGTGAAAATTATCAGGTACTTTCGAGGGATAACTGACAAAATATTAGATTCATCCTCCTAAAATTATCAGTAGGAGTCAAACTATCAGCACCTATAGCCTACAAAATATTTGACTAAGTTTCTTACAATTATCAGCAGAAGTGAACTTGTCAATGATAGTGGTGAAAATCCTCAGTTACTTTCGAGGGATAACCGATAAAATATTAGATTCATCCTCCTAAAATTATCAGTAGGAATTAAACTCTCAGCACCTACAACCGAAAAAATATTAGATTCATATTCCTGTAGTTATGAGTTGGAGTGAACTTGTCAATGATAGTAGTGAAAATTATCAGGTACTTTCGAGCTAACATCTATTCCAATGCTACAACTTCCGGCAAAGATAATAATTTTTCATACAACACATTAGCAATAAATTCATTCCCCAATGCAGAATAATGACCGCCCGCAATATCAAATGCTGCCTCCACTTGTTCATTTGGCATTCGGTTTCTAAATTCTGCAATTAAATCAATATATATGATATTTTGTTTCTGCAACTCTGGCTCGATATACTGTCGCCAAAAATTAGAATCATTCAAATAATAATCGGAGCGAGTTGGCAAATAAACTACTATCAACCGACTGTTCTTACTTTGATTAATTTTGGCTAACTCTTCAAATATTTTGATAGATATTTCCTGGTTTTTGAGAATATATTTATTGTTATTATCTAACCTTGGGGGAAAAAATTTTTTCCACAGACTTACAAATCTAATTTCTTGAATATACTGTAATCCTTCCGTGAGTTTCGGCAACAAAAATGAACGCCTAGACACCGGAAAATTTTCATTTACCAACTCCCCATTTTCTAAATATAATAAAGGTTTTCCATAACCCAGAAAATCTGCCTTGTGCATCCGGGAAAAATCTTGAGTAATAAAAGCAAATATTTGGATATTATGGTCAAATTTAGTACCATCACGTTTGTACCATAAATAAGCTTGGTCTAGACCATATCCTCCTTGACCCATATTAATAGTTTGTAGTCGTGGGTTGATTGATGTTAAAAGTTCACACCAGGTTTGATCGTTACCCACACCCCATCCCATAGTAAAAGAATCTCCAGAGCAAATTATCCGCAATTTATCGGCAGGAACTTTTATATTAAAGTCTTCTTTATTTCTCAAAGATTGGGAATTTGTTTGAAAATATATCTCCTCACCATACATATTTGGAATAAAAATATTGGGAATATTAATCCATCCCAATAATTCATCATATTGGGTGTGGCGGGTTTCGGTCATTGGTTGGGTTTTACTGATTTTATAAAACACCCATAAGATGCTAGATAAACCTTCAATAAAAATCAATATGGCTAAAAATAGAATTAGATTAATTAAACCGATTTTGATAATTTTTCTGCTTTGAGCGAATCCAATTTTACTCATAAGTGTTGAAGTTAGGGATATAAGTTGTAATTATTTATTTCAAATCTGGAAAAAGCGACAGAGAAAAGGGGTAAGAGTTTTAGATTTCCATTAGTCACACCCTATCCCACAGAGAATAAATCTCTAGAGCAAATTATCCGCAGTCGCTCGGCAGGAACTTTTATATTAAAGTCTTGTTTATTTCTCAAAGATTGGGAGTTTGTTTGAAAATATATACCCTCACTATACATATTTGGAATAGAAATATTGGGAATATTAATCCATCCCAATAGTTCATCATATTGGGTGTGGCGGGTTTCGGTCATTGGTTGGGTTTTACTGATTTTATAAAACACCCATAAGATGCTAGATAGACCTTCAATAAAAATCAATATAACTAAAAATAGAATTAGATTAATTAAACCGATTTTGAGAATTTTTCTGCTTTGAGCGAATCCGACATCTAGATAGAGTTTCAATAAAAAGTAATTAATATAGCTAAAAATAGAATCAGATTAATTAAACCGATTTTGAGAATTTTTCTGCGCCGAGATAATCAGATATATAATTTTCCAAATATATGAGCAAATATATGACGTACAAAAGTTTTGGATTTTAGGCGACAGCTCTCTTCTGGTAATAGGGAATAGAGCAAAAAATACTGTATCTGATTAATATGACAACCGCTATATCTATATATTTCTTCAAAAAAAATCAATATAACTAACAAATAAAATCAGATTAATTAAAGCAATTTTGATGATTTGTATGCTCCGATATAATCCGATATTACTCATAAGTTTGGGTATTAGAGAAATCGGGAAAGAAGAAAAAATGAAAATTTTTGCAATAAATATTATCCACCTCGAAAAAGATGGGAAAACCGGAGCGACGGCGTTTTAACTCGTGGAGGAAGTTTGACTCAGGCAGTTAAAACCGCCGTGAGTTTTACAGCGCTTTTCAAATCGATGAACCACATCGTCACGAGCAAAATATGGTAGGGACGTTCCATGGAACGTCCCTACTGTGGTCTACTAATCATGAAAACCGCTGTAAAATAAACTTAACTGTTCTCCCTCAGTCCCTTTAAATGTTCGAGTACGTTTGCCTTTGCTCTTTGTGGTTGTGGTTTAACTAGAAAACTCAGGGGTGCTGACCTACTTACTACGATGGTCATTTTGATATTTAATTCTGGCACCAGCCCACTGTAGTTTCTCTCTGAGAGTCTCAAAAAATGAATAATTTTCCCGCAAAATAATAAACTTAGCCTGACAGTCTGCCATACGGACATCCACCCGTTTTCCTGGCCAAATAGGAGTAGCGAGAACTCCATCCGACCACAGTTTCGTACTTAAATCATAATCATTCAAAGGCCAAACACTAACTACCGAACCAGGAGGCAAAACAATTGGACGACTCGAAAGACTCAGGGGACAAATAGGAGTAACTGCGATCGCAGCCATACCTGCATGGAGAATTGGGCCATTAGCTGAAGTAGTATAGCAGGTGGAGCCAGTGGGGCTAGCAACGATGAGGCCATCTCCTTGATATTGGTCTACTACTTCCCCATCAACTTCCATTTCCAAAATAGAAGTGGGCATCCGGTCAGCAGAAGCGGGCTTAATACAAAATTCATTTAAGGCTAAAAAGCGATCGCTCACAGGTTTAAGATTAGTCCGATCGCCCTCAAAAACTCCACCTTGCAACATCATCCGTAGTTGTACAGCATAGCGATCCTCAAACAACCGATCCCAAACTTGCTCGGTCTCTTTAAAATCTTCAAAACTCTCGGTCAAAAAGCCCAGATGTCCTCCCACATTGACCGCTAACATAGGGATACCTTCTGCTGCCAAATGTCGAGCTGCAGCTAAGGCAGTGCCATCTCCGCCCAACACTACTGCTAAGTCGATGGGATGGGTGCTGGAAGCGAGAAATACTGGATAGGGATTATCTTGAGGACCACTGGGTCCCATCAACACATGACAGCCACGATTTTCCAACTGTCTAGCGGATTGTTCTGCATAATGGCGACTCACATCATCCCTGGCCTTGTGAGCAATAATTACTCGTTTAATGTCCATGCTTAATATGTTAGTTATAAGTTGGGAGAATCCCTGCACAACTTGTAATTGTATAGCAATAGCTATGGCCTTTCGGAGGGGGATAATTCCTGCTACACTTGTGAGAAACTGATTTTTTTCCCTAGTATCTAGATTTTTTGATCGGATTTAGTCTATTTCTTTACAGCTTGCTTGATTATTTGTCACTTCGACGATTGGATTGACTTAATTCTAATTATTTTGGATAAATTAATTGGTAGCTAATACCTCTGTTAGAATCACAGTAAAAAGCAAATATAGAAAAATCATTAATCTAATGTCAACTCTAGCTAGAACAGCTATAATTTTTTTTACTTGTGATGTACAATAACTTCTAAAGCAAATGTTTTTTCAGTGTAATAGTAGGTTCAAGTTATTAGGAAAATCTGTGTTGCTGTTGTTACTACTAAGTTCTGTTTATGGATGTGAAAGAGTAGTTTATAGTGTGGTTAGCAACAGTCAAGCAATTGCAGTAGAAAAAGTAGAGCCACCATATAAATTAGTAGCGCAGGTAATAGCACAAGATGGGAAAGGTACAGCGTTTTCTGGGATACCAATTTTAGCATCTTCAAGATTTGTGATTATGCCCGATCAGCGAGAAGAATTTATTAAATTAATTAATGATATTATTCCCAAGGTGAGAATGGATTCTGGGAATATTAGTTACAGTTTATATGAAGAAATAAATTATCCTAATTCTTTCCTGCTTTTTGAGGAGTGGAAGAGTAGAAAAGCTCTGAATAAGTTTATCGCAACTGATGTTAATAAAAAAACAGAAAAGAAGATTAGGCAAGTATCTCTGGAAGAACCTAGTTTCAAGGTATATCATTTTCAAAGTATAGATTTTAAACTTTAAAAATTATTGTTATAGCAAGTTTTGTTATTTATACTAGTCCTAGTTTGGGTTCTGAAAAAAATATCTGGGAATTAGGGAACACCGGAGCTAGAAACAGGGGTAATAGTTTCATTGTTTTTATCTATTTTCGGATATTTTACAAATCATTTAGCATTGCGATAAATATTCCCAATTGACTCTTGCACATTTATATAGCAATATGAAATGATTCGTGAAAAAAATGGGCTACTTTAAGGTAGGAGGCAGATTGCAGATTGCAAAAAGGAAGAGAGAAGTAGGAAGTTTTTAAGAAATCCAAGAATTTTACAAATGATTTAGGATTGCTATAGTAGTTTTCATTTAGATAGAGGGTACAGACTCTGATTTAAGGGAAGAAAGCAGAAGGCATAGTTTATGTATTTTATTCAAGTTAAAAGCGCTATAAATTGTGAGTAAAAAATTAGCTTTCAACCGTTTATCGGAAGTCAAAATTCAAACTAAACTAGCCTCTCTAGATGTTTTTTGCCACATCGGCAAAAATGAGATTCAGACATTTTTATAGGATAGGAGTGATGATATAAGTCTTACAGCAGATTCGGTAGTTAATGACCTGCAAGGAACGGGGTGAATCTGTTTCACCTATTGCCTACTCCCAGAGTCCCCAGACTTCCCAGACTTCCCAGACTTCCCAGACTTCCCAGACTTCCCAAACTTCCCAGACTTCCCAGACACCCCATACTTCCCAGACCTCTCACACTCCCCACTCCCTAAAACAATCAATATATGTACTTCATAAAGTTGGAAACTGCTGTATATTATGTCCGGTTGATATAGTTATAAATAATGAGGGAGGAGTCAGGTAGGGGAGGTGTCGGATTGGCGACCTCGAGGAGTCAGTAGGGAAGAGTAAAAGAAAGTTTTTTTATCACTAATTATCCGGATGATGATATTAATTTTTATCTTTTTCCTCTGCCCAAAAAATCGATAAATCTGTACTTCATCTACATTGAAAAACTCTCTAATTACTGAGATAAATAATTATCACAAAGAAACAAAGGCTTTTAAAGTGAGGAAAAATATGTTTAATTATCAAAAATTTCAAGATAAATTTAATTTACACCAAGCAAAAAAAACCATTATTTTTATCATAACCTTAAGCTGTTTAATGGGTTGTAAATCTCAGCTAGAAAATACAAACAGTAAGGATAATTCGTCATTGACACCAGCCTCAGTTACAGAAACAACTACAGCTAATAATACTAATAATCAACCTATATTAGAAAACAAAAAAAATCAACCAAAAAACAATGAAATAAGTCAAAAACCCATACAACCAAGAACGGAATTCATGGGATTACCTCTAGCATTATCTTCAAGATTTGTAGTCAAACCAGACAAACGAGAAGAATTTATCAAACTAGCGGCAGAAGCTACTAAACAAACCAGAAGTGAACCAGGTAATCTCAGCTATAATGTTTATGAAGAAGTCACTTATCCTAACTCATTTATATTTTTTGAAGAGTGGAAAAGTAGAGCCTCCCTTGATAAGCACTTAGCAACTCCTTATGCGAAAAGTATAGTAGACCAATTTAATGAATTAGTAGAAGGTGAACCTAGTTTGAGAATTTATTATATAGAGCGGACAGAATTCCGGCGTTAATTTTAAAATCACATGAAAAATAATACAGCACTTTTCCAGTTGATGAGGTACAGAATTTGGGGAAAACAGGAAACAGGAAACAGGAAATAAGGAATTAGGGAAACAGGAAATAAGGAATTAGGGAATTAGGGAATTAGGAAATTAGGGAATTAGGGAATTAGGAAATTAGGGAATTAGGAATAAGGGAAACAGGAAATTAGGAAATTAGGAATAAGGGAAACAGGAAATTAGGAAATTAGGGAATTAGGGAATTAGGAAATTAGGAAATTAGGAAATTAGGGAATTAGGAAATTAGGGAATTAGGAAATTAGGGAATTAGGAATAAGGGAAACAGGAAATTAGGGAATTAGGAATAAGGGAAACAG
>JBARXI010000467.1:0-28197 GCA_049647275.1 Microcoleaceae cyanobacterium
TGAGGACACGGCTGGCAGAACCGACTCAATCGCATCTCGCAAACAATCAAATCGTTTGAGTTGGTGACGAATGGGACTTTTAAGCCAAGACCAACATTTTAAGGGTGGGGGTGGGGTTGAGATGGGGTGAATAAGGAGGTAAATACAACAGTTGACACCCAGCCTCTTGAATCAGTTGTGGAATCTGCTTGACTTACGCTCAGAATGAAGAACAAGATAAAGACCTCTATTTCCTTGTAAAAGTTTTTCCCAAGTTCCTTTTATTTGGTTTTCTTCTAAATTTGCCTCTTTTTCTTTGCCTCGTAATTCAATATTATCTAACTTACTATAAAGACGTGCAATAAGTTCACGAATAACTGGCGGTAAACGGAAGGTAAAATTCAAAGCGGAACATAAGATTGATTCATTAGGAATTTCAATGTCTGAGTTTTCTTTTAAGTTTTGAATAGCCTGATATGCACTAACATAAGGTTGGTAAAATACCACGGGAGGGCGGTCTTCATTTTCCCAATCATGGGTAATAATAGGAGCAAGTTGTCGATGGTCTCCAGCTAACATTATTTCACCATCATTTTTGACTAATGTTGCTAGTGCAAGAAAGTGAGGAAATACCATCATACTTGCTTCATCAACAATAAAAGTTCTTGTTTGAAAACCTTGGGGATAATCTTTTGAAAAAGTCTTTCGTTCATTTAATTCATTAACCATTTTCAAAATAGCATTGGTTGTTCCTCCAATTACTAAAACTCTATTTTTACGCATTTGATTAACATCATTGACACAAGGTTTAGAAGAAAAAGAATTAACATTCGTATTTTGAAAATCCTCTTTGTTTTTAGGATCGACTCTGCTCAGTTGAATTGATGATAAGTTTAAGTTTAGATTAGTAGCGTGTTGATTCAAAATAGGTAAAAGGCGATCTAGACGTAAGAGTAATTCATCTACAGCTTTATGAGTATGGGCAGTAATAAGAACAATATCTCTAGGAGAACTTCGTGCCAAAATTCTTAAAAAAGTAGCGATCGCTGTTGTTTCTGTTTTACCTGTACCTGGTGGACCTTGTAAAAGTTGAATTCTAGTTTTTAATCCATTTATTATTGCTTCTATTTGCTTATCATCTAGCTTTTTATTATTTGCTAATGGTAAAGAGTTAAGAAAGTTTTGATATTTTTCTAAATCATTTTCTGAAGGAGTAACTTGTGGGGGAATTTGAGGATTTTCTGGAGCTAACCATCGACAAACATGATTTCCTTGAGTATTCTGTAATTTATCATCAACTCTTCCAGCTATAAAATCTGAGGGACTTTCATCAAGAGTAGCATTTGGAAAAATTTGTTCTTGATTTCTATTACTATAAGAATTACTAAATAACTTATACCTATCAGACTTGCTAAAAATAGGAGATAGTTCTATCTGTTTAGTATCCCAATTTATTTCATTTACTATACAGGTACTTCAACCACGCAAAAGTTGATTTATTGTTTGACCTTGATATGGATTTTCAGTACAGGGACTAAGCCTAACAAAAGAACCTACATTAATGGTACAGTTACCTTGTAAAAGTTCGGGAGTAATATTATATGGAGCAAGATTAATTTCTGCTGTTAACTTATTATTATATGACTCTATATTTTTAATAGGTATTGTTCGGCCTAAAGAAATACGATAGATGGGTGGAACTAAATTATTTGCAATCCAATTTGTTACTTTAATGTGCTGGTCTAAACGGAGAAAATCTATACCTGCTTGAGCAGCATTATCTACACCTAAATTAAAATCTGGTAAATTAGCAATAGTCAAAGATTCTTTTATTATCTCTGGATTTTTAAATCTAATTCCCTCTTCAACCCACCTAATAGCATGAGTACGAGCGCGAAAATATTCTTTTAAATAATTTGGTATTTGTGCTTGATTATAACTTTCAATAGATTTTTTTAATTTGGCTTTAAAATTTGAGTCATTAAGGTTAGGAAGTTTTCGCCAATAAGCACGCCAATAAGCTGCACTAAAAGAATTAAAATATCTTAGTCTAACTTCAAAGGGATGTTTACTAATATTGTCAGTATTTGATTTTGAGGTAGCCCATTGATTATTACTATCTATCTCTAAATTAGTTTGAAAGTCAAATATATCTTGAGAAAAAGCTCTATCTAAATCAACAATTTTTCCGTTAATCTTGCGTCGCCAATGATAACGTCTGCCAAACCATTTAAGAGAAGTTACAACTACTAAATGTCTCCCTGTCCACCCCAAAGCATAACGACGATCTACTTCATCATAAAGACAAGAATAAATTAGTTGTTCTAAACTTTCTCGGCAACCAAGTAACTCTCGTAAATTACTGAGAAGTTGAGAACTAACACGAGAACAACCTTCAATTAATTGGGTCATTTCCTGACGTGACCAAACATAAAAATGAATGGGAGCTTCTTCTGTTTCTGCAACTTAGGCAATAGTATCAACTAATTCTAATAAAAATCCTTGTATTAACTCTTTTTCTGAACCATTGTCTTCTTTATATTCTCCCATCCATGCCGATGTTTTGAATTTAATTACATCTTTACCTTCCAGTTCTTTTTCTTGGTAAATAGGTTTATTATTTTCATCTTTTCCTGCTTCTATATATTCCTTTATTTTCGGGTCTGGTTGCCATTTACCATTTTCATTTTGTAGGTATTTTGGGTCTAATTTTCCCAGACTTTTAGTAACATGAGCTGCCAAGGCACCTATTCTATTTTCAACATAATCATATTCAACAGTAAGATAGACTCGAATCAGGCTTTCCCCATTAATTATATGTTTGGGAAGTTGACTTTGAGCTGAATATTTTGGCAGTTGTTCTACTTCATAGGTATCTGGATTAGAATTTCCATCAGAAAGGGTACGCCTACGGGTTTTTGCTTTTAATTGAAGAAGCTCTAAATTCTCAGTAAAACTTATATCTTGTTGAATTTTATCAGCTTGATTTCCTTCTAAATCTAATTCAGATAAATCATCAAGAGTCTTTATACCTGCATTATGCAATATATTAACAATTGATGAATCTATGCCCAATAGTTCTAAGCGTTTTTCTCTGGCACTTTCAGCTAGACAATGAACGCTTAATGTACAGTCACTACATTTTTGGTCTAGCTGATAATCTAAATCAGATAAGTCCGTTTTAACTATCCGCTTTAACATCCCATCAGATGCTAAGAGACGATTAATATCAGCTTCTATTATCTCCAATTTTAAAGCTTTTGATTCAATAATATCTTGACTTTTATTAGTATTTTCATCAATCCGAACCACAACACATTCTATATTTTATGGTTTGAGTTTTATCCCACAGATATTGAGAGAATTTTCTCCTATTAATTGACGTACAAGCATACGATATAAACCAACTTGTACTTGATGATAAGTCCGGTCTTTTCGAGATGCTTTACCTTCAACTAATCGTAGTTTTGGTTCATCATTTTCCCAGAGCAAAACTACAAAGTCAATTTGTCCATAAATATTAAATTCTCCAAGATATCCTTCTATAGAAATTTCTCGTCCATAAGCTTTCTCTTTTTCTGGCAAATTTTCTACTTTTTCAACAAAGTCATTCCAGCTTGTTCCTTCTGTTTTTTCTTCAGATGTCTGACTTATTTTGCTTAACTTAAGAAAGCCATCTTTTTGCAGCGAAGTTTCCCATTCATTCTCTCTTCTTCGACCTTCCTCTTCAAGCACTGGATCTAAGGAAGTAGCAAAAATTAAGTTAGAAAATGGAATATCTTTTTTGGCAAGTTCATAATCATTATATTTTAACTGAAATCGACGAGCGCATGATTGATAACGAATATATTCAGAAATATCGGTAGCTCTAACTGATAGTTTTGTTGTTGACATGATGATAATTTATTGGTTAATTTGAACGCCAAATCTCTAAGACAATTTATATATAGCAATAGCAGAAGTTACGGTAATTAGTTTGCAGTTAGTGTATATATCAAAGAAGTAGTTGGTTAGGACAACAGTCAAAGGTAAAACGAAAGGGGAAATAGGTAACAGGGAATAAAAAATGTCCTAAGCATCCCTTTTCCTGCTATAGAATTTATAACTCCTAGAATATTCACACTTCAACTAACTATAAATGCTAATAAACTAGAATTAAACTAATGACCTAATCCACTAATTTACGGTATAAATGTATATTAAATATACACATTTTATGTGGCGTTGCATATTTGCGGGATAAATTGTAGGCTTGGAGAAAGAAGAAGTAAAAGATTAGGTTTACCTGCTGCAAAAGATTCATCCTTTGATTCAGGAACGCCTTTTATGTTGTTCAGTTAGGCAGTTTTTTCTGATTCATAGTTCACATCTTGCGTAGGTGTAGAAACTTCCAAGCTGCTGTCTGACCAGTTTTGCTTACTTCCGATTTAATTCTTGCCTGAATAATATCACCTTCTTGAATTCCTTCCTTTTCTAAAAGTTGTTTGTCTTCTTCTTGCAAATCCACAATAACTGGTAAGCTGTTACTTAAATCTTCAAGGGTAATTTCTGGAGGGTTAATGTCCAGATCGATTTCCAACACTTTATAAAATCCTGAAAAAATGACTATTTTTATATCTGGATGAAAAGCTATAGGCATTCCAAGCAGAATTGAAGCCGCATTTCTAAGCTTTAAATTCATGTCCTCAAAGTTTTTAACAGACTCATTATTCTCCGATATAGACTGCTTTACTGCTTCTTTTGTAACTTTAGTAAAATTATCAAACGCTAGTTCTGGTGTTGACGGAAATTCACCAATGAGCTCCTTTACTATCTTCTTGAATGAGTTTAAGACCTCTATAGCATCACTTTTTAACTCATTATTAGCCTTTTTTTTGAAGTCTTCATTGTAGTGCAGACAATCATTTCTAATTTTTCTTATTACATCTAGGCTATCGTGAATATCTTCTGTCATAAGACATTCGTTTTTTAGAGTTTTTATTCTATTAAACTGAGTTTGAGAAAGTAATTTATTAACTCCCAATTTAGTAGCTAAAAATTTGGTGAAATCTTCAGCAGAAGTACTTGTAAGTGCAATACAGCCAGTATAAAAACCAAGCTCAAATAAATTTTCTGCTTCTTTTAAAAGTTTGATAAAATCGCTTACGGATACTAAATATTGAATATCTTCAATTAACCACTTTCTTTCAACAATCTCATCAATCTTACTATTGAACCATTCTAGAAGAATTTCTCTATATGCTGCTTTATCTCTCTCTATATATGCACTTCTTTGACTCTCATCTGTTAAGGCATAGTCATACTTGTTAAAGTCGATATACATATTTCTAGAAATTAGCTTTGCTGGCTACTGAATTTATAACAATATTAATCATAGGAAAATTCCCTCAACTTTCCAGTTGATAAACCACAGAATCCTCACTACAAAATTTGACAAAGTTTCTCTTCTTCATTACTTCCTCAAACAAATCCGTAGATAAACTATTTTCCACCGCCCAAACACCTGGTTTATTCAGCTTTCCTGATAATATTAATTCAGCAATACTACCAGTACCAATACCTGTAGCAGTTGCAGCATCTTCATGCACTATAGTCGAATAGAAATCTGATTGTTTACCAGATTTACTACCAGTAACTTTTGATTTAACTGCTACTCCAGTACCGCTAAATTTATCCGTTACTTGAGTCATTTTATAACTAACTTGAGACAGAAATTCTACTGCCTTTGCATTTTTTAACCAACTGTCAGGAAATAAATGAGCAGTTATCCAAGTCAGATGATTATAAAAATCAGGAAATGAACCAAATTTTGTAGTGACACTTTGCACCGGAAAAGACGTAGGTAAAGTGAAACATTCTGGCATATCAAACCAGTAAACTCCGACTTTTCCATAAGGAAGAGGAAATTCTACAATTTCGCGATCGCTATAAGGCTTTACAAATTCCCACCTGCCATTTTTCCACACCTCAAATGAATTTTGTAAACCCAAAAAGGTAGTTCGCATGACCGTCACACCTGCTCCCCCAGACCCGCCAACTACATAACTTAAATGAATCTCTTCTGCTTCATCAAATTGTTCTACACATTGGCGAACTAAACTATTAGAAATACCCGGAAAAATACCAGTATTAATAATAGCTGTAATTCCAGTAGATTTGGCAGCTTCTGAATAACTTAAAGCGTGACGAGTAAACCCTCGATGGTCGCTAAGATCGACATAATTAACACCTGCTTCAATGCAACTTTTAAGCACATTACCATCTCGGTTATGAAAAGGCCCTGCACAATGAATAATTATATTTGAGGGGGATTTACTATAAGAATTAATTACATTTCTAACATTTTCCTTGTCTGCTAAATCCAGAGCTAAATATTTAATTCCAGGAATAGACAATTCTGTTGTAGTTGCCCCTGACTTACGTCCTGTAATAGTAATTTCTGAATTAGTATAAGTAGCTAGGTCTTTTGCCACACTAGAGCCGATTCTTCCGTATCCACCTATGATTAAAACTTGATTAGTCATCTTTATTTAATTCACGTTTAATTGAAGAAAAAGTATCCAAAATTTTGAGCAATCTAACTGATTAGTTGGATTGATTTTTTAATAGTAATTCTCTTAAATTATCTTCTTCAGCTTCTGGTTTGAGATATAAGGAACAAACTCGCTCAACATCATCTGGAGAAACGTGATTTTTCTCACACCAAAGCTCAAGAAAAATATTGATCAGAGCTTCTATTTTATCGTAATTAACATGAGCAATTGGGGTATTTTCATCACAAGCAATTTTATTTAAGACTGTGACGATTTCAGGCTCAGTTAATTTATTAGTATTAGGATTGTAAAAAATACCATGATATTTATTTTGACCAAACATTAGCATATAAAGTAAAGGTTCTTTATCTGAAGATAATTTGCTACTAATTAAATCATCTCCCAAAGTCTCAGCGTAATTTCGATTTTGCTGTAGTTTAGCAGTATGTTGATAATCAGGAGAAATTTCTAAATTTGCCAGAGCATTCAAATCTATTTCTCCAGATTCAATCGTAACTTGAGATGCCATTTCCGAAACATTTACTTGTTGGGTAGTTTCTGTAGTTAAAACAGGTAAATCAATCAATTTTCTTGATTCCTGATGACGAGATATTAAATTTTTCCATCGCTTTTGAATTTCGACTAAATCATCCTTAATTGGATTTAGTTGATATTCATTAATAAGTGTTGGTACAAAAGTGTAAATTTCAACAGTACGAGGCAAATGCCAGAAACGTAAAATTCTTCCTGCTCTTTGCACTGGACCTATAGGAGTCCAGTCAATATCATAGTTAATTACTACTGAAGCATCTTGCATATTTACACCCACACCATGAGCATCTGTAGAAATAAAAATGTCATAAGTTTCTGAATCTCGATCATCTTTTTTGTTGGCAATAGGAGAGAATTTGTTAATCATATCTTCAATTTCTTGACTTTCTTTCATCTTGAACTTTTCTTCGCTTTCGCTTTCTTCAACAGTAGCTGCAATCCTTAAATTAGGAAATTTTGATTCTAGTTCTCGATATAGATAAACAACCGTTGGTCTTCTTTCAAAAAATATGATAACTTTTTGCTGATTTTCTACTGCTTTTTCAAGAATCTTTGACAAAGCAATAAATTTAATATCACTACTATAATTAAAATTTTTCAGCTTAGTAATAATTGGTGCTAAAAATTATTCTCGCTGTTCACGAGGGACTGTAAATTTTAGCTTATTAAGTTCATAACTATTTTTCCCTCCAGGAGTATCAGCAATACTTTCTAATGTTCCTCTAAGTGCTAAGAGCGAACTTGCCCAAGAAACTTTAACTAATTTGTTAAATACATCTTTAAACGTAGGATTTCTAGAATTAACTTTGAAATATCCTTGGGTTATGGCTGCAGTTAATTCTGCTTCAAAAATTAGTGGAAAATTGATACTGTGAAGAACAATCTGAGGGATATAGCGTTTTTCATTACCGAAATTAATATAAGTTCCTTGTTCATCTTCTTGACCATAATATTTAGCAACGTGAGGAGTTGTTAATTGACTTACTACTGGAAGTTCTATAAATTCGTCTGTGTTTTCAACAGACCAAACTTTTACTCTTTTAGTTTCTTCAGGAAATAAATCTCTCTGCTCTGACAAAATATTCAAAAAATAGTCAAATTCATGGGGATTATTAGCTGTATGAGGGAGAAGATAGAGTTGGTTATTAATATTTTTAATGTCTTTAGCATAAGGAGAACCTCTCAGAAGTAAAACTTTAACATTATCCTTTTTTACTAACTTTCTAAGTCTAGTAAAAGCCTTTCGTTCTGGAGGATTTTTGATCATATTAAACAAGTTTTGTTTATGACGGTTTCTGAATTCGTGGCTCTCATCAATAATTAGTAACCAACGTTGCTGTTCAAGCTCTTCTAAAATTTCTTCAAATACCTTTAGTCTTTTGGCTTGTTCAGAACTTTTCTTATCAAATATCTTTTGCACAAAAAATTCACAATAAATTCCTGCTTCTCGCATTTCTTTTTGCCAATTACTAGAAACTGCCTTCGGTCCTACAATCATCAAATTATCAATTAAATCTTCTTCTTTTAAATGTATAGCTACATGAACAGCAACAACAGTTTTTCCTAATCCAATTGATGCGACTATCATTGAACCATTAAAGTCTCGCATTTGCCGTAATGTTTGGGCAATCATATCAATTTGATAAGAAACTGGTTTTTTTGTGTAACGAGTTTTAAGAGGTTGTAGATTTTCAAAAGCCAACATGGTTTTCAGATAAATGTCGCAAGGTGTCTCAAATTATAACCATTTCAATAAAATATCAAGAAGTTCTTTAGTTAAATCTTGAGCATTAATAAAGTAATTGTCAAATTCTTTAACTAAATCAGCAATTTCACTTTGATTACTAATAACATTACCACCTTCAACTTGCTCCGTAAGACCTTTTCCTGTTAAATTTGAGGAGGTTTGAATTGCTGCTTCTCGATCGGAAATATAAAGTTTGTTGTGATGGTCTGCTGCTCTAGCGTCAACAATTTCAAATTGACAAGATTGTATTTTTTCTACAAGGTCAATAACTGCTTGCCTTCTATCTTTATCTAATCCTGTCCGTAAATCTCGCATTATTTCTTGAATAATAGCCATTCTTGCTCTTTCTTCCCCTGGCTCGTCTAAACCCACCAAAAGACAGGTTTGTTTATCTGTAGTATAACGACGGATTAAATTCCATCCTTTGATAGTAAAAAAACCTGTAGCAATCCGAATTTTCTTTTTAGCTTTTTCTAGCCATTCGCTAATGTATTGAAATGATTTACCAGGTTCAAACCAACTTAAACGTTTTCTATTCATTGTTCAACTTTTGGTTTTGGCATTTTCATATTTTTTATATATAGCAATCCTAAATGATTTGTGAAAAATTTAGATGTATTTATTTTGTCTTCTACCTACCACCTAATACCTAACACCTACCACCACCAAAAATTTATAACTGAAATAGGATTGCTATATAGCAGTACGTTTTTGGCTTATAACAATAATTTTTGGGATTTAAAAGTAGGGAACATGGAAATATCCTAGCCTTAATTATTAGCGCTATAGCAATCGTATTTTGGTTGTGAAAAAACTCTGATAATTAGGGAATAGATAACATGGAAAAGGGATAAGATTTTGATAAATTTTACAGCATATTCCAGGTTAATGTAGTACAGCTATTGGGTGAATATTTTTTGCCTACTCCCTACTTCCTAAAACCATAGATTTTTCACGAATCATTTCATATTGCTATATAGAACCCCTAAACGTATCTTTGTCAATATTAAATTTTTTTAGCTAGGAGTCACCGAGTCAGGAGACAAATTTCGGGAGACAGAAGTCAGGAGAGCAGAGGAAAGAGGGAATATCTGGGGAGAGGCAATGCAGATTTTTCCTCAAAATTGATGCTGAAAAGACTTGACTATGGTAATTATTATAGATATAGAATGGCTTCTATAAAAGCTTAGAGAGAATAAAATTTTTAGTAAATAATCAGCTTTTAGAGTTGTATTTTTACATTAAACCTTTGTAAAATAGGGACTAAAATCATACTTTTATTCAGCCATACCCAATTATTAATTGAATCATTTTTTCACCTGAATTACCTGAAGACTACCACCAGCATATAAAATAGGTTTAGGTGAGTTAATCTCAACTAAATTAAACCCTATTTCTTTTAATAAATCTAATAAATTTGTATTAATTAATTGCCAAGCAGTTTCAGTTTCAAATAACCATAAAAACATTGCCAACCCAGGCCAAAACAAAAGATTTGTCGGACGATGAAAATCTACAAAAGTAAAAATTCCCCCAGGCTTGAGAATGCGATAAACTTCTTCTATAATTTGTTGTAATTGTTCTGAGTTCATTTCATGTAAAGCAGCACTGGTATGTACTAAATCAAATTGATTATTTGAAAATGGCATATCCTCAGCAAACGCCTCAACATATTCAGCAGAAGGCACATTTTGTTTAGCTCTTTTGATTGATAGAGGTGAAGCATCTAATCCCGTCACATTTTGAGAGTATTGAACCAGAAAATTAGTAGCTTGACCACTACCACAACAAAGGTCAAGTACCTTAGTATCTGGCTCAATAGTTAAACCTTGTAAAGCTAGTTGACGAAAGCGAGTTTCTCCCCCAACACTCAGAGCTGCTAAACGGGAAATACCGTCATATAACCATTGATATCTATAACTCCAGTCTCTTAAAATTGTTGCCATGGCATTAATGAGTCAAAAGGCAGGACGCAAAAGTCAAAAGTGTAAGATTTTTTTAATAATTAGACTTAATACTTTACTATTAATTTAGGGTAGAGCTTTAATGCCAAATAATTCGTTAGATAGATTTGGGCCTACAGTTGACTGTATATTCTTAAGAAAATATAATTATGTTAAATATAGTAACAAATATTAAAATGGGAGCCTTGTAAATACAATGAGTCGCGTAGGAGTTTTACTGCTTAACTTAGGTGGGCCAGAACAACTAGAAGATGTCCGCCCCTTTCTCTTCAATTTATTTTCTGACCCAGAAATTATTCGCTTGCCGTTTCCTTGGTTACAGAAACCTTTGGCATGGCTAATTTCTACTCTCCGCTTTCAAAAGTCTCAAGACAATTATAAAGAAATTGGTGGTGGCTCTCCATTAAGATCGATTACAGAACAGCAAGCTCTGGCAATCCAAAAACAGTTAGAACAAAAAGGCTTAGTGGCTCAACCTTATGTAGGAATGCGTTACTGGCATCCTTTTACAGAAGAAGCACTCACTAGAATTAAGCGCGACCAAATAGAAAAATTAGTAATCCTGCCACTTTATCCTCAATATTCTATCAGCACAAGCGGTTCGAGCTTCCGACTCCTTGATAAACTTTGGCAACAAGACCCACAACTACAACAGATAGACTACACAGTCATTCCCTCTTGGTATCAGCGACCAGGATACATTCAGGCAATGGCAGAATTAATTGCTCAAGAATTAGACCATTGTCCAAACTCAGACCAAGTACATATCTTTTTCAGCGCTCATGGTGTACCTGTAAGCTACGTTGAAGAAGCAGGAGACCCCTATCAGGCAGAAATTGAAGACTGTGTAGATAGAATAATGAAAGCTCTAAATCGCTCAAATTCTCATACCCTAGCCTATCAGAGCCGAGTCGGTCCGGTGGAATGGTTGAAACCTTACACAGAAGAAGCCATTCAAGAATTGGCAGATAATGGGGTAAAAGATTTACTAGTTGTTCCTATTAGCTTTGTTTCCGAACATATTGAGACTCTGCAAGAAATTGATATGGAATATCGTGAAGTGGCAGAAAAAGCCGGAATTAGTAATTTTTACCGAGTGCCTGCTTTAAATACTCACCCAGTATTTATCAATGATTTAGCAGATTTGGTTGTTGAAGCTTTAGATGCTCCGAGTCGTGATTTTTCTGATGCTATCAAGATGAAAAAAATCATCAAAATGTATCCTCAAGAACGATGGCAGTGGGGCTTGACTACTACAGCAGAGGTTTGGAATGGACGGTTAGCAATGCTTGGCTTTATGGCTTTATTAATGGAGTTGATTACTGGCTATGGCCCCTTGCACTTCGCTGGTTTACTGTAAAAATTCTACTTTTAGGGCAAACTAAATTCTCAGAAAAGCACCTTTAAAATTAGGTTTAGGGCTCACACAAAATCGGGATTATGAAGTTGGTCGAAAGCCTATGTACTCTCTGTGTGTAATATCATGTCCAGATAATAGCTTTTTGGAAAAAAACCCAAACTGTCTCGTGCAGGGCAAATATCTTTATTCTCCCTACTCCCTATTCCCTGATTTATAACTATTCAACCGGACATGATATAAGTCACCAAACATATCAACTACAGTTGAAGTGTAGGTTACGGTGAATGAAACAGGAAACTAAATTGTGTTAGCGCAGCGGTGCATAGCACGGTTTAGGAATTCCCGTTCCTACTTTTTGCCTCCTTTAGAGGATATTCCCTAACAAAAGAGCCGTTTCTTGCACAAGAGCAACATTTACGCTTTTGATGTCCATGAGAGCCTAAATACTAATAGGCAGGGGAGGATGTTAATTTGTCTGCCCTTTATACCATCGATACCAATCTTGATAACTACGAATGGCTAACCATAACAATAGTAAGGCAATTAATCCTCCTTGTTGGGGTGCGTCAAAGGCAAAAATCACTAGGCAAATGCAGAGAATATCTTGAGATAACAGCATCCACACTGGCAAACCACGCCAGCGATAAAACCATCCCACCTGAACTAGTTGCAGCACTAAGGCAAGTAAACCCCCTACTACTCCCATAAGTATAATTAACCAACCCTCCAATTGAGTAGCTTCGGCGATCACCATACTCATTATTGTTCCTACTATGGGGCTGAATAAGAGTTGGACTAAATTGAGAATGCGTTGGCCCAATAACTGTTTTGAGGCAAATATCTCAAATAAAGACCAACTCACCAAAACTCCCACTACTATTTGGGGGGAAATATTGGACAAAAGAGGAACTTTTGACCATAAGTCGTTTTGCAACAAACCGATTACGAGTAGGGGTAGGGCAATTCTGATACCTGCAGCGGCTGATGCAGACAAAGCTGCGAGAACTTCTACCATAAATTACTAGAGACAGGGTGATTACTTCTATCTTATATTTTCTTTCTTGATGGCCGCTAGGAATCCCCACAACGAGGTATTTCATCCATAAAAAGTAATATTTGAATAATATTTGTTTGAAAGCAACTCTTCAGTCTTTAAGACTTCAAGAGTAAAAAATAATTAACTTTTAACCCACATTCCGCACGTCAAATTGTCACATTAAAAGTAGTATAAAAATCCGTAGCTGGTTCCGTAGCTGGTTAGGTATTTATACTATATAAATCATCTTCATTTACCTTTCTCATTTGTCAAATTCTTAGGAAAATATTGAAGTAGCACTCAGCACTCAGCTATTAGCAATCAGCTTCGCGCTGCGTGTATAATGGGGTATTCAAATCCCCCCCCCAAGAACCACGCACCACGCGCTTTTTCAAATATAGTGGGGGACTATTACCCTCAAATTTGAGCGCTGACAGCTAAATGCTGAAAGCTAATAGCTAGTTAAGGATAAACACTTATTTAATTGTTGACTCATAAGTTACCACTATGATTTCCTCGGTACTCCTGACTCGGTACTCCTGACTCGGTACTCCTGACTCCTAGTTTCATACTACATTATGAAGTGCGGAATGTAGGTTTTAACTAACTTTTAACTAATTAGAATCCGGATAATTAGTTATCGTATGATTTAGAAGTCAGGAGTCACCTCATCAGGTAGGGTAGCCGTCGGACTGGCGACCTACAGGAGTCAGTATAAAGGAAGGATTTGAAGATGGGAATTAGTAGGGGTATTCCGGCAGAAGTTCTGTATTGAGTGGAGATAGTAAGTACGATAACTGTATAACCGGATTTTATATAACAGAAAGTAGGGTGGGAAAATCTTTGCCTACCCTACAGATTTAATTAAGGCTTGCTGATTAACTCTAAAAGTATTTACAGATAAAGGCTAAAGCCTTTTTGAAGTGAAAAAAGTGCAAACTTTTCGCTCCAAAAAGCTCAAAAAACTCACTTTTTGAGCAAACCTAGGGGAAAAAATCAAGAGACAATTATTCCTCCAAGTTCCTCTTTACTTCCCCATTGCTGCTGACTCATGAGGACTGACTCCTAGCCCACTCCCCCTAAAAAAATACTTTTTCAGCAAACCTTAATTACTTGCCCTTTATTTTTCTTAATCATTACTGTGAAGAAAGAGATTTATGATCTAAATACCAACATATTTTATTGATAAAAATAGGTATTTATGTCAGATTCTTTATTTGCTGATGCTAGTCGTAGGTTAGAAAGAGCTTTAAAATATGTCTCTCTTTCAGAAGATACAAAAGAACGCCTCAAATATCCTAAAGCTAGTTTAATTGTTTCAATTCCTGTCCGAATGGATGATGGTTCGTTACGAGTTTTTCAAGGTTATCGAGTTCGTTATGATGATACTAGAGGCCCGACAAAAGGTGGTATTCGTTATCATCCGAATGTGTCTATTGATGAGGTTAAATCTTTGGCATTTTGGATGACTTTTAAATGTGCAGTTGTGAATTTACCTTTTGGTGGAGCTAAGGGTGGAATTACTGTTAATGCTAAAGAGTTATCTCGGATGGAATTGGAGCGTTTGAGTCGCGGATATATTGACGCGATCGCTGATTTTATCGGTCCGAATGTGGATATACCTGCGCCAGATATGTATACTAACCCGATGATTATGGGTTGGATGATGGACCAGTACAGTATTATTCGCAGACAATTAAGTCCGGCAGTTATTACGGGTAAACCTGTTACTATTGGTGGGAGTTTGGGCAGAGATTCGGCAACGGCAATGGGTGCTTTTTTTGCCATTGAAACTATCATGCCAAAGTTTGAATATATACCAGAAAAAACTACAGTTGCTGTACAGGGATTTGGTAATGTTGGAGCTGTTTTGGCCGAGTTACTTTGTCAAGCTGGTTATAAGGTGGTTGCTGTTAGTGATTCTCAGGGTGGTATTTATTCTCCACAGGGTTTAGATATTCCGAGTATTCGTCAATATAAAGAGTCTAATAAGGGTATTCAAGCTGTTTATTGTAAGGGTACTGTTTGTAATATTGTTGAGCATAAAGTTTTGACTAATGAAGAACTTTTGGCAATGGATGTTGATATATTAATTCCTGCTGCTATGGAAAATCAAATTACTGAGGAAAATGTCAAAGATATTAAAGCAAAATTTATCTTTGAAGCTGCAAATGGTCCGACAACTTCTGCTGCAGATATAGTTTTAGAAGAGCGCGGAATTCATGTATTTCCTGATATTTTGATTAATGCTGGTGGGGTAACGGTAAGTTATTTTGAATGGGTGCAAAATCGCAGTGGTTTGTATTGGACTTTGGATGAAGTTAATCAACGCTTGAAAGAAAAAATAGTGACAGAAACAGAGCAAATTTGGCAAATATCTCAAGAGTTATCTATTTCTATGCGAACTGCTGCTTATGTGCATGGGTTAAATAGATTGGGAGAGGCGATTAATGCTAAGGGTACTAGAGATTTTTATGTCAAAGGTTAATGTTATATAGTCGTTTCAAATAAAAATGAGACGGCTAAATACATGATTTTAAGGGATTATATCAAGGTTAAGTTTCACAGCAAATGTAGATTTATGTCTAACTTTGTCTAATTATTTAACTTCAGTGAGTCACCCCACAGTCTCGACGGTGTCTACAAAAAGTTTTCGATACATTTTAGCTCAAAAGAGGGAAGAATTACTTATTGCTGATGGTTGAAATCTACAAAATGTCAACTTTTTAAGGGGATTTACGCTTGCAGCATGAGGCTCAGTGATACTCGAAGTCTGAGATTTTAGATAGGAGATCGTTAGACTCTTCAGCACCTATTTCACAAACCCACTGATCGACACACAAACCCTTAGCTAAACAAAATTGTTCCATAGCCTCTTTTTGGTTTTGTAGTTCATTTTTTTGTTTAGCTGATGATACTCGACAATAAACTACTACTTTGCGTTTTGTAGGTTGAGATAATCCTCTGGCTACTGCTAAATCTTCTTCTGTATAGTAGCGGTGATTTGATCTTGTGCGTTTGGTTTTTAACTTTCCACAGTTGTCCCAACCCTGCACTTGTTTTGACGCTAATTCCTAATCTTTCTGCAAATTCTTGTGGTTTCATAGCCTAGACATTTTGTACATATTTGTCTAGGATAGTCTATATTTTTGCGCTTTAGCAAACATCAGGCGGAATCCTAAGCTCCCAAACCAACCCTGGTGTCTGCACAAGCTCTTGCCATTAAGCTTTTGTGTGAAAAGCCTTTAGCTGTCAACGAAAAACAGGTGCAGAGCATGGTTGATGTAGCAAAACAAAGGCAAGTGTTTATGATCAAGGCTTTTTGGTCAAGATTCAATCCTTCTATTTTCCTCTGGATTTGTAACCATATTTATGCTCTTAGAAACCTTTATTACAGCTATTTTAGCTTGGATTATATTTGCATAAAATTTGGAAATAGTTAATTGTCTAGCTTTTATAATGATTATGTTCGGTATCTATTTCGCTAAAACTGGAAAAGGGGCTGAAAAAAGCTAAAAATGGGGAATTGTTCTTTATAGATTTTTTGCAGGAGTAGGCAATAGCTCTTGAAATAACAGCTCATCTGGTAAGATATTTTTAGGAAAAAGGCACGCAAAAGGATTTTTTAGGGTTAATTTTTCTTTCTTTAGTTGCTCTAGACATCTTGTAAATGTCATAATCAATGGTTAAATAAAAGGTTTATTTATTTTCCACGCCTATGTCTAATGCATTCATGAATGCCTTTTGCTTCTTGCCTCGACCAAAGGGAGTTGATAACTGATAACTGATAACTGATAACTGATAACTGATAACTGATAAGTGTTTTAATTTTTACCCCTATCGGTGAAAAAAAATAGAAGCTTAATAATATTCTATATCAATAAATTGATAAGATTGGCATAGAGTATTGAGCTATACAGAATTATCAAAAATTTGTTTCTAGACTGATTGGGATTTATTCAGCTTGCCAAGGAAAAATCTACTTTTAGTAAGACTTTTGGTTGATTTGGAGTGGTCGGTTATCAAGTAAAACTGCTCGTGATAGTTTGACTTGCGATCGCAGATTATTCTCAATAAACCCCAAACTTATCGGATTTATTGAGAATTTAAAAAAAATATTGAGAATCTATATTAATTAGTTTTATAGGCTTTAAACTAAGCGTTAAGTAGAAAATTGCCACAAAACAATGGTTTATGTAAGTCCAAATAGCTTGGGAACACAATGGAGCTTAATGAGTTTTATTTCTAATAAGTTATCCCTAAGTTTGAGAGAGCTACCACGGACATAATATTACTAGCCAATTTAATCAATCGACCAACGCTGCCAAAAAAAGGAAGTTGAGACAATGCCTAAAACAATATTCAATTTAGCAAAGATACAAGTATCTGACTACCACCCAGTGCAACTACTCTTTGAGCTACAGGAGAATTTGAAAGGCTTTAGTAGAGATGATTTTGCCGAGCTGATGGGAGTGCAATCTCAAACTGTTCGGCACTGGTGCAGCAAGGATGGTAATCCCAATCCTCAAGCTAGACAATTAGCTGGTGAAATTAAGGCCAGACTGGAGCGCGAGCGCGTATTGTAGAAAATTGTAGATTTAATCTACTGACATTTTATTTTGATTAGTTCACTATAGAAATTAAGCCAGTTAACACTCTCTAAAAAAAGGCGAACTAACCATGGACTACAATACAACACAAGAATGGACTCCAGGAAAAATTGTTCAACTCAGCACAGAGCTAGAAAAACCCAGTCCATTTTATTTCGGATACGATATCAAAGAACATCTTGTCAACGAATTGTCAAAACATGACTTCGACAAAATCTTCTTCTTCACAGAGCAAAATTTGTTTGAACTTTACGGAGAGGAAGTGTTCCACGAATTGAATGCCAAATTTCACTGTCTTCTGGAAATAGTACCTCCTGGTGAGAAATGTAAATATTTCCCAGTATTAGAAGAAGTATGTGAAACATTAATCGCCGAAGGTATATCTAAAAAATCTCTATTAATTGCTTTTGGTGGAGGAACAGTTGGAAATATTGTTGGTTTGGTTGCCGGATTAATTTACCGTGGAATTCGGTTTATTGAAATCTCAACAAGTATGACTGGTCAAACTGACAGTACCCTTAGTAATAAACAAGCTGTTAATGGTTTAACTGGCAAAAATCACTTTGGTCTTTATCATAGTCCTCTGTTTATTTGGGCAGATACAAAATACCTTAAAACAGAGCCACCTTTTTCCAAGCGATGCGGAATTATTGAAGGGATAAAAAATGGTTTTATTGCCGAACCTAGCTTTTTAGATTACTTGGAAAAAACTCTCAATCCTGAACTAGATTTTTCCGACCAGCAGTTAACTGACCTAGCTTATAAAATTATTTGCTCCAAACTAGAAATACTCAAGCAAGACCCAAGTGAAAAACACTTAGGCATTATTTTGGAGTATGGTCATACCTTTGGTCATGCACTAGAATGGCTGCAAAAAGGAAAAATGTCTCATGGAGAATCAGTTTCATACGGCATGAAAATAGCAGCCGAACTTGCAAAAGAAATGGGCTTCATCTCACAAAAAGATGTTGACTTGCATTACCACTTCATTGAAGAAAAACTCGGATTTAATAATCCTTGGCCTGAGAATGTCACTACTAATTTCTTACTTGAGGCGATGATTGCAGATAATAAGAAAACAGGGGAGGATATCCGGTTTGTTATCCTAGAAAAAATCGGTCAATGTTATAACCCAGAAGGAGATTATTTGGCAACAGTTAACATTAAATTGGTCGAAAAAGTTCTGGATAAATTCATCCAAAAAGCAACCAAAAAAGCTGTGCTTGCTACTGCATAATTCAAGGAATTTAACTCTACTTCTCCTCAGTAAAACATAGGATTATTTATAAGTGCAATGATGGGAAACAAGATTGATAATTTAATAGGGAAAGGAAGAAAAATCACGATTTTATGGGCATTTAATCGTCGAAATACTCCCTTTTCCCCTGTTTCCCTACAACCTCTTCCCTATCTGAGAAAAGTTTCTAGTGGGATAAGGGACGAATCCCTGAAGGAGGAGTAGAGTTAATTGTTAGTCTAGCATAAAACTCTAGTGGTCTGTCAAAATTCAATTGTTGGGTAGTGGGATCATCCTGCTCCCGTGCGTGAGCAAGACGCTCGTATTATCTTGACGCATTAAGTAGACAAACCACTACTCAAAACTCTCCAAAAGTATTTGCTAGTTGACTGACACGCGTAAAAATATCGGGAAAGGTAGAACGATAGTGTTAGTGCAGCTTATCTCAAAGATAAGAATAAAGCCAATAAAGCCTTGCTGGTGTTGGGTTTCGCACCTCAAGCAAATCTACAATTTTCGACTTTTTTAAATACCTTTTTACTAAGGCGGATTTGGTATTAAATATTCATTCATCAAGAAAGTCAAGCAATGGAAAACAGTAACTTTCTCAGTCACAGTCAAAAAATTTACTTAGACAGAAATCTGCAAATCATCATTGGCATAACATTGATGGCAGTCTTGGGTTCAAGTAGTATCGGACCTGTATTGCCAACAATGGCATCAGAATTGCAAATTCCTGCGGAAAAAGTGGGATTAGTAATTACAGCATTTGTTGTACCTATCGCCATCGGAACTCCCATCTCTGGAGTTTTAGCAGATCGCTTCGGTAGAAAACAAATTCTGATTCCTTCTTTACTGCTATTTGCCATTGCTGGTGTTGCTTGTAGTTTTGCTCCCAATTTTCGGACATTGTTAGAATTGCGCTTTCTTCAGGGCGTGGGAGCTGCTAGTTTAGAATCTTTAGCACTGACATTAATCAGCGATTTGTATTCAAGCAAGAATCTGACATCAGCAATGGCATTCAACGCCAGTATGATTGGTCTGAGTCTGGCAGTTTATCCTTTAATTAGTGGCGGGTTGGCAACATGGGGATGGCGCTATCCTTTTTTATTGCCATTAGCTGCAATTCCTATTGTACTTGCTGTTATTTTTTTATTAGAATTACCTCGGTTTGAAAAGCCACCAAAATTCCGCTTAAAAGTATATGTAAGAAATATTTGGTACAGTGTTAATAATCGCCAAGTTGTAGGATTATTGTTTGCTGTAGTTGCTTTATTTATATTGCTATTCGGTCCTTATTTTACCTATATTCCGATGTTAGCTGCAGATGTTTTTAAAGCTTCTAATGTGGAAATTGGAATTATTTTGGCAACTATGGCGCTATCTTTAGCATTTGTTTCTTCTCAGATAGCATTATTTCCTCAGTCTCTATCAGAATTTACCCTAATTAAGGTTTCATTTCTCCTCTATACTCTGGCAGTAATAGTTACTCCATTTATACAAAATATGTGGTTATTAGTAATTCCTAGTATTTTATTTGGAGCTGCTCATGGAATGTGTTTTCCTGCTACTCAAGCATTATTAGGAAAATTAGCTCCTCAAGATTATCGGGCTGGTTTTATGGCTGTTAATGCTACAGTTTTATCTATCGGACAAGCATTAGGTCCGTTATTAGCAGGAGTTGCTTTTGCCCTATGGGGAATGAGTGGAGTTTTTTATGCTGCTGGTGTTTTTTCTATTGTCAGTTTTGGGTTAATTAGTAGGCTGTTTGTGACATCAGTAAAAATTGGATTGTGAATCAAACAAAAGTCTTAGTTGCTAATTACAAGTATACTTACTATTTGATATTCTTTCTTCCTGTGAACACTGCGAATAAAAATTAGGATAAAACAAAATGTATCCCATATTAAATCTAACTGCTCCGATTGGAAATTTAAACCATTGTGGACACATTGGTCAAATTGTCAATGATTTTGCTAAAATTTGCCATTTAGCCTATAAATATCAATTTAAAGGAATTAATATTGACTTAACTACGCTTGATTCGTTGAGCATTTCTCAAGGCAAACAATTGCTCAACGAGTTTAATTTAACACCTGTATCATTTGGCATTCCTGTAAATTTATTCGGTAGTCAAAAAGAGTTTGAAGAAAAGCTACCTGAATTTGAATTACAGGCTAAACAAGCTAAAGAGATTGGCTGTGATTTAACATTATGTTATCTACCACCTTTTGCCAACGATATCAACTTTAATGATCTATTTATTCAAACCAGTAATAGATTACGCGAACTGAAGAATATTTTAGCAGAAAATAGCCTTAAAATTGGCTTTGAGTTTATTGGTCCTACTGAAACTAGACATAGTACAAAGTACGACTTTATTCATACAATAGATGGAACTCGTGCATTAATTGCCAGTGCAGGTTTATATGGATACGCCGGTTTTAAACTTGATGTTCACCACTGGCAAAATAGTGGGGCAAGTGTACTAGATATTCATCATTTAGACTTAGAATATATACTCTATGTAGAATTAAATGATGGATTACCTGGTTATGATATATTCACAATTCCTGAATTTGAGAGGGAATTACCTTTTACCACTGAGGTAACAAAGGTTAAAGAATTCCTCAAAGCACTCCATCAAAAAGGCTATCAAGGTCCTGTTGCTGTAGAACCTTGGAATCAGAGAATTCAAAATATGCCTTTAGAAAATGCTATTAAAACTGTGAAGAAGTCCCTGGATAGTAGTTTGCAATTTATTAATGAAAATATTTCAATGTAACTCTGAAAGGTTTTTTATCTACAGGACTTAGGCAAAGAAACTAAATATATAGCAATTATCATAGTTGTAAGATACAGCCAATTTTTCTCTATTATACTGTGTAAAATAAGACCAAGGAACAAGGTTACCTTATGAGTCTGAGAAAGGCTATAGTTTATTTTCCTAAGCTCTGTAGGTGTTGCTCTATGTAAATAATTTTTGCCCAAAAATTCTAATTATTATAGAATTATATTATTGTTAATTTGAGCCAACAATATGAATTTTAACTATATGAGTCTATGCCACTAATACGATTTTTGCATTAGCTCAATTTAAAGGTTTAAAAAATAGTGGGATAGGTTCATTTATCATTTCCCTTATGGGTTTAATACCCCACCGTCAACTGGAGTGCTCAAAATTGTTTGGGGTTAGTAGACGCGGAGCGGCCGGTCGCCCTCCTATCTCCATGCAATTTTCTCTCCTGACTCGGTCCTCCTGACTCCTAACTCCTTCTTCAACCCATACCAATATTTACTCAATTATCATACAAATTATACCATCACAAATTTAGTAAATCACCTAGAAAATGTTAGCCATGACGCAATAAATCGTTCTTTTTCTGTGACTGAATGTGAGCATATTTTTGCAGCATTAACTCCCTTGTTTGAAACAAATACTATTCTGCCACTAGAAGCGATAGACTTCCAGTCCGCTTTCGCGATCGCTACTTATATAAAGTCTCATTAATTAGCCATAACAAAATATTTTTCTGTTTGACAAGAGTATCTTTTAAATTTATTCTCTACTCCCTAAAGTTTTGATTGTGGGTATTCACGCCAGACATGATATTACCTACTCACTCAAGTAATAACCGCCTACGAGCAAGTGCGCAATAAAATTACTGCCGAGCGGTTGGTTTTGACTCCTAATATTTAGCAAAATATATGTCGCCCAATTTTGATGATTTGCTCTGATATTAACTCCGGTTGTATCTGTAGTATTAAACTAATTTAATGTTCAACTCAAATCCGTTTGTTTAATTAATCCAGAAACTACTATTATTTTGACTTAGCATATATATTTTATGTAATTTATCTAACTCTTAAAAAGAGTATTTTTTTTTATGTATATCTTATTTTATATACCAAATTTAAAAAAGGTCTTTACCGAATAGTTAAGGTTTAAAACCTCTTCTTTAAAGAAGAAATAAAAAAAATCCTTTTCGCCAATCTTCTTCTTTTAAGGAGAGGTAATTATTAATTATTAATATGTGTTTTATTTATACAGTTTTAAACTGTATATAGCGTTTTTCATATTAATGAGGTACAGTATTTTTCTCTTTTCCCAATTTTCTGTTCCCTAAAGTGTCAAACTGGTGTATCTCACCAATTTGAGAATTGCTATATTTCGCAGGTATTGTAAATAAAGCCTATTCCATATAAATTTTGTACAGCGATATTAATAGATTCAGCGCCACAAAAATGAAACTTTATTCGATACTTCAAAAACTATTTTAAAAGCTACTCAAACTGTATTCAATAAACTTGGAATGCGCTGCATAAAAAATTTTTCTCTTTTTTTAATACACTTATACTTCTATGTCTCATTTTAAAATCTTTCTTTTACCTGTGCTATAAATGTAGCAATTTTTTATGAATTTGGTATGATATAAAGTCTGATTAATTAGCCATAATGAAAATATTTTTTTGTTTGACAAGAGTATCTTTCAAATTTATTCTCTACTCCCTACTCCCTAAAGTTTTTATTGTGGGTATTCACGCCAGACATGATATTAGATATTCCAAGACTAATTTGACCGGTATTAATGATAAAATATGACATCAGAATAGACTACCTTTAGGGAGAAAGATTTTGCAAATATTTAAATGTAATGGTATTGAAAAAAAAATCTATAATCGTAAAAAAATTATCGTTATTAGCTCAATTTTAATCAATTTTTTGTGTTTAAGCCGTAGTACTCTGGCAATAGAAGATAAGCAGCAGTTGATGGGAGAAATTCAAAGGTATGCTGAAGAATTTAGTAATCCTAAATCCAATAACCCCATTACTCAACAAATACCTGTTTATCAATTAGATGACGTTTTACCCACTGACTGGGCTTATGAAGCACTACTAAATTTGCGAGACCGCTACGACTGTCTCTCCGGATATCCCGACAATACCTATCAAGGCAACCGCGCCATAACTAGATATGAATTTGCAGCAGCTTTAAATGCTTGTTGGCAAACCCTGGAAAGTTTTCTGGCAGAAAGTCAAGCAGAATTAATTCAACAAGACGACCTGATAATTATCGAAACTCTTGTACAACAGTTTCAGGTGGAAATAGCTAATTTAAAAGCACGCACCGAAGGATTAGAAAACCAAGTCGCCGTTTTAGAAGCACAACAGTTTTCCACTACCACCAAATTAAACGGTCAGACAATTTTTGCAGTGAATGCTGGTGGGTTTGATGGCGATCGCCTTATTGACCCCAACGGCAGGGAGCTTGCAGACGAAAATCCTCAAGCCACATTTCTGTATCGAGCAGTTTTCGATTTTGATACCAGTTTCCGAGGCACAGACTTATTAAAATTGCGGGTTGATACTGGTAGTAATGGCTTTATTGATAACGCTACAGCTATACTCGAACCCACTTTTGGCAGTATTCTAGATTTCTCCAAACGCCCCCCACGAAATGACGAGTTTGGTATTGGAAGAGTATTCTACAGTTTTCAGGTAGTGGAAAATTTGTTTCTATCTATAGGGCCGTTAATAGAAGCTTTGGATTATATAGATAATAATAGTTACGCCGATTTAAGTTTTCGCGACTTTTCCACAGAAAACTTAGTTTATAACTACGTTGCATTTCCCGTTAATGGTATTGGTGGCGGAGCAATATTAGAATGGAACCCTGGTGGCAGTGCTTTTAATCTTCGCGCTTTATATATTGCCCCAGACTCAGCTAACCCTTCTCAAAACGGTCAAGGTCCTCTGCCAGTTTCTGTGTTTACATCATTACTTTATTCTGACGGCAAGGGAGCGCGAGGTCTGTTTGGCTTTTATCAGGGAATGGTGGAGTTTGAATATAATCCCTCATCTAGATTTAGTCTACGTTTGCTCTACAGTGGAGGAAAAGTTTTCGCTCGTCGTTTCGATGCGGTGGGAGTGAATTTTGAGTGGGGTTTTTCTGCCAAATTTGCCGTTTTTGGTCGCTATGGTTATAGCAGTTATGACGATACAGATTTTGGCGATATTAATCCGAACTATTGGATGGCTGGTATTTCTGGATTGAATATTTTGCAGGATGGCGATCGCTTGGGGGTAGCAGTTGGGCAGCCTTTTGTTGTGAATGAAATTGGTAATTCAACTCAGACAAATTTGGAAGTTTTTTATAATTATGCGGTGAACGATAATATTCAGATTTCTCCTGTTTTGCAAGTTGTTTTTGACCCTAGTAATCAAAAGAGTAATGGTACCATTGTTACTGGTACATTACGGACTGTTTTTTCTTTTTGAAGAAGGTGTTAAGTGGTAGGTATACTGTTTAACCAGATTTGATCGAAGAGAGTATTTATCAAATAAATTAGGAATTAAGCATTACAACCTATTTTCGTCTCCTAGTTTTTCGTACCTCAGTCGAAAGAAAGGGCGCGGACATATCAAAAGCATAAAACTCAGACAAAGCAATATTTTTCCTTCTTCCTTCTTCCCTCTTCCTTCTTCCCTCTTCCTTCTTCCTTCCTTCTTCCTTACTTCTGTTATATGATATTATTTTCCCAGTTACTTGTGGAGAAAAAAATATGAATAGCGATGAATTAATCCAACGTTACCAAGCAGGACAAAGAGATTTTTCTAGACTAAAATTAACATCTATAGAATTAAGCAATATTTCTCTAGAGGAAATTAACCTTAGTTCTGCCAACCTGCTAGGTGCTAACTTGCAAAATGTCAATTTAGACAATGCTAATTTAAGTAATGCTCAATTAATTAGTACCGAGGTAGAAAATACTACTTTTAGAAATGCCAACCTTAGTAATGCCAACTTAGAAGACATAGCTTGGCAAAATCTGAATTTAACCAATGCAGATTTAACAGACACATATTATAACTATAGTGTCATCCAAAATTCCAACTTCACTAACGCTAACTTAACTCAGATATACGGATATCAATCAAGTTTTAATAACTGTAACTTTACTAATGCAAACATTAGTCATGCTGAATTAAGTGAATCTAATATTTATTATTGTAACTTAAGCAATGTTAATTTCAGTCACGGGATTTTTTATGAGGTTTATATTGGTCGTTCAAATTTGAGTAATGTAGACCTAACTCATGCTCATATTAAATCCATATCTGGTTGGAGCGAAGCTAACTATACTAATGTGAATTTTCAAAACGCTCTTTATGTAAATAGAAAAGATTTGCCACCAGATATTGACCCTAACAAACTAGGATTAATGTTTGTTGGTCCTGAAGCAGATTTAAGTGGCAAAGATTTAAGAAATATAGATTTATCGAGTTCTGATTTATCTACAGTTAATTTTACTAATGCCAACTTGACCGCTGCAAATTTAAGCGATACAGACTCGACAAATGCTAATTTTACTAATGCCAATTTAGAAAACGCTGACTTAAGTTCTTCAGATTTAACTAATGCTAATTTAACTAATGCTAACCTTAATAATGCCAACTTAAACAACGTAATTTTTGATAACACAATTATGCCAGACGGCAATATTCGGAACTTTGGAAGTGATTAAGAAGAATAAAAATTCTAGAATCATCTCCATCTCCGCTTTAATATTGAACCCGCACCTAAAATACCCAATGTAAATAAACCCAATGTTGCACTAGGTTCAGGTACTCGCACTTCCTGACTCACATCAGCATTTTTAGCCATAATATTACCCGATAAAAAATTGTTTTCTCCTGGTTTAACTGATGCTGCTGATAATAAACCAAAGGTTGAAGCAACATTCAAAGAAGGCTCTATATTTGCTATCTGAAAATTAACCTTTTCCTGATTAAATCCACCCAGTTTAAATGTCTCATCAAAAATATCAAAAGCGGTATCATAAAGCCCTACACTTTCCTCAAATAACGGCCCCACATTCGGACTTCCTAGAAATGGCAACTCTAAACAAAATTCACCAGCCATTACATCAATACCAAAATCAATTCCTAGCTGCGTAGTATTGTTAAACAAAGCATTAAAATCAATAAATGCTTCTACTTCTAAAAATTCCCCCATATTTTCTGGCATCATCAGAGAAATATCATCTCCAATATTAAAGTTAATTATCGTATCATCTTCTAACTTTAATATTGCTGGTAATGTGCCTGTTAATGAAAAGTTTTGCAGCATTGATAGAGCGGTTGTAGCTTCCACATCTAAAAGATTGTAATAGAAACCAAGATTACCAAAAATACCTAAATCTAATCCTTGACTTTCTTCCAGTGGTGGTAATCCAAATAGTAAACTCGCTAAACCATCTAAATCTAAAGCAGCTTTAATAAACTCATCTTTTCCTGAAGCAATAAGTTGATTTTCCTCAGAGTTAAGAGATTTAATGCCTTTGGTATTTACTTCCGGCAAACTAACATCAATACCTCCAAAAAATTCATCTATTTCTAAATTAAAATCATCACCACCCAAAGTTACTAGATTAATCTTTTCATCAATATCAAATCCCACATCTAGTTCATCCCCAGGATAAACATCTACCCCTGTAGCTACATCAAATATTAAATCTAGGATATAGGATGCGTCAATACCTTTCGTAGAAAAATTAGCATTTTCAGCAAAAGAAAAACCAGATTTTATCGTAAATATTTCTCCTGTATTTACAGGTGCATCCGGTATTTCAAAAAATAGGTCGATGGGAATTAAAGCATCAACAATACCACCGTTTAAATTGAAAGTATTTTGTAGACCTACTGTACCTTCTGTGAAAGCATTAAAACCTACATCTAATTGTTCAATTTGTGGCCAAATACAAACACCCCATACCTTTTTCGCACAACCTGTGTTTTGAAGTAGAGAATAATTTTTTCCCACTGACTCATCCCACTCAACGGCGAATAACCCATCATTTCCACCCCAAGTAAAATTTCCATTATCGTGACCCCAGATATTCTGATTTGATGTGGCAAACTCCAAGTCAAAGTCGAGAGTTATAGCAGATGTGACAGTGGGGGTAGCGATCGCTGCGAAGCTAGCAACTACCACTGCGATACTTTGATGAATAAGTTTCACTTTTTGAGACCTCTAAAAATAAAGCTACTATAGTTCATAAAAATATAGTCAAATATGACATATGCTTATTTTGCAGGTGTTACCCTGACTGGGTGTTAGCGCAGCTCCTCCAAAGGAGGCACTACAACACCACGCCAGTTGCTTCAAGTCGGGGGA
>JBARXI010000468.1:0-3400 GCA_049647275.1 Microcoleaceae cyanobacterium
GGAAATAACTTTGTTGGTAAATAATAATTTGTCTCCAGGCGCATGGATGCAATGGAAAGTTCAGTTAGCTCGCGAGCAGAACTTTAGTCCCTGGCGCATCCATGCAACGGGGCATAAAGTTATGCAGTTCATAAAATTGGCTTGCCCGTTGCATGGATGCGCCACAAGGAACTTTGCTCGGTATACAACCTTGTATCCATGCGACCAACGCATCCATGCATTGAATGCATCCATGCAGTAATTGCATCCATGCAATGATTGCATCCATGCAAAATGTTGTAATTCTTATAGAATGGTGGGCGATCGCAAAATGTTGTAATTCTTGGGGAATGGTGGGCGATCGCTCCCTAGGTTTTTGACCCGTGTAGCGGGTGGGTCTTTTCCACCTAGTGGGTTGGCTTCGGCGTACCGGGGGCGCTGTGCGGGTCAGCGCGTCCCCTTCGGCTCGAAGGTGGTCAGGGATTGTTTCGCTGCTACTGGCTACCTTCGCTCCCGCTTCGCTAGGGGTCTTAACCAGTTCTCACTTTTTCTCTCTCTTTCCACTCTTTTATAATATCAATAAACACTTTTTAGTTCTGTATAAACTGCTACATTTTACAAACTTTTTTTGTGGGGTCGCCTCCGGCGGGGTCGGCTCTGTTGGGTTGTTGTGTCTCGTGGTGATTTGGCTTCGTTCACGCCTCCCCCAGCCTCCGTCTAGCGGCAGTTTGCAGCCCACCTCTGTCCGTGTTCTTGTGGGTAGTTCCGTGGCTGTCGCCTAGTTGTATTACTTCGTACTACATTTACGGCGGTGTCTATCGGCGCCAGCCCACTCCACATTCACACTGTGCCTGAACCCGGAGCCACCGCGCTTCGCTCCGTGGCAATATCCACTGGCTCCGAGCCTCCGTAAACTCCGGCTCCGAGCCTATGAAACCCACCCACCCACCCCACCGTTTTACATCACCACTACTGTAGAAAACAACAAAAGAGTGACAACCACCACTACTACTACTAATACTACTGCTGTAGTTAGTAATACTACTGTGGGTACTACTGTACTCAGTTTGGTAGAAACTACTATACTCAAATTGACTGGAGCTCCAACCTTAAATACTACCATTAATAAATCTTCATTTCTGTATCGTACTATACTGAAACTCATTATGTTTAGTACTATTATTAAAACTGTAAACAACTGGAGAAACAAATGAACAGACGAGTAACACTGACCGTAGACCCATCTAAACAACCCGGTGTTTTCCATCTATATATGACCACATTCATATACACAACAGACGAAGATGGTATCGGTCAAACCAAATGTGAATCCACCTACATTAAGACTTACCACGCTGTAGACTTCGCTGAAGCGATGCGAAAAGGTAAAGACATCATGAGTCTTATAGACGCTCTATAAACAGCAAAAGAAGGGGATAAGAGTCCCCTTCTATTGTTTCCCAAGTCACCCCAATTACCAATCCATCTACTACTACTACTACACTAGTAACCACTTTGTCCTCAAATGTGGTTACTTTGGAGTTTCATAGTTTCCATCACCTGCTTATATACGCAGTGTACCAAAAATCCATTGTACCTCACTAAAAGTTGTCTGTCAACCATAAACGGGTCACTGTACATAGGAAGAGAGTGATAAACTAGGCTGAAAGCTTTAACTACAGTTAAGGGTGCGTATGGAACTGTTTCATAAAGGTCAGTTCTTTGCAAAGATGTAATATAATCAGCTACATCTTTGCACTGTTGGATAGACGTTGGTTTGTTAAGTAACATATAGTCACGGATTTTTACTTTAATATTCATAGTTAATCCTCCAGAGTCTTATTTAATCTTACTGGAGTGATAGTTCTAGAGGCTACTTCTTTACCAAAATTTATATTTCTCTTAACTTGTTTTAACACAGATGGGAATGTGTCAAACTCATAAGCGGTAGGTGATATTAATTCTCTAAACTCAACATTTTTCATTACTGTAGACGGTATTCCTTTACATCTAGTTTTATGAGCTGAGTGTAATTGGTATATTTTCTTACCAAGATATGTTGCCTCCCCTCTATATTCTTCTTTTAGCCCGCCTAACTCAAGAGAATGTGTCGGTAGTTCGCCATGAGGCTTAGACAAATCTATATGAATAGAATCAGTGTCCATATAAACAGTTGGATACTGACTAGCTATTTGATGCAAATGTCTCCTACTATGTAAAGTAACCATAGACGCTATACAAGGCATAGAATGTTTCACTATAACCTTTTCTTCATAGTCAAATACTTCTCTGTATTGCTCTATACCAGTATCGACAATTCTATAAGCATAACTTTTATATTTAACCTTGGGCTCTTTTGTGGATAAAGTACGTCTGGTTCTCTTTTGTCCAAACTTACCGTAAAGAGAATTTAGAAGTATTTTGTAACAATAATTTAGTGGTTCTTTACTTGCTAATCTTAAACCGTATAAATCCTCTACAAACTCTGTAAATATATATCCTTTTCTAAAATAAACATAACCTTCTATTAATTCAATGTTACCTATTTCTAATAAATATTTATATGTTTCATTATCAACAATTGATACTCCTGAAGTTTTAAGTGTTCTCTCTTCTATATCAAATATAAACGGTAATCCTGAGTGCTGATATTTAACTAAATATAAACCTAGTTTACCTTTGAAGGATTTAGTCCAACCTCCGACATATGATGTTGGATATTCATATTTTGACATAGCATTAGGGTACATAGAATTAATATCATATACAGCTACTTCTCTATAGTAGCCGTTACGTACCCAACAGACTCCGCCGAAGTATGAAGATAATTCATACTCATAAAGCTTTCTATTAGACCCCATGTAATTCTCTTTTTGATATTTCTTTCTATATATTTTTAAGGCTAAAGACGATAATGTTCTAGCTCTGGTGCAACCAAAATTATTATCTATTATTTCCCAAAACTTTGTTATTGATTGATATAAACTAGTACAATCTCTTTCAAGATATTCTATCAATTTATCTTCTTCTAGCTCCCAAGGCATGACATCTAGGTCTATCTTCTTATCTTCGTGAGAGCAAAACATTGAGGATAGTTTTTTCAAAGAAGCTGGTAAAAGTCTATATGAGTCTAACAAAGTAAACCTTTCCCCATTCCTGCCAAAAAATTCCATGAACACTCCTTGAGAACCACTATAAGCCACAGACACATGACCAAATCCCAGTAAAGATTTAAGTATTAAACTATAGTCAAATTTCATTCCACAGTGAGCATAAACTACATTAAATTCTTCCCAAGTATTAAGAAGGTGAATTAATGATTGATGAACATTTGTAAATAATTTAAAATCTTCCCCGTTGTATATACCCACATGGGTAGCGTGCCCATGTTCATCTGTCTCTATATCTAGTGTTATAAATC
>JBARXI010000469.1:0-2886 GCA_049647275.1 Microcoleaceae cyanobacterium
TTTGGACTACCTACTAAACTTCCTAACTTAACGTGATATCCTTCTAGAGAACGGATTTGATTAAAATAATCCTTTTGTTTAAATACACGAGCTTTAAAATCTTCTTCTTTCTCATTTTTATTCTGAATTTCATCAAGGCAGTCATAATAGAAAACCTTTCGAGCTTTAAAATGCCTTTTGATTGCAGCAAAGTCAATATTTCTTCCATCTCCAACGTCATTGCCGAACCATTGAGAAGTGCAGTCTTTATAGCTTCTCTTTAAGTAACCTCCATCAATAAATAAATAGATTATTTCAGGCGGTTGATTACTATGTATTTCTTGTATTGGTATAATTGGCATTTTTTACAATAAATCTAATTTTTAACTTCAAGTTGTAATTTTTATACTACAATACATAAAAATCACCTGCAACTGTCAACCAAATTTTTTTTGTTGACAAAGCGACTCTTTTCACAAGATTAAGATAAATAGGCAGTTATGCAGATAAGATTAAACACGACTAAAACTTTAGACAAGGGATGATATAACAGTCAGAGGAAAAGTTAGGACAGATTAAAAGCTTAAAACTCAGGCAACGCAATATTTTTTCTTCTTCCTTCTTTCTTCTTCCTTCTGCTATACAAAGAAATTAAGTCTAAAATTCTGAATATACTAACAGAAAAATCTAAAATCTAATGGTAGAACCAAAATCCTATAAAGATACCGTAAACCTGCCCCAAACCAACTTTAATATGAGGGCAAACTCAGTCACCCGAGAACCAGAACTACAAAAATTTTGGGCAGAACAACAAATCTACGAACATCTCTCCCAAACTAACCCAGGAGAACCATTCATCCTGCACGACGGGCCACCTTACGCTAATGGCAACCTGCATATTGGCCACGCCTTGAATAAAATCCTCAAAGACATCATCAACCGCTACCAAATTCTCCAAGGGCGAAAAGTTCGTTATACCCCAGGTTGGGACTGCCACGGCCTACCCATCGAACTGAAAGTCATTCAAAACCTCAAATCAGCAGAACGAAAACAACTCACCCCAATTACACTACGGCAAAAAGCTAGAGACTTTGCCCTAGAAACCGTAGACAAACAACGGGAGTCATTCAAACGTTATGGAGTCTGGGGAGACTGGGAAAACCCCTATCTAACTCTCACCCCAGAATACGAAGCAGCTCAAATTGGTGTATTTGGCAAAATGGTGCTCAAAGGCTACATCTATCGCGGTCTCAAACCCGTACATTGGAGTCCTAGTTCCCGAACTGCTCTTGCAGAAGCCGAACTAGAATATCCAGAAGGTCACACTTCCCGAAGCATCTATGCTGCTTTCAAAGTTACTGAATTAGCAAGAACTAAAACAGGCAAAGTTAGAGCAGCTCTCTCCCTACTAGAACCATATCTAGATAAACTTTGGGTTGCCATCTGGACTACAACTCCTTGGACAATTCCTGGTAATTTGGCGGTCAGCGTTAACCCGGACTTAAAATATGCGGTTGTCAAACCTGACGATGATTACGCCATAGGGAAAGATAAATTATTTATCGTGGCAGCAGATGCAGTCGAACGTTTATCGGCAACTCTCGGCACAACTTTTACTACATGGACTACGGTTAAAGGCAAAGATTTAGAAAACTGCACTTACAAACATCCACTATTTGACCGGGAAAGTAAAGTTGTCATCGGTGGCGACTACGTTACTACTGAATCGGGTACGGGTTTAGTTCACACTGCTCCCGGTCACGGTCAGGAAGATTATATTGTTGGGCAACGTTATAGTTTGCCGATTTTGTCGCCTGTGGATGGCAATGGTAAATTTACTGCTGAAGCTGGTGAGTTTGCGGGGTTGAAGGTACTTGATGAAGGGAATGCTGCTGTTATTGAAGCGCTGCAAAATGTGAATTCTCTGCTGAAGGAGGAGGCTTACGAGCATAAATATCCCTACGACTGGCGCACTAAAAAGCCGACTATTTTCCGAGCAACAGAACAATGGTTTGCTTCTGTGGAGGGTTTCCGGAGTGAGGCGCTTAAGGCGATCGCTGAGGTTAATTGGATACCCGCTCAAGGAGAAAACCGCATTACTCCTATGGTGAGCGATCGCTCTGACTGGTGTATTTCCCGGCAACGAAGTTGGGGGGTTCCTATTCCTGTATTTTACGATGAGGAAACTGGGGAACCTTTGTTAACTGAGGAAACTATTGCTCATGTACAAGCTATTATTGCTGAAAAAGGTTCTGATGCTTGGTGGGAAATGTCGGTGGAGGAGCTTTTACCAGACACATATCGTCAAGACGGTCGTAAATATCGCAAAGGTACAGATACGATGGATGTCTGGTTTGACTCTGGCTCGTCTTGGGCTGCTGTTGCTCAACAAAGGCCTGAGTTAGAATACCCGGTTGATATGTATTTGGAAGGGTCTGACCAACATCGGGGTTGGTTTCAGTCGAGTTTGCTGACGAGTGTTGCGACTAATGGTTATGCACCATATAAAACTGTTTTGACTCACGGTTTTGTTTTGGATGAGAAAGGTCGCAAGATGAGTAAGTCGGTGGGGAATGTGGTAGACCCGGCGATCGTTATTGAAGGTGGGAAAAATCAAAAACAAGAACCTCCTTATGGTGCTGATATTCTCCGTTTGTGGGTTTCATCGGTTGATTATACTTCGGATGTTCCTTTGGGTGGAAATATTCTGAAGCAAATGGCTGATGTTTACCGCAAAATTAGAAATACGGCGCGGTTTTTGTTGGGGAATATCCATGATTTTAATCCGGCTAAGGATGCTGTTGTTTATGAGGAAATGCCTGAGTTAGACCGTTATATGTTGCACCGGATGACTGAGGTGTTTGCTGAGGTTAAGGATGCTTTTGATAAGTTTCAGTATTTCCGTTT
>JBARXI010000470.1:0-14475 GCA_049647275.1 Microcoleaceae cyanobacterium
CTACAGGAGTCAGGAGGGAAGAAGCGGTGCGACCCCGCTACGACGACAGTCGCAAGGGAACGCGCACCAAGAGAAAAAAGAAGAAGAAGAGAAAGTTTTTTATCACTAATTATCCGGACATGATCTAAGATTAGAAGGCACTTATGTTTTCGATAACTGATTATCCGGATTTGATATAAAATAATGTTTTTTGTAGGAGCAATTTCCTCCGGAATGCTCCGTAAATATGTTTGCGTAGCATTCGGTTTGCGCAGCATTCGGTAGGAAACGAAATTGCTCCTACAGGTAGCGTCTCTGGGTAAAAGCTCAAGAATTAAATAGACAAGGTTAAATAAGATATTGGCTATGCAAACCTCTGCTAAGGCATTGATTTATTTCAGATGACAAAAAAAAGACACACTGATTAAGCCGGCTAGAGGAATCATCATATTTGAGAGGATATTAGCGATCGGCAGGCGGTAGAAACGAGGCAGAAAGTTGTACTGTGCTGAAAGTCTTAAGTTCATAAATAGAATGCGCCCAACATAATAGCCTATTTTTTTTGCCTATTGATTAGATGATTCTGATGATTCCGGAGCAGAGGGTAACTGAAATTGATTAGGATCGACTGTTCTGGCGGGGGCTGGTTGTTGCTCGGACTCAGATGGAATAACTGGTTGGGGAGAACTACCGCCAGGAACAGTTTTCGGCGCAGCTGGTAAAGTTGCCAGAGCCACGCGATCGCCTCCTATCTCTCGGAGCAAATCTAAAACTTGCACTACATCATTATATCTTGCCTCTTTCGGAGCGTATAATACAACTACTCCACGAGGATTAAGTACATGATATCTACGGACAAACTTTTCGAGTTCAACAGCATTCACCGGCTCTTGTTCGATGAAAGTTGTTCCGGTATCATTAACGCTGACAAGTAGCATATCTTGTGATGTTGGTTTACCAGTGCTAGCTTTTGGTAAATCAACATTTATTGCTTGCTGACGGGTTAACTGCAAAGCAGCTAAAAGAAAGAATGTCAAAATGCAGAAAATTACATCAATCAGAGGTATTAATTCAATCCTCACTTCTTCCGTGGCGGCATCTTGATTAAGTTTCATGGTTTTTGAGTTTCAATAATGAATAAAAGTAGAATCAATACTGAAGTTATAAATCCCTGATGTAATAGGTGGTAGGTGAGACTTTTTATAGAATATTTTGGTTCATATTAACTATTGATTTTAGCTAAAACCTAGCACCTAAAACCTAAGACCTAATAACTTTTTTTGTTAGTTATTATTGGGCTCATCTTGGGGAGAATCAACATCTTTTTCTGGTGGTGATTCTGTTGAGTTTTTATCTGTTTGTGCAGAGTCAGGAATATTTAGAGAATTTTGCACCCATGAAGGAGGAAAATAAGCATCTTTATTTTGTGAATTATTATATTTATTCAAAGATGCTTGTTGCCAATATTGGCGGTAGAGCAATTCTAATTCATTTCCTGCTTTGCGAAAAACTTTCATTTGGTTAAACAACAAGCTTTGAAAGAATCGATAAAATACCAAAGTAATAATAGCTACTACTAAGCCCGCTGCTGTACTGATTAAGGCTTCACCAATGCCTACTGTTACCCCTGCGGTGGAAGAAGTGCCCAAGTCACCTAAGCGAATAGACCCAAGGGAGCCAATTAGACCTAAAACAGTGCCTAACAACCCTAACATCGGAGCCAAAGCAATTACCCCTTCTAGTAATTTATCTCCCTTACGCATAGAGGCCAGCTCATCATCGGCTGTGGCCTCTAGTGCTAATTTAAATACTTCCGGCTCTGGGTGTTGTAATCGTAAAGGTGAATAGAGAAAGCGCCCAATAGGTTGTTTTAGGGTACGTCTAGCCATTTCTGTGGCTATTCCCCAATCACGGCGAGCAGCTTCCAAAACTCTATTAACTGTTTGTTTTTCTTTGATTAGCAGGTTTGTCCAGAACCATAGGCGATCGATTATGGTACTTAGGGACAGAATTGACAAAACTAACAGAGGCCACATAGCCGGGCCTCCTTTCTGAATCAACTCTTCAAAAGTCACAGTATATCTGCTCCTGGAATTTCTAACTGATTGCTTATTTGTGTACTTACTTTTTCTTAAGTTCTGAGGAACTATCAAATTTAAATAATATACTCTGAAAAAATATTGACAAATATCAATATAAATGATAAGATTATTAATAATAAAATACTAACATCTCTACATCATATTTTTTCAAATCCAAGTATTTGCACAATTAATCTAATCTATCAGAAAATTTTGCAATATGACTCCAGCTATAATCTCTGATAAGCGCCGTGAGACGGGGAGTTGAAAGCGCGGAACTTAATTCCGCCTTTTAAAGGCTTTTGATAAATTGGAACCGATCGACTAATTAACCGATAGCTAATCCTTGAAAATACATCGCGCTTTGAGATATAATAATATATTGGTGGATAAAAAACAAGTCAATCGGTCGCCTTAACTTAGTAGTACAAATTTAGGCCAAGTAAACAGCAAGAACCAGAAATTAATCATGTTCTTGATGTTGGTAAAAGTTTGTACAATTACGCTTTAATAAAACGTAAAGACTGGCTAAGTTTAAGAAAGTCACAAATCAATTTTTATCCAATAATATCTTAAAAAATTATCTCGGCTAGTGGAATAGATCGGTTGATCGACGAAATATTACCTTATGTATATTGGAAAATGTATGTTGGAAGTGAGGTAAATATTATGTCAAAGTTGATAATAATTATAAATCTTAAGAATGCCCTAAATGTGGAACATTTAATCAGAAAAAACTTTCTGAGAGAAAATATATCTACAACCATTATTGATATTAAGTTAATGGAAATGTGGCTACAGCCGAAGTAATCTTAATTTAATAATAATATAGATAGAGGGTTAAGTGCGGTAGGGCATACAGTAAAATAAAAGCGCACCGCCTTCGCTGAGGTTTCTTCAGCGTAAAGACGGAGCAAAAAAGCTTGGGTCGATTGTCTTTAAGGGCTAAACAACGAGCGTTTGTTTGACTTGAATTTTTTTGCCTAGTTAAGGAGTATTTGTTTTGCGCTCCGCAAAACTCCGTTTTACATGTTGCGGGGCAAAACGCGGAGCGACATGAAATGTCTAGGGTTGCCTCAGCAAAGCAAGAATCTTTCACTACAATCTCTGATTTATTTAAGAAAGAGAAAGAGTAAGGAGATAGCAATTCTGGAGACACAATTAATGTTCGCCCTTTGATTCAGAGCAAAACCAATTCTAGACACTGTAAAGAGGGTGGGGATTTTAACCTAAATGGTATCTTGCCAAGAGCTAAGGAGCCATGCCCAAACTCAACAATTACTCTTTTGTGACTCCTGACTCTTGATTTCTCGGCGGAAAGTAAAAAAAAATATTCTGGAAACAGGGGTAGCTATGACTGAAAAGGTATATCAATCACAAGATGACAAACTTTTAAGACAGAAGTTTTACATGGGAGGAGATCCCAGATTATTCATATCCTTATAGTAAATACCATCAGAGTAATTCAAGATGTTTATTCCCTCGATTAGTCAGGCCATCAATTATAATCCCCTGACCATTAAACCGGAGACTCCAATAGAAGATGTCATAGTCTTGATGAGTAGCACAAATGCAAGTTGTGTACTAATCCTAGAAGCAAAATCTCCTTCTACCAGCATCTCAATACTGGAGCAAGAGGATCGCAAGGCTGAACCCCAAGACCTAAGTTATGGTTCAAATTCTCAAGATACAAGGCAACAATCTTTAGGGCCAATCGTTGGAATATTCACTGAGCGAGACCTGGTACAACTAGCCTCAATTGGTGCTCCCCTAAGTGGATTTCCAATTGCTCAAATTATGATTAGATCCATAATAACAGCCCAACTATGGGAAGTTCCAGATGTATTTGCTCTGTTTGCCTTATTAGAAAAACATCAAATCAACCATTTACCTATCGTTGATGAGTTAGAACAACTCATTGGTCTGATTACTTCTAATAGTTTACTTTCTAACGACCCTAATTTTAATAGCAAAGGTCAAAAATTACAGACCAAAAGTCAGAGCATCCCACATTTCAATCAAAATGGTACGAAGGTTGCATCGGAGAAGTTTAGACAAAATTCTCTAAATCAAGATTTAGAAGCTCATAATAATGTACAAAATATTCAAAATATTCAAAATATCCCAGACATAAACCCAAATAATAATCTACTATTACCTGGAAAAATAACTTTTGACTCCCCCTTAGAATTACCAGCAAATTTAATCCCAATTAATCAGCTAGAGCCAATCTCTGAATCTCAAATTGTTCGTGCTTTAGCTTCCTTATCAATTAGGCAAATTACCCAACAGATGTTAAGTCATAATATCAGTTATATTCTGATTACTGAAGCCACAGAAAACCAGACTAAAAAACTACAATTAGAAAATCATAAATCTCACAAAATAATAGGTGTAGTCAGCAGTCGCGACATAGTACAACTACAAGCATTAAAAATCGACTTTAATAAAACAAAAGCTGAGACAGTTTGTAATAGATCGCCGGTGTTAGTACGAGCACAGGCCAGCCTAGAAGTAGCCCTAGGTTTAATGAAAAAACATTATAATCAATCGCCTCTAATCGTGCAGACTTCCACTGGCAATTTTAGCAGTATTATTTCTCCCAAAACTATCGTTAAACAAATACTTTTACCCAAATCATTATATAAATTTTTAATTCGTTTTCAAAACCATTTAGGACAAGCTTATACCCAACTCCATAAAGTAGATGCAAAACTCAAAGAATCTGCCATTGAACGGCAAAAAGCAGAAAAAAATTATCTGAAAACACAACAACGTGCAGCTCTAGCTATTGAAGTAAATCAAGATGGAACTTGGGATTGGAACATCGAAACTAACGAAATATTCTACTCAGTTCGATGGAAGCAAATGCTAGGCTACTCAGATGATGAAATATCTCCTAAAATTGATGAATGGTTAAATCGAATTCATCCTGAAGATATTGAAAAAGTTAGTGCGGCCGTGCAAGACCACCTAGGGGAAAAAACGCCCTCTTATCAAATAGAATATCGAATTAAATGTAAAGATAATCATTTTATCTGGGTTATAGACCGAGGAAAAGCATCATGGAAGTCAGGAAGACCAGTAAGAATGCTGGGAACTTTCGCAGATATTACTCAAGCAAAAGAAAGACAAATAAAATCGCAATCTCAAGTAGCACAATATGCCAGAGTAGTTAACAATCTAAAAGAAGTAATTTTTCAGACTGATGCTAAAGGTAAATTAATCTTTTTAAATGATACCTGGACAGAAATTACGGGTTTTTCTATTGAAAAAAGTTTAGGTAAAAACTTCTTAGATTACATTCATCTTGAAGATAGAAATAAGTTAAGTGCTCCAGCAGAAGATACTGAAAAAAGTTCAGATTTAACCGTTATCAATAAGAATTTATTCGAGGGTTGCTATCAGTTAAGGTGGTTAACTAAAAGTGGGGATTATTGCCCCATAGAAATGAATAGCAAATTGATGTTTGATAGGGAAGGCAATGTTAATGGGATGGTAAGTACTCTCAGCGATATTTCTACCAGGATAGCAACTCTACAAAACTTGCAAGAAAGTGAAAAAGCAATCAGAGAATTGTATGAAGTCACAGCAGGAGCCGATAGCTCTTTTGAAGGCAGAATAGTCGCATTGTTAGAAATGGGATGCCGTCGGTTTAATATGGATATAGGTCTACTGGGGCAAGTTTTAGGAGAACGTTTTGAAGTCATTGCGGCTCACTTACCAGAAGACTTTTTATTCGGAATAGCTAAAGGAGATGCTTTTGCTCTTGAGCAAACATTTGACCGGGAGGTATTACGATACAATCAACCCCTAGTCATCCAATCAGCTAAAGATTCTCAGTGGCGACATCATCCAGCTTACACAGTGCGTCGTGTCGAATCGTATATTGGCACTAAAGTTTTTAGATCGGGCATAGTTTATGGCACTCTTAGTTTTACCAGTCGTGTTGCTAAGAGTACATTTAGCTTAACAGATATAGAAGTGTTAAAATTAATGGCGATTTACATAGGTGGTGAATTGTTGCGCAAAGATGCTACTGAAGCTTTACAAAGACAATATCACCATGTTTTATTGCTTAAACAAATCACTCAAAAAATTCGTTCTAAGTTGGATACTCAGGAAATTTTTCAGACTACTGCTACTCAAATTGGACGAGTATTTGGGGTTAACCGTTGTTCGATTCATAATTATCTTCCTCAACCTTATCCACATCTTCCCTGTGTCGCTGAATATTTGGAAACAGGTTATCAATCAACATTGGATTTAGATATCGTTGTTAGTTACAATTCTTATACAGAAAAATTATTGTCAGAAGATAAAGCGATCGCCTCTTCGGATATATTTTCAGACCCTCTATTAAAATCATCTGCACCGATGTATAAGAGGTTGAAGGTTCGGTCTATGTTGGCAATTCGTACCTCTTATCAAGGAAAACCAAATGGCATTATTAATTTACATCAATGTGATTATATGCGTCAGTGGAAACAGGATGAAATAGACTTATTAGAAGATGTGGCAGCTCAGGTAGGATTAACATTAGCTCAAGCACAAATATTAGAGTCAGAAGTTACTCATAAAGAACAATTAGAAGCTCAAAATCAAGCTCTCGAACAAGCTCGACAAGCAGCAGAGGTAGCTAATAGAGCTAAAAGCGAATTTTTAGCGATGATGAGTCACGAAATTCGCACCCCAATGAATGGTGTAATTGGTATGACAAGTTTGCTATTGGATATGGATTTAACTTGTGAACAAAGAGATTTTGTTGAGACTATTCGCACCAGTGGAGATGCACTGCTAACTATTATTAATGATATTCTTGATTTTACTAAAATTGAATCAGGTAAACTGGAATTAGAACACAGTCCTTTAGATATCAGAAACTGTGTTGAAGAGGCTTTAGAATTATTAGCACCAAGGGCAGCACATAAGGATTTAGAACTTGGTTGTTTAATCGATAATTCTGTACCAGGTATGATTGTGGGAGATGTGACAAGGTTGCGTCAGGTGTTGGTTAATTTGTTAGGAAATGCAGTTAAATTTACAGAATCAGGAGAAGTTACTGTATCTGTAACGGCTAGAAAAATTAGTGAAAGTAAACAAGTTTTAAATTATTTAGATTTTGTCTCTTCTCAAGAACTTCCAAATGTAAAAAACCTCAACGAAAACAATGGTTATTATGAAATTCAGTTTGCAGTTAAGGATACAGGTATTGGGATTCCACCAGACAGAATGGATCGCTTATTTAAAGCTTTTTCTCAAGTGGATGCTTCTACCACCAGACAGTATGGTGGTACGGGTTTAGGATTAGCTATTAGTCAGCGTTTGAGTGAAATGATGGACGGTCAAATGTGGGTGGTTTCTCAATGGGAAGAAACTTCTAAATTGAATAGGAAAAAACAGAAAGAATCCAAGTTAAAAACCAATAGTATAGGCAGTATAAATCAAAATAATCTTCAATTTAATGCCAATAAATCTCTCACAGTTAGTCTGACTGGAACGGCTCCTGATTACTTTGTAAAACCTGAAGCAGATACTAAAGGTTCAACATTTTATTTCACAATTAAAGCAGAAGCTGTTACAGTACCAACCTCAGATGGTATTAAAAATCTCTTAAAGGGTAAAAAAATATTAGTTGTAGAAAGTCATCCAGTGAATCAAGAGGTGATTAAGCAACAAGTTGAATATTGGGAAATGATACCTTTAATTGCTGATTCTGGTGCAAAAGCTTTAAGGTGGTTACAACAAAGAAGAGATTTTGATATCGGGATTATAGCGATGAATCTTGCCGATATGGATGGGATGATTTTGGCACAAAAAATTCGGAAGTTAGAAGCCGAAGAAAATCCAAAACAAAACAAAAAATCTGAGCCAATTTTACCTTTAGTAATGTTTACTTATATTGGCAAAACAGAAATTTTACGGGAATTACAAGAGGCAAAAGTTAGTTTCGCCGGATTTTTGAATAAACCTGTTAAACAGTCTCAATTTTATAATATTTTACTACAAGTATTTGGCACAACAGCGGGTGCTGCTAATGCCAAGATACCTAGTTTAGGCTTAAAGTATTTTCAAGACTTTAGTGAAAGAAGTGGCGATCGTACAAATCTCAGAATATTGTTAGCTGAAGATAATGTCATCAATCAGAAGGTGGCAATACATTTACTACAGAGAATCGGATATCGCGCTGATGTAGCTGCCAACGGAATAGAAGTTTTGGATGCTCTCAAGCGAGCTCCCTATGATGTGGTATTAATGGATGTGCAGATGCCTGAGATGGATGGGTTGGAGGCAACCCGCCGTATATGTCAGCTATATTCACAAGAGAAACGCCCTTGGATTATTGCTATGACGGCTAACGCTATGCAGGGCGATCGTGATAAGTGTCTTAATGCTGGTATGGATGATTATATTACTAAACCAGTTCGTCGCAATGAGTTAGCAAAGGCTTTGAGTAGTTGCAAGCCAAAAGGAGAAGAAAAATCAGATCCCAAAATTACTAATTCTGAAAAAGGAGTTAGTCGTGAGTCATCGCTCAAACCATCAGCGGTGCTGAAAACAAACCCTCCTAAAAAACCAGCCATTCACAAGCAAAAAGTCTCAAATGGTAAGGTAGATTCTATTTCTCAGTTTGACAAGACTACCTATGTCAAGAATATATTTTCCACTGAAGTTTCAAGCAATAATTTAATAACTAATGATGACGAAGATGATGAAATGACGTTCATGACTGAAGCGGGTTTACAAGAATTAGTAGAAATTGACGATCTAATGGATTTAGAGGATGTTCCAGATACTGAAGATTTGGCAGTAGATGTAGATTTATTAGACGATATTTTAGAACCACAAAATGAGCAAATATTAGCAGAAAATACAGCTATTAATCCTAAGATTTTAGAGGATTTTCGTAATCTTTATGATGATGAGCCAGAAACTCTAGTTGTTTTAATGCAAGATTACCTTGTTGATGGGAGTCAGCACATGGAAACTATTAGGAAAGCTATTAAAAAACGAGATATTAGTTCTCTCAAAGGAGCTGCTCATACGTTGAAGTCTAGTAGTGCTTTGTTAGGGGCAATTAATTTTTCTGATTTGTGTAAAGAGTTAGAATATATGGCTCGTGGCGTTCTTGAGTCTGGTGCAGAATTTAATTTGCGAAAAGCTACCGAACTTCTATCACAAGTTGAAACTGAATGGGAAAGGATTCAAGTAGAGTTAAGCCAAGAAATATAGTTGTTAGGTGTTTAGGTGGGCGTTAAAAATTATCGTGATGAAAAGGCAGAATACAGAATGGAAGAGGTTTTTTAATGATTAATTAAACGGATAGAATCTAACATCTTATTCTTATACCAGTTTGATCAATGTTTGCTACAAATAGTTAGACTTTTTATAGGAGTCATATCATGTCCGGTTGAATAGTTATAAATAAGCACAGAGGAGTCAGGAGTCGTAGGGGCGTTAACGTAGTTGTGCGCTAGCTAATGGCCATTTGCTGGCGCAACGCTCCGCTTTATATGTCGCGGAGCGTTAACGTAGTTGTGCGCTAGCAAAACGCCCGTACAGGAGTCAGGAGAGAAGAAAGAGGAAGAAGAGGAGAAAAAATCAGAATTAAGATGAGAAAGTTTTTTTATCACTAATTATCCCGACATGATATTAGGAGTCAGGAGTCAGAATAAATAGCTGAAATATCATTTCTTATAGTTGATATCCATTTTTCATCAAAGAGACATTTTACCAAAAATATTTTAATAACCCTTATTATTCATAGCATTATTTTTTAAAATTATTCTTAGGTCGAATCTCATTAACTAGGCATAATAAAATTCTGATTTTTTCTATTTTAGAGAATCTCTAAAGTATCCGTCTGTTCCCTGTTATCTTTTCCCTACTAACTATTATTTGTAGGTATTCAACGAGACATGATATTAAATAGACATTGACTTATTTGATGAAATCTTATATATTATCTAGATGAAAAATAGATAATATTCTAACTAATGACAGAATTTTATACGTGGAAAGGATATCGCTGTGCTTACGAATTTTATTCTTCAAAAGATAATTCTATTGATAGTACCCCTTTACTACTAATACATCCCATTGGAGTAGGTTTATCGAAATCTTTTTGGCATAGATTTTGTTCCAGAGCGGAGCAAACAAATTTCTCCAATCCTATCTATAATCCAGATTTATTAGGATGTGGTGAAAGTGATATGCCATCTGTAGCTTATTATCCCATTGACTGGGCAGAACAATTACAATATTTTTTACAGACAGTTGTGCAAAAACCAGTAATTTTAATTGTACAAGGTGCTTTATTTCCTGTCGCTGTATCCCTAGTAAAACTACAACAAGAATCAAATTTAATTCGTGGTTTAATTTTGTCGGGGCCTCCCGCATGGGAATTAATGACAAAAGCAGGTTCTCCCGTCACACAAAAATTAAGATGGAATCTGTTTTATTCACCCTTCGGCAAAGCTTTTTATCGCTATGCAAGGAGTAGAAAATTTTTGCAATCTTTTTCACAAAAACAATTATTTGCTGATGCTAAATCAGTTGACAAAGAATGGTTAGATACATTAGAAAATGGGGCAAAAAATCCTCAAAGTCAATATGCTGTTTTTTCTTTTTTAGCAGGGTTTTGGAGACAAAATTATCAACAGGCGATCGCCACAATTAATCAACCTACTTTAGTAGTAGTTGGAGAGCAAGCTTCTAATATTAGTAAAACAGATAAAACTGAAACAGCAGAACAGCGAATTAATGATTATCTAAAATATCTGCCTCAAGGGGACGGTTGTCAAATACCAGGTCGGAATGTTTTACCTTATGAATCAACAGACAAATTTGTGGTAGTTGTGCGTGATTTTTTACAGAAAATTAGTTAACTTAATAGAAAGAAGGAATAATAAAATCTGATTGTTTCTGAGGTGTTATATCAAATCTGTTTGATTGCAAATAGATCCAATTTAGACCGATATGGAATAGGGAATAGTAAAATTTATAGCAAGACTCAACATTTAAAGATTTAGCATCCCCAACTAAATTGAAGTGAGGTTGTTCAACCGAATTTGATATTAGGTGAAGTAATCGACATATAGCAATATGAAATGATTCGTAAAATAAATAGGCTACTTTAAGGCAGAAGACAGAAAGCAAAAGTCAGAAAGCAGAAGGAGGAAGTTTTTCAGAACTTCAGAAATTTTACAAATGATTTAGGATTGCTATATCAGGCTTTTCCCTAATATTAAACATTAATTTCTCTAAGAATTTAAAAGCTCACCTATAGCAACCCTACATTAGTTATGATAAAATTCATTTCAGTGTATTTATAGTATTTGTTTTTTTCAATACTACAGTTAAAGCAAATACAAGAAAGGTATTTACATCTTAATCTGTGGTTTATACCTACAGTCAAACAATTTATACCTCGCAGAAACTATAAAATTTAAACCTTTTTTATTCACTTTTTCATATAGTTATCTTTTTCTATTTCCCGTGCCATGACTGTAGCAATATTTTATGACATATGAAAAAACATTAAATTTAGAATAGGTATAAAATCCAATGAGTATAGCCGTTAATAATAGTAAACCTGAATCTCAAAAAAGTACAATTTTGATAGTTGATGACAATCCGATCAATATGAAATTAGCAGTTAATATTTTAGAAACCTATGGTTTTAATATTTTAATATCTACTGATGGTGAAAATTGTTTAAGGCAAGCTAGAGAAAAAAATCCAGATATTATATTATTGGATATTTTAATGCCTGGAATAGATGGTTTTGAAACCTGTAAACTTTTAAAATCTAATCCAGAAACAAGAGATATTCCCATCATTTTTATGACAGCTTTGTCAGATACAAAAGATAAAATCACAGGATTCGAGGTTGGAGCAGTAGACTACATTACTAAACCAATCAAAGTAGATGAAGTTTTAGCAAGAGTCAAAGTACATATACAACTGAAAAATTTAACAGAAACATTAAAGCATAAAAACTTACTACTCCAAACAGAAATCGACCAAAGGATAGCAGCAGAAGCAAACCGAAAAGAGACTCAGAAAAAGTTAGAAGTTGCCCAAAAAAATATGATTATGCAAGAAAAACTTGCTTGCTTAGGTGCATTAACTTCAGGTATTGCCCATGAACTTTGTAATCCTCTAAATTTTGTTCAAAATTTTGCCCTACTTTCTGTAGAGTTAGTAGACGAACTTATGGCAGAATTAGATGGAAAAACCAATAATATTGATGGCGAAACATTTGAGTATACTAAAGAAATTATCAGCGATCTTAAACATAATGCAGATGGGATTTACCAACATAGTAAAAGAGCTGAAAAGATTATTCAAATTATGGTGCGATATGCACAAATTGATGGTAGTAAATTTCAACCCAGTAATCTCAATATTCTGTTAAGTGACTCGTTACAGTTGACTGCCCATAATTGGAAAAAACACAATTTTCAGATTACAGTAAATACTAATTACGACCCTTCAATTAATAAAATTGAGTTGGTATATTCTGATATTACTCAAGCTTTTATTAATATTTTCGATAATGCTTACTACGCTATTAACGTTAAATTAAAACAACAGGAATCTAATAACCAAGACTTTACCCCCACTCTATCTGTGCAAACGCGAAATTTAGAAGAAAGAGTAGAAATTTGTATCTATGACAATGGTATAGGAATAGACCCAGCAATCCAAAATAAAATTTTCGATCCTTTCATAACTACTAAACCTCCCGGAGAAGGAATAGGTTTGGGTTTATCCCTAGCCTATAAAATTATTATTGGGCAACATAATGGCAGTATCAAAATGAATACAGAACTAGGAAAGTATACTGAATTGATCGTAGAAATTCCTATAGTCTTAGACACCATAAATTCAAAAGTGAGATGAAATGGAAGAAAAAAATACTGCTTAAGATGTGCGATTCAATCGCGTTTGAAGCAGCAGCAATTCCCGTTTTATGGAGAGTTCCGGACACAGTTGTATCAGCAAAAAAATATAGGTGGTATACCAACAATACAATATACCACTACGAGCGCAATTTAATCACTCAACTTATCAATCAACTTTTCCACTCTTTGTTTAATATCATCCCTAACCTGCGGGAAAATTTCCGGTTTTTCTGCCGGGTCTTCCAGTTGCCAATCTTCAAACAACTCTCGCTTCAACCACTCCGGCGGTAAATTAACACCGCACCCACACAACGAAACCACAGCATCAAACTCTTGCGGTTGAAAATCACTTAAGGCATTAGAAGTTTGGTCGCTAATATCAATCCCAATATCCGCCATCGCTTTGATAGCATGGGGATTAACTTGACTAGCTTCTAACCCGGAACTCGTAACAGCAATTTTATTGTTACCTAATCTTTTCGCAAACGCCTCCGCCATCTGGGAACGGGAAGAATTTTTCTTGCATACAAACATAACTCGTTTCATCAAAATAACTCCTAGTTTTGTTCTATATTTGGTGGTGCTTGTTAAACTGTTTCTACTCATTTTGAGTCGCAGGAAAATCAATAAAAATTATACCTGTTAAACAACTGACTGTTTTGCCAAATCTTGCAAAAATGTGCTTTGAGCTTCCCTTAACTCAACTTCAGAATTCGCAGTCAAAATTTGCTCCATCGCGTTATCGTAGGATAAACCCGAACTAATTAAATACGCAGCAATAGCTGTACCTGTTCGCCTTCTCCCACTGGTACAATGAATCGCAACTGCTTTCCCCTCGCTATTTTGAGTGTTAATAAAATCCTGCAATTGGTGAATTTGTTCTTGATTTGGTGAAGTTCCACCTTCGACTGGTAGCCAGAGGTGGGGTAAGTTAGCTTTTTGGTAAAGTTCTAAATTAGAGGGGTCATCCATCACCGAGACAATTCCCCCAATACCTAATTTCTGTAATTCTGGTAATTCTGCTGCCATAGGTTTTCTCACCCCTGCTAGTTTACCTGAAATTACCCACCACAAATTTTCTGCTATCGTTTCAGTGGTTTGTTCTGCCATTGTTAGTTTGCCTTTTCTTTACGTTCGCTATGGCGGTCTGTCAAATAATCAATCTTGTCTCGCAACAATAGTGTGAACTTGTACAACTCCTCCATCACATCAACAACGCGGTCGCGATAAGCTGAATCTTTCATCGTTCCATCTTCGTTAAATTCCTGGTAAGCTTTAGCAACAGAAGATTGATTCGGAATGGTAAACATCCGCATCCATCTGCCCAAAATTCGCAGGGTATTAACTGCATTAAAAGATTGAGACCCGCCGCTGACTTGCATTACTGCTAAGGTTTTTCCTTGAGTTGGACGCACTGCACCAATACTTAACGGAATCCAATCAATTTGATTTTTGAGAATGCCTGTAATATTACCGTGCATTTCTGGTGAAGACCAGACTTGACC
>JBARXI010000471.1:0-32719 GCA_049647275.1 Microcoleaceae cyanobacterium
AGTTATCAGTTAACAGTTATATCATGTCCGGTTGAATAGTTATAAATAACGATAGAGGAGTCAGGAGTCAGGAGTCAGGAGTCAGGAGTCAGGAGTCAGGAGTCAGGAGTCAGGAGTCAGGAGTCAGGAGTCAGGAGTCAGGAGAGAAGAAGAATAAAGAGGGAAGAAGAGGAGAAAGTTTTTTCATCACTAATTATCCGGACATAATATTACTCCTAAAAAAACCATAGAAACAAAACCACAGAAACCGGGTTTATATTAAATGCCTCACTACATAACATCTACCTCCCATAAACCCGGTTTCTTGTAACAGGCAAAATACCTACCGGTAAAAATTAGAGATTATTTTGTTGACCAAACCAATACTGAATTAAATTAGTTAAGGGTTGAATCATACTAATATTTTTAGCATTAAAAATAGCCTTAAGTTGTTTTTTCAGTTGTGTTAGAGCACCAGCTTTTGGTTGGGAAGTTTGATTTTCTGTAAGGTTTTCAGTGTGGATATGTTGGTATCCGAAAAAAATGCCAAATTGTTTGATAATCATAGTTTTTCAAATCCTTTATAGTTGATTAGTGAGTTTAGGATTATATCCTTACTTTCTAGTTTTATTTATTTTTTTAGGTTTGCCAAGAGTTGCACATAGTTGTATATGTTCAACTGGTTGAACGTGCAACGGTTGAAAAATAGTTGAACAAGTTTTAGTTTAGAATAGAGAAAATTTAGTAAAATCAAAAATGACAAGACCTAAAAAGTTCAAAAAGGTAGGAGAAGCATTTAAAAAGTTATTTTTGAGTAAAGGTTTTAAATCTGCTTATGAACTGTCAAAAGAAAGTCGTTTAGATAAAACCTATATTTCAAAGGTAGTTAATGGATATGTAGGAAATCCTAGTTATGAAAAAATCAAACAAATAGCTGAAGCTTTTGCAAAAAAAAGTGAATTATCTGTAGATGATGAAATAGCTGAACTAACAAAATTATTTGCTAATGATGCTAATAGTTTTAATCAAGAGGAAGAGGAGCGATCGCTCTCTGAAAATACTCCAAAAAATGAAGGGAAACTTGTAGAAAAAACATCATCTCCAGAATCTAATTTTTCAGAGATAAATAATTCAGAAAATCATATTTATGCTTTAGTTAAAAACATCAAAAATAAACGATATGAAAGAATTAAATCTCAGTGTGGAAAGTTGCAGACTTTATATACGCGAGAAATTGAAATAACTAAAATTTATACAGATGTAAATATTTTAGAAAATCCTACTAATGAAAGATGGTTAGAAATTCCTGATTTACTGAAAAATTTTAAACCAGAGGAGGTTAATTCAGAAAAATTTGATAGATTAGGATTGAGTAAAGCTAACAGAAGAAAATCTGGATTAGAAGTTTTAAAGGTTGTTGAAACATCTCAAAATTTGATGGTACTGGGTAAACCTGGGTCAGGAAAAACTACTTTTCTCAAGTGGCTAGGAATTAAGTGTAATGATAATGAAGATAATTTTTTAGCCGATAGATTACCAATTTTTATTACTTTACAACAATTATCTGATGATAAAAACCTTGATAACGAAAATTTTGATTTTTTAGATTATATTTTCACAGAAGAGTTTTCAGAGATTTGTGAGAAAAAGGAATTAGAAAAAATACTAAGTTGTGGAAAAGCTTTTATTTTATTAGATGGGTTAGATGAGGTCGTACCAGCAAAAAAAGCCAAGCAACTTACTCAATATATTCAAGATTTTGCTAAGAGCAGTAGATATTATCAAAATAAATTTATTATTAGCTGTCGCATTGCTGCTCAAGAATATAGGTTTCAGGGGTTTACTTATATTGAAGTAGCCGATTTTAACGAAATACAAGTCAAAAATTTTGTCGAAAATTGGTTTGTAGCAGTTGATAGTAATTCTCCAGAAAATGGCAGAGAAAAATCTAAACAATTCTTAGAAAAAATTCAGCTTCCTGAAAATAGACAGATTCGAGAATTAGCTGTTACACCAATATTGTTAAATCTTGCTTGTGTAGTTTTTCAAGATAGGTTAGACTTTCCATCAAAACGTTATAAGTTATACGAAGAAGGGTTAGATATTCTCCTGGGTAAGTGGGATAAAAACAGGGGAATTAAAAGAGATGAAGTATATAAAAATTTATCAGTGCTACACAAAAAGGAGCTTTTGACTAAACTTGCAGCAGCTACCTTTGAAACAGGAGATTATTTTTTTGAATCAGAAAAAGTAGAAAAATTAATTGCTGAATATTTGCAGAGTTTGTCTGGTAGTAATCAAGATAAAATTCAACTACAGTTAGATAGTGAGGCAGTATTGAATTCTCTTGAAGCTCAACATGGTTTATTGATAGAACGTGCTAATAAAATATACTCTTTTTCTCATCAGACATTCCATGAATATTTTACTGCTAAGTTTTTTATTGATAATAGTTACTCGGAAAAGTTATTAGATAGTTGGGCAAATAAACGATATCGGGAAGTATTTTTACTAACAGTACAAAGTTTAGAAAATGCTGATAACTTTTTGTTAAATATCAAAAATAAAATTGATAAAATGGCTGCAAGAGATAAACTTTTCCAAGAGAGCTTAAAGTGGATTAGCGGAAAGGTATCATTTGTTGACCACAGAAATCAATATAAGCTGGCAGCAATTCGTGCCATGTATCTAGATAGTTTCCCAAGATATAACACTTTATATCAAAAACCTTTGGTTAGAGAAAGGAATGCAACATTGGCTTTTGCTATTGATGCAAAAGTTGATTTTTTAGATCAAGATATTAAATACCTTTTTTTGGCTTCTAGTTTATTTTGCATAATAGGTTATTATATTGAAGTGTATTATTATCATAAAAAAGAATGTGATGAGCATTATATTGTTCCCGATTTAAAGAATATTTGTGGTTTTATTTTGAAGGATTTAGAATGTGATTTTGTATTCGATAAAAGATTGCAAAATTTCATACTAATTGCAGAAAAAGGTATGCCTAATTTAAATAATTTATGGGATAAAGAAAAAGGTGATTCATCTTCAAAAGATATTCTAGAGTGGTGGAATTTAGTTGCTGAACCTCAAATCAAAGAGTTATTATTTAATATCGTGCAGTATAATTTTGAAAGACCTGATTTGAAGTTTGGTTCTCAACAATTTAAGTTGGACGACAAATATTATTATGCCAATGAATTACTGATTGACTGCCTAAACACTAACTCCAATGTCAGTCCTGAAGTTCGTGAAGAAATAGAAGAAACTCTCTTACTTCCCCTAGAAGAAATAGAAAAATGGAAACAACAACACCGCCCCAACAACTCCTAAATATTTTCTCCAGTAACATCTGGATAGCGATAGTGTCCGCACTGTTGGGCGATCGCCTGAAGACAAGTACCATCCTTACTTGGCTGACTGGCTAGAGTTTTGCCGCTGATACAATGATTGCCACTCGACAACTTTATAAGCGTCTTCCCGATGCTCAACCTTGGGTTGTCCGTATCGGCTACCGTGCTGTTCATCACTTCGGCGCACGAAATTTGAAAGATGTTCTATAATACAAGGACGTGTAATATAAACCAGCAGTGCGAGGCTTTGATTTCTGTTGTCGTCAAATGTCAGCTAAAGAAGGTCGTTTATTTTATGTCTATCACATCACGAAGTTTGCAAAAGCTCCTCCGGGAGAATATCTCGGGGGAGAAACCCCTCAGCGTTGACCTCGAACAAGCCCAAGAGCTGGCGGAAGACTTGTTGGCGCGAGTTGATCCTCTCGCTGGCGCACAGAGGAATGATAACTGTCACCATTTCCGTCGCTTCCAGGGGGGATCAAGCACAGACCAGCCCCCCACCAACACCCTCTGTTGTTGTGTTCTGCTTGAAGAATCAAGCGATCGCTGGTATCGAAATGAGACCCATTTACATTTGTTCAGGAGTCCGGAGCAACAGCTCTTGGTAGACTTAGGATACCAGCGCTCGCCCGCCCCCGTTTCAGACATTGGTGAGGTGGTTGCCCTAGTCCAAGCATTTTTTCAGAGGGTCGAGCAGCAAAAAGCCCAGGCTGCCAAGCGCCAAAAACAGAAAGACTTGAAAATGCAAGCTATCTTGGCTCAGGTGCGTAAAATTGCCAAGGAAGATGGATTTGACTTTGCCACCGAAGTCGATAGTATTAAGCTCAAACTGATTATTCGCCTGTCTGACAACGACTACTTTGCTATTTTGATTCCCTTTAACCAGTTCAAAGAGGTGCTACCCAAATTGCGCACTGCTATTCAGGCTCTCCGCGAGACTTACAATAGCGGCGTTCGCTTTAAAACCCATCTCAAGCGGGGGTATCGTCGTTCAGACTGGATTCGTCATCAGGATTTGTAATGCCGTTTCACGGAATTCAAAAGTCAAAAGTCATGCATTCAAAAGTAAGATTTTAGGCGTTGGTGAAAAGAGGTATGATATCTGTCCGGATCAGAGCGCGATAAAACTCCGTTCCGCTTACCCGACCAAAAAACTTTCTCCTTATACTCGGGGTTTCTTCTTCTTTCTTCCCTCCTGACTCCTAAGTAATTAAGATTAATATCATACCCTAATTCAGCAACACCAGATTTTATAGATCAAAACTTTGATGCTTCAGTAATTTCAGCAAATTATTCGACATCTAAAGTTTGAAACTATTTGTAACATTATTTTTTCAAATTGCTATAAGTAGGTAGACAAAATTATTTGTATATTTTAAATGTTGTCGATCCTTTTTTATCTCTATGACGACAGAGCAATCAAAAATGCACAATTAATTCTGTCCAGGTACTTAGTTAAATGCAGAAGGATAAAGGTCGAAGAAAATGATTCGTATTGATGCCCGCGAACTCTATCAAGTTCTGGAACTGACCCCACCGGAGCAAAATATCCTCCTGGTGGGCAAACATGGTATTGGCAAATCAGAAATGATTAGCCATTTCTACCGTCAGCGCCAGAACCTGCCCGTAATCCCGTTCTTTTTGGGTCAGATGAGCGATCCGGGGGATTTGATTGGCTTGCTGCATAAAGATGAGACAACAGGCCGTTCGGTTTTTTTACCCCCCTACTGGTGGCCTGACCCCGATCGCCCGGTGGTGCTATTTCTAGACGAGCTTAACCGTGCCCGCCCCGAAATTTTGCAGGCGGTTCAAGACCTGACCCTCAACAAAACCTTGGCCGGTAAACCCCTACCCCCTGGCAGTATTGTGATTGCTGCGGTGAATGCGGGAGAAGAATATCAACTGACGGAACTCGATCCGGCTTTGGTGTCGCGGTTCAATCTCTACGAGTTTGTGCCGACGGTGGAAGATTGGCTGCTCTGGGCGGCCGGGCAGGATATCGATTCACGGGTGCTGACGTTTATCCAACAGCATCCGGAGTATCTTGATGGTGACAATCCGGATGCGGATGCAGCGATCGCCACCGCTGGCCTCATCAAAACCCCCGATCGCCGTGCTTGGGCTAAAGTCTCGGATTTTGTTCGCAACCATACAGAGCTGGAGGAGATTCACTTCAAACTGATTGCCGGTATGGTGGGGAGTCGGGCGAGTATAGCCTTTCGCCAAAGCCTCGCTACCCAAAGAGGTCTGGGGCCTGAGCAACTCCTATTGCAATATTCTAAGCATTCCAAACAGCTCAAAGAGCTGGAGATTCAGGACTTTGCCAGTTTAAACGAACAGGTCTTACTCTGGCTCAATACTGGGCATTGCCCCGAAACAAAAGCGGATAATGCCCGGAAGAATCTGTTAAAATATCTCCAGTATCTTCGTAAGGCTAAACAACAGGAGGCGATCGCCCACTTCTCCTCTCTGGTTCAAGGCCCTAAATTTAGCGATGCCATGGGCTTTGTCGCTGAATCAATGGATTTGATTGATTTCTTATCGGAGTATTTGGAGGCGATCGAGGTATGAACCCAAATCCTTCTCTATTCCCTAAACCCTCTCTTGTCTTAACCTCTCGTGCTGAATAACTATGATTGCAACTTTAACCACACCCGTATCATTCGATGAATTTGTTGACTGGTATCCGGAAAACGCGACCGATAAATACGAACTACACAATGGAGCGATAGTAAAAATGCCTTTAGGAACTGGGGAACATTCTACTGTTATCGGTTTTATTGCTGGCAAACTCTGTGTTGAAATTGAGCGATCGCAATTACCTTGTGCCATTCCCGGCAATTGCTTGCTGAAACCAATCCATGACGAATCCGGTTACCAACCTGACATTATTGTCCTTAATAAAGCGCAACTGGCCTCCGAACCCCGTTGGCAGAAAGAATCGATTATTACCAAGGGAGATTCCGTGGGACTGGCTATAGAGGTTGTCAGTACAAACTGGCAAGATGATTATCTGAGGAAAGTCGGGGAATACGAACTGATGGGTATACCCGAATACTGGATTGTGGATTATCTGGGTTTAGGCGGCCGGCGGTTTATTGGCAATCCCAAACAACCGACTCTCTCTGTTTACCAACTGGTGGATGGTGAGTATCAGGTAACGCTGTTTACCGGAAACGAGAGGATTGAGTCTTTGGCTTTCCCGGAATTGCAACTGAGCGCCGCAGAGATTTTTGCTGCAAAAACTATTTAGGGAATGCTCTCAAAAGTCTTATGGGTGAGGGGAGGAGACAGGAGAAAACCCACCCCTAACCCCTCCTGGGAGGGGAATGAGCGAGGAGGTAGGAGTAAGAATTGTCCCAAGATTTTTCTGCCCAACTATGCGCCTAAAACACTAACTTTTTGAGGGTGAAGAGCTGAAACAGGCGCACTTTTTGCGACCAGAAAAAGGCTAAAACCTTTATCTGTAAATGCTTTGATATTTAATCAGCAAACCCTATTGAAAATGCGATATGAGAATGAAACCGATCGCCCGTCACCGCATTGCTCGGATTGTGGAAAAGTGGCTGCTTGTTGAGCCACTGTTGCTGGCCACCTGGACCAGTCACGCTTTGGTCTCTGAGCCACGCATTCAAACCATTCGCGTTCAACGAGGCAGGATTGAGTACAATCCGGATTTTATTGAGCAATTGAGCGATCGCCACCTGGAAGCAACCCTGCGCTTTGAAGCTCTACGGATTCTTCTGAAACACCCCTACAGTCGCCGCCAAGCTCACTCCGCGATTAGCTATGCTGCTAGCAATTTAACGCTCCAAGAATATTTGCAAACCGAACTGCCGTTTCCTCGGGCGCGGGATGTCTTTGTTGATCGCAGCTACGACCAACAATTCTTCGAGTTTTACTACCACAAATTGCTCGATCTGGTTCCCCCCTTAAAAAGGGGGGTCAGGGGGGATCGACAGTCCCCCAGTCCGGAGGGAGCAGTCTCTGGAACGTCGGGAGCAGGGACGGGGGAAGCTGATGCTGCACCTGGGTCTGGAGCGTCTGGATCTGCTCAATCTGAATCATTTGAACCAGAATTGGCAGAGGAATCTGAGCAGACTTCAGAACCGAGCGATCGCCCCCCAGACCTCCTCTCAGTCTATACCGATCCAACCCTTAGCGGTGTTGAAAATACTAACCAGTGGGATCGAGATGAATTGTTGAGCGATCGCCTGGATGAGCTGGTAAAAATGGCTCAAGCTAACGACAGTTGGGGCAGCATTGGAGGCAAGTTGCGGGAACAGATTTTGGCGAATCTGCACCCCAAGCTGGACTATCGGGCGGTTTTGCGCAAGTTTCGCACCTCTATCCTCAGCCAACAGCGACGGCTAACCCGGATGAAACCGAATCGCCGTTATGGGTTTGCCTATATGGGCAGTCGTCGTGATTTTACTACCCGATTGCTCTTTGCTATTGATGTGAGTGGCTCTATGGGGACAGAGGAGCTACGGCAGGGGTTTTCGGTGGTGAATCGCTTTTTTAATTATGGTGTGCCGGCGATCGATGTGATACAATTTGATGCTGAGATTACAACCGATGTGATGACGTTCCGTCGTGCCCAGAGGGCAGTCCAGTTAACGGGACGGGGCGGGACGAATTTTAGCCCTGTTTTGGCATATCTGGAGGAACACCGGGATTACGATGGTCTGATTATTTATACAGATGGTTATGCTCCTTGCCCCGCACCGCCCCAGAATCGGCGTACTCGTATTATGTGGTTGTTTGTGAGTGAGGCGCATTACCGGAGTTGTTATCCCAAGCTACAGCATCTGGGGCAGGGAGCCTATCTCAAAGCTAATGCTACACAATGAGAGCCTGCAAGTGTTTGACAACACTTTTCAGCGTACTGGGTTGAGGAATTGATTCTCCTTCAAGCTCCCACGCTTCCAAATACATATTAATAACTTCTTCCCCATTCTGAATCGCTTCCCCACGAGTTTTCCCATGAGCGCAAGGCATGACAACGCGATCGCTAAACTCTGGAATCGTCACTAAAAAAAGCCGATCCTCCTCAGACCATTGAACGAGCATACTATATTGAATCATCTTGTTTATCCTCCTGTTGTGTTTCGATTTCAGCTAATTCAGCTAATAACTGTGTTACTTGTTTCTCTAAATAAGGGGGAACATCTCCACCATCTTTCCCAGGAATTGTTAAAGTTTTTTTGAGTAAAGGATGTTTCCATCGTTCGTGACTCCGTTCTACTAAACTTACCCAAACTTACCCATACCGGAATTGCACGAGCTTTGGAGCTAGCTTCCTGCTTCATTGAAGACCACTGACCGCAGTCTGTAACTTATCTTCTCCACAGGCTTGAAATCGGTGGGAACTCCACCTACTAATACACATAGTTTTTCAGGTTGACAGCAGCATTAAAGTCTCTATCAGTTTGGAACCCGCATTCTGAACATTTATAAGTTCTCAGATGCAAAGGCATTTTTTGTTCATGTCCACATTCAGAACATAATTTAGAACTAGGATAAAACCTATCAGCTATGACTAATTCACTGCCATACCATTCACACTTGTATGTAAGCTGACGCTTGAATTCATAAAAACCGCAATCAGCAATAGCACTTGCTAGTTTATGATTTTTGAGCATTCCACTAACATTCAAATCCTCTATCACAATGGTGCTGTGGCTTTTGGCTAACCTAGTTGTGATTTTATGTAGTGCATCTGCCCTAATATCAGCTACTTTTTTGTGCAGTTTGGCTAGTTTTTTGACTGCTTTGGCTCGGTTTTGGGAGCAACGCTCTTTTTTACTAACAGAGCGTTGATGACGAACTAATCGTTTTTTGGCTTTTCTATAAGCTTTGACATTAGCAAATTGTGTTCCGTTACTACAAGTTGCTAAAGCATTTATACCCACATCTACACCAACAGTTTCTTGTTTGCTTGGTGCGCGTTCCCTTGCGACTGTCGTCGTCGCGGGGTCGCATCCGCTTTTTGGAGTCGGAGCATGGTCAAAATCATATTTAAAACTGATGTACCAATTATCCGCACGTTTGGATATTGTCACATTTTTTACTGGTACAGAGGGTAATATTTCATAAGTTTTTATCTTACCTATTCTCGGTAATTGTATGTAATTTCCTTGAATAATTTTGATACTACCTTCTAAATAGAAACTGTCTTTTTTTCCTTTTTTCTTGAATTTAGGAAACCCACGCTTGGGAATGCTTAAAAAGTTTTTAAATGCCCTGTCTAAATCTCTTAATGCTTGTTGAGGGGCACACTTAGATACTTCATAATACCATGGATTTACCGATTTAACTTCTGCTACTAAACGTTTATGCAAGGTAATTGCACTCGGACGTTTCTTAGTTGATTCGTACTCTTTGATAAAAGTTGCTAACCCCCAGTTGTAAGCATGACGGGCAACTCCCGCGTGTTTGGCGAGTATTGTTTTTTGTTTGTGATTAACTTTTAGCTTGGTTTTAAAAGATTTCATTTTTTCGTGGTCAGTTACCTCTTGTAATTAATTAGACAGCTATCATATTATATCACTCCCAATGTATAATTATGTCTAATATTGTCCAAGTATTTTATTTCAGTAGTTTTCCCTTTACCACGTTTGGGCAAATAGACAAAGCCTTCACGAGCAATTTGTGCTTTTAGCTCCCTAATTTTTCTTGGCATTGGTATTTACAGATCGCAAATCCTCATTTCTTTCCTGAGCATAAATGTATCCTATTGATGCTGAGATTACAACTGATGTGATGACTTTCCGTCAGGCCCAACGGGAAGTCCAGTTAACGGGACGAGGCGGGACGAATATTGACCCGGTTTTGGCGTATCTGGAGGAACATCGGGATTATGATGGAATGATAGTTTACACTGATGGTTATGCTCCTTGCCCCGTACCGCCCCAGAATCGGCGGACTCGTATTCTGTGGTTGTTTGTGAGCGAGGGGAATTACCGGAGTTGTTATCCCAAGCTACAGCGTCTGGGGCAAGGGGCTTATATTAAATGTTCTGGCAGAGAGATACCCAATCCAGTCATCTGAAAATTGTATATTTATGTAATGATCGTGGATTGGGTGAGGGGCGATCGGTTACTATATTCGTACGGGCATCAAACAAAAATGTTTGAGATCCAGCGAAAGTTGGAAACAAGAGGAGATTATGCTCATGAAGCGGATAACCCTAACTATAGTTATTGTAATTCTGTTATTCACAAGTATGGCTAGCCGCGCAGAAGCGATGAATATTGCTAGGAGCGCGGTGGGGCAGGATTGGGCTATAACAGAAGGCTTTGCAACTGGACATCTACGAAGTGCGCCTCCCCCCGTAACTAGAGGCTTAGATACTTCTGGGATTCGTCTGTATTGTTCTCAGCATTGTCCTGTTCTCACACCAAGAAATTGCTACGACCAAAATCCAATAGATTGGAATATGTGCGTTCGGCAGAGGGTATCGACAATGATTGGCTCCTTGGATGTATTTGCCGCTCAGTTAACTCAAATAACACAATTCCTGGTAAGAACCTCAGAAGTAACTGTATCAAATTTACCAGTAGTTGATGTGATGCTTAATGCACAGGGCAGGTTACAGTGTCGTCATCCGAATGGCGTGGTAGTGAATGCCAGACCAGCACAAAACACAGCACTTATATACCACCTAGATCGTACGATAGAACACGGGCAGTGGGGGAATTGTAATCCCAGAGCTGTTGAATAATAGTACGATCGCCGATAGTGTAGTAGCACAAAATAGATAATCTCTGCTCCTGCGTAACGCACAAAACCCTTTGCGGAAGCAATCTAGCCACAGTAGTAAGGCGTGTTAACAATAGCGAATGTACCACAGGATTAACTCAACTCATCCTTGAACGTTTCCCTGCCTAGCACTATCAGGGAAAACGCATTGCAGATAAACTCTAGAAGTCTTCTCTGTCTGCGGGCAGCAAAAGTTTTCGATATAATGCTAAGTATATATTTTTCACTCATGCCAGTTTATGAACTACCGAGACATCATTACAATTGAGCCTGAAAAACGTGGTGGTAAGCCTTGCGTCCGTGGCTTGCGTATTACAGTCTATGAAGTGCTTGAGTACCTCTTCCGAGATGACTGAAGCAGAAATTCTCGACGATTTTCCCGATCTGACGCGAGAAGATTTAAAAGCCTGCATTGCTGATGCTGCTGACCGCGAGCGTCGGTTTATGACTGCTCCAAGATGGTAGGAAAATCTCCGAAGTGGTAGAATTAAGTTGTTTGGGACACATAGTTAATTGTGTCTCCCGAACCTCCATATTCAACGCCAAAGTTCAATAGCACCCCATGTCCTACAGCAGCTTTAAAACCCTTGCCAGCATCCAAAACACCTTTGAACTCGAACTTGACGAAAGTCAAAATCTTTTTCCCCAAACAAAACCACGTCAACCCAGTGACTACCTAGCGATCGCCCTAGCAGAAAATGTGCCCCTCGCTAATGCAGTGAACACTGAAAAAGCTCGGTCTGAGCTGATTATCGCCCCCGTTTTGCTCGAAATTCGTCGCAGCTTTCAGGGGCAAGTGGGTTTCTTTTCAGGAACTGAATTTAGTGTTGAACCAGAAAAGGGATTGCACGGCTATTGCGATTATATTTTGACGGCTTCACCGGAGATTTACGAAATCAAAGCGCCCATAATCACTATAGTGGAAGCCAAAAATGAAAATATCAAAGGTGGACTAGCCCAATGTATTGCCGAGATGGTGGCAGCTCAGAAATTCAATGCAGCAACCAATAATATTGGTCTAATTCTCGGTGCAGTCACCACCGGAACCCTGTGGAAGTTTTTGACCTTAAATGGCCAAGTTGTTGCTATCGATCTGGATGAGTATTACATCAAGGAGGTTGCCAAAATCCTTGGCATCTTAGCAACTCCTCTTCAGGAACTCATATCATCTCCGATTGAATACTTACACTTTGGAGGAGGTAAGGCAGAAGGCATCCCCCCCTACCCCCCTTTGAAAGGGGGGAGGCAGGAGGAAAGAAAAGGTTAGAAGGGAAAAGGTTTTTTTATCACGCTATTATCCGGACATGATATTACACTATTGAAAATAAAATAGGAGTTATTAATGGCTTTTAGTGATTATCAGGACTTACGCATCAGGAACGAGTTTTCGACGTTTGAGATTACTTCGCTGTCGCTCGTAATGACAGAATCACGTTATTTTGCGTAAGTCCTGATTATAAAACTATTGCTCAAGTTCAAGAGGAGTATAAGATCAAGTATTTGGAAGCAGACTTTATTGAAATTACCGATTTAAAACCTTCCGATTTTTTTGTTAAGGAATTTGAATTCAGCGAACAGAATATGGATATATACACATCTGAATACTCAAGATGCGAAAATATTATTTATCCAATTTTAAGAGAAGTTTATAAAAGTTTTATTGATAAGTATACTCTTTGGAGCCACAAGTCCATAACTTATGATGCTAAACTAAATGGAGCGCCTGATTATTTGTTCTCAACAAAATCAGAATTAGGTAAAACTGTTTTGGGTTTTCCAATTGTCATTGTTGTTGAAGCAAAAAGGAATGATTTTAGTGAGGGATGGGGGCAATGTCTAGCTGAGTTGATTGCTGTGCAAAAATTAAATAAGGCCGAGGAACTTCCTGTGTATGGGATAGTAACAGATGGAGAATTATGGCAATTTGGAAAATTAGTATCCGATGAATTTACAAAAAGCAAGTTGAGAATTACTATTACAGATTTAGATAAAATTTTTGGAACAATAAGTTTTCTATTGTCAAGCAAAAGGGAAACAGATTTGAATTAAATTAGGTTTTTTCTTGCCTTCAACACCAAAGTTTAAAGCACCCCATGTCGTTTATTGAAAATAAAATAGGGGGTCCTTCTCATCCCCTCTACAATCAAAGATTTGAAGAGGGGAAATCCCACTCCATTGTTAAATTTTGGTGAAATTAGCTGGATTTTGATCGCGCCGATCGCGCACCGGAATGGGTATCCCTTGGCGATCGCCAGATAGGGCTGCCGTGGTTTCTAATGCTTCTCTCAGTCGTTTGGCGGCATAGATGGACATATCTCTCGGTACACTAATGCGATCGCGCAGGTAGCGCAGGGCTGGATCGGAAGCAGATGGTGGCGGACAGACTTCTCCTGTTATCATGTAAGTCAGAGCGCAACGCAAGGCTTCATCAAAAAAGCGATCGTCGGCTGGATTAACGCGAATGATATTATGACGATGCTTTATCACCCTATGCAGAGCTTCTGCTTGAGACGTTTCGGGTTCTGGATACATCACATCTGGTAATCCGAGCCAAGGACCGCAATCGACTCGTTTTTGATTAATCTCAGTTTGAGATTCTTGGTTAGGATAGCATCCCCCCATTTGCGGTGGTAAATCGTGGGCATGGGTATGAAAATCGCTTTGTGTCCCTTGATAGGTGGATCGGGTTTCCATAGCATCAAACCAATCAGAGAGCTTTGGGTTTTCTTCCCGCAATGAATAGCCTTTGTAGTAGTAGAGGCTGGCATTCATCCGCTCGACATAGGGAGTAAAAACCAAATCAACTATACCAAATTCTTCCCGAAAATAAGGTCCTGGAGTACTGGCCAGAGCAGCTTCAACTTGAGCCACGATGGTGGTAAATTGACCTCGACTGCGTTGTTCATCCCTTTGCGATCGCGTGGGGTAGCACAACCAAGTACACCAGCCACGAAAGAGTAGGCGTTCTAGCTGGCGCAGAGGCAGCGCTCGGCGATCGCCCATTCCTACCCGATTTAATGGGCCAAATGCGTTTTCTAATGCTAATAAGATATCATCACTTTCTGTAATAAACTGACCATCAAGTTCTAGCGCAGGAAGCATTCCCGATGGCACCTTTTGCTTATACCACTTTTCTTTCGTTCCATAACAGAACATAGTGACTTTCTCGATACGGTACGGAATCTGCTTTTCCTCTAACCACAGCCACACTTTTTGGCAATAAGGACACCAAGCATGATGATCGCGATAAAGAGTAACTCGCACATCTGATTCGGCTTGTCCAAACAGGCGCATTCTCGCTTGGGAATTGGTTGGTCCGTTCACCGTATCTCGCTCAAATGTGGCGAGTTGTTGTAGTTCTTCCCAACTCAAAGGCAAAGATTTGGTCGTTCTCATAAGTTACTCCAGAAAAGAATGTTCAATTTTATCACAACTTCATTTCTCCGACTCAGAGTCTGACGGTTAGCAGCTTGAGGACTATAGGAAACCATGGGATTGTTCATACTTTTGCCCAAAAATTACATAAAGCCGAGGAGCTTCCTGTGTATGGGATAGTAACGGATGGAGAATTATGGCAATTTGGAAAATTAGTATCCGATGAATTTACAAAAAGCAAGTTGAGAATTATTATTACCGATTTAGATCATGTCCGGTTGAATAGTTATAAATAAACGACGGAGGAGTCAGGAGTCAGGAGTCAGGAGGGTTGAAGTTGGAAGAAGAGAGAAAAAGAGGAAATGAAGAGAGAATAAAGAGGGAAGAAGAGGAGAAAGTTTTTTCATCACTAATTATCCGGACATGATATTAGATAAAATTTTCGGAACGATAAGTTTTCTATTGTCAAGTAAAAAGGGAGCATATTTTAGCCAAAAGTAAGTCAGGACTACTTTTGAAAAAATTCTTAAATGCTCGATCGCCATTCCCTTGAGAAGTTAAAACTCATGCATTCAAAAGTCAAAAGTAAGATTTGAGAGGTTTCAAACTTTAACCGAGCTGATAACTGATAACTGATAACTGACTAAAGGGTAAGGCAATCGCTTGGAGCCAAAATATAATGCTGACTTTAGATTCATCAAAAATTTTTAACTCTATTCCCATTTATCAAGCATAGTATGTTACTCTGTAAGCATGGGAAAAAGTGCGCGCAGATAGAGTCCCTTTTAACACTATAAAAACTATGTCGAAAGCAATAATATGACAAATATATCCGTTCAACATGAACCACCACTGCCAGCAAAAGAAACTTTGCCTACCATGTACGACTTACCAAGCGAAGACCCGGAGGAACCTGGTTTGCCAGACGAATTTCACGACTTTCAACCAGAACTTTTGCGCCAAACTTTTCAACCCCGTAACTGGTATCCCGATCACTTGTTTTGTGGCACCGATATGAATCTCTACTACGATGTCAAACATCCTAATTGGTACAAACGCCCAGACTGGTTTGCAGTTGTGGGAGTGCCGAGGTTGTATGAAGAACTGGATATGCGGTTGAGTTATGTCGTTTGGCAGGAAGGAGTTAACCCTTTAGTGGTAGTAGAGTTATTATCTCCAGGTACAGAAGATGAAGATTTAGGAGAGACAATAGGAGAAGAGGGAAAACCTCCTACTAAGTGGGAAGTTTACGAGAGCATTTTGCGAGTTCCTTATTATGTGACCTTCAGTCGCTATACTAATCAAATACAGGCATTTCATTTAGTAGGCGATCGCTACCAAAGGGCAGAGTTGAGTCAGGGACGTTTGTTGATTCCTAGCATTGAACTCAGTCTGGGTTTGTGGCTAGGGAGTTCTAGTAATATAGAGCGACTGTGGTTACGTTGGATGACCCCAGAAGGAGATTTGATTCCGACTCCACAAGAGGAGACAGTAGCAGCTCAACAACGAGCCACCAATGCGGAACAACGAGTCGATCGTTTGGAGGCAAAACTGCGAGAGTTGGGTATCGATCCTGATGAGTTGAGTTAAGTAGTTTTTTTGTTGGCAGGGTGACGCATTTGCGCTTTAGAAAACATCAGTACGCTACTTAACCTTAAATAGCGTACTGCTGTTTAATAGTTGAGAAATGAGAGGGAGCGGTCGCTTGTCTCGAAAATGACTACTTATCTTTCGAGATTTTTAATAAGCTGTGCTTTCCATGGAAAGCACAGCATGACCTAGAAACGGAAATTATATCATGTCCGTTTGAATACTTACACTTTGGAGGAAGGAAGGCAGAAGGCACTATGCAGAAGGGAAAGAAAGGTTTGAAGGGAGAAAGTTTTTTTATCACTGATTATCCGGACATGATATTACCCCTACAAAAAACACAACTTATAGATGGGGGTGCGTAAGTCCCGGTCTGGGATGAGAATTAAATAAACTACAGGACTTTTTTTGCTGGCTAAGATCGTAATAGGATTAGGCGATTTAACTTATGTAGATAATAAAATCTTCATCCCTTAAGAACTTTTAACCTCTCTCCTTGGAAGAGAGAGGTTGGCAAAAAACTCAAACCGTTTTACACCTAAAACGAATCAAGCTTTACCCTAATCAAGAAAAGCTCAACTAACTTACCTATTCGCCATCAACTGCATTTCAGAAACCCAAGTGCCATGAAAACCATAAGGCACTCTCTGAGGCAAAATCACTCGCGCTACAGGTTCCCCAGTCATATCCTGAGCATCAACCACCAATAACTCAGAACGTTTCTCCTTATCATCGTACACAAACGTCAACAACCAACCATCATCCTCATCAATAGCACCTATTCTCGGCGCAAACGAAATCGAACTCCCATAACGTTGCTCGCCGAAATCATGGGTTAGCGACCTACCTGTAGCAAAATCATATTTAATAATGCCATCAAACAACGGTTGCAACGAAGCCATTCTCGAAGTGTAACCATAGCGCATCTCGCGACCCAAAAACCGATGATTAATACAAGGAAACTCCGACGGTCTCTTGTCTAACATTCCCTCTCTCACAGCACCAGTCTTGAGATTAAACGCCCACCCATACATTCGGGGAATATTCTCATTGGGGTCTTTAAAATTACCAGCATACAAATGAGTTGAACTTATCCTACAGCCATACAATATAATCTCATCCTCATATTCATAGGCATTCAGAATATGATTCATATAGCAAGGAAGAGCTTCAAACCACCGAATATCTTCATTGTTGCCATAACGTGGCAAAATTCCAAACCGACTTGGCTGATTCATCTCAAACATCCAAGCAGGTAAACCTTGCTCTGTTCTTTCCGGACGGAATCGTAATGGTAAATCCATTAAAACTGTATAATTTTTTGTAATGGCAAAATCGTGGGGTCCGCTTGGTACAGGTATATTAATAGGTACTGTTTGCAACAGCTCACCTTTACTAGAAATCACACCATACTTTAAATATGGAGCTGCATCAAGAGCGTAACCAAAAAATATTAATTCTCCCGTCATAGGGTCAACTTTCGGATGAGAAGTAACAGCAGAATCTAAGTAACCATCACATAAATATGGTTCTTTTGTTTCTAAACTTGGAACTGCGACAGTATAGGGTAAACCTGCTTCCCAAAGAGCTAATAATTTGCCATTGTGATAAGTTAGGCCATTATTCGCCACATTTTTATAGGGGCCATAAGGATTATTCATTTGAGGCGGTTCTAATCTACCACTCCAGACTGGATAACCCAGGTCTTTTTCTACTTCAAATCCTCCAGTTCGTATATAGCGGTTCCGATATTCTGCCCTACCACCACTAATTCTGACCCCATGGAGCATCCCATCACCATCCATCCAGTCATATCTACCTAGAGGCTCAAATTGGGGATTGGGGCCATTACGGACATACATTCCGGATAAATCAGGAGGGAGTTGGCCTTTGATTTCTAGGTTGTCTGTGGTAATTTCTTCGTTGACTGGGGCAAAGTTGCCCATGAGATAGGGATTAAATTTTGTGGTTGTGGTCATTGGAACTCCCTCCTATATTATATAAGAAAAAATTAAGGTTCTATTAATAGTTTATGCTCACTTTTCAATTATGTATAGTGTTATAATTAAAAATTTTTGTAAATAGAGGTAAGTAATAGATTACTTTTTGGTCTCAATTAACTCACTTTGGCAGTAGTTGGAATTTGATTTTCAGAAGATAATAATCACCCCAGCAAGTTTATCAGTAGCGCAGTTATAGGTTTTCATGGAAATCTTGTCAGACTCATCAGGAATAGCGCGTATATTTAATGATTAGTTTGAATTCCCAAGTTTTGATGGCAGATAACGAATTTGAGTTTAGTCAAGCTCGAAGTAAAAATACTGATATTGATTTCTCTGTTCATCCACAATGGAATTATAAAAATGGATAGAAAAATATTTTAAATAATCTTCGTTTAATTATTCAACCGACGATTCTATTCTGGCTACTTTTGCCTTGGTTAGAAATTTTTCCTAATCATTAGCTATTAAGCTGCCAGCGCATTTAAACCATATATCCAATTTTTGGGGGAGGCAACAGCGGTGCGACCCCGTGTCGGCGACAGAGGTCGGAACGAAGCGCCACCTGCGGGCTAAGAGCGCAAGCCGACCTAGCATCTGGTAGCGCACTCCTGTGAGGCAACAAGAAATATACAATTATTTATGTTTTTTAGCTTATTATTTGGATTCGACCGATTAATTCATCAGATGAATTAATTTATAGCACTACGCAAATAGGGCGCGGACATTTATAAATGCTCCGCAAAGAGCATTTGCTCCGGAAAAACTCACTCAGAGATTACTTCTAACTTCTGGCTTCTGAATTTTGACTTATGGCCGCCCTATTTTCCTGATGGATGAAGTCATTTTTTGATTACTCAGTGATTTCGGAGAGTGATAAAAGAGGGGTAAGTAAACTTGCAGTATCTCGACTGGAAAAAATTAAGAGCTAGGGATGTAGTTGTTGAAATCTTCCTAGCTCTTTTTGATTATTTGATGTTGTGATTTGAAACTATATTGAGAGAGCAAAATTTTGACTCCTCAATCATAGAGAGATGCGATCGCTACTTTAATTCAACCTGAATATCCAAGTTTAAGTCTAACCTTTATTTTGCGATGAAGAAACTTTACAACCCAGTGGATAGGGCGAATTATAAGTAGTAGAACGTTTACCAAAGATTGTATAACGATTATCTCTAACTTGCTCATAGAAGCGATCGCCCATCCATTTCGCCCCAGGTAGACTCCGATATGCTCCCACAAAGATATTACCTACAGGCAATAGTCGCCCTATTTCTTCTGCTGCATCACTACCTTGCCACCGATATTCTGGTGCATTACCATCAATTAAAATCATTCCCATTTCGCAATCTTTAGCAGTAATACCAAATTGACTTAGTTTTTCTAAATCTTGCATCGGAATGTACTCAAATAGTTGACCCTGGTCTATATTCTCTAATACCTGCACCAACGTTACACATAAATTGCAGTTGCCGTCATAAATTACAATATAACTCATACGTCTTAGTTTTATTTTAAACACCATCAAAATTTTAACACCTTACATCTTGCACCGATGCGAATATAGAGCTCTAGCCCAAGCTAAGTAGGTACACAAAATTAATTACACATTTTCCAAAAATGAAACCTTTTGACTGCAAGGGTTACAGAAAATTAGAGTAGGTAATCAATTCTGTGTTGGTGCTTATATCCTGGCGTTACACAATTACGAAATAATAGCATTAAAAGTATCTACTTTTGGATAAATCTTTCCTCAATACATGATGGTTTCAAATCAACTATCATTTTTTCAATGTGCAACACCCTGATCTTATGTAGCTTCCTTCTACCTAGCAGTGGAGAGGGGAGAGTAATCTTTGCTTACTGAAAATTTACCCTCTTCCCCGGGAGGGAATGGCGTTCGACTGCTATATCATATCTGGATAATAGTGTGATAGAACTCCGTTCGGCTGACGCGTTATATGTCGCGGTTTGCATTTTGCGCTCCGCAAAACAAAAAACTTTCTTCTACTCTTCCCTTCTGTAAGAGCGATTCATGGAAAGCGTTTGCTCCGCATTCTGCACCGAAAGCATTCAGACCGAAATCGCCCTTACTGACTCTTCCCTCCTTATTTATAACTATTCAACCCAGGGTCGTCCTGCCGCCGTAATGGTGAGGATATATTTTTTTTAATTTTTCCCCCACCTCCCACACTCCCCCCACTCCTCCCCGTACAGTACCATTAAGGATGAGCACAAAAATAATGTACCAGTGTCTAGCTTTCTCGGTGGGCAAAATATTCTTTGGTGTATGTTTTAATTGAGTCGATCTGTTCGTTTTGCCCACCCTACTTTAATCGGTAGTTTCTTTCAACGCCAGTCCCTTACGGCTGCACTACCACCAAACCCAGGACATAATATTAGGACTTTTAAAGTTCCAGAGGCGCTTGGGCACCTAACCTTTCTTCTAATAAAAATCTAAGTACAGACTGAGTTGCCAAAACTAAACCTAATCTCGCTTGTGCTAATTCCGGTCTATTTATTTTTACCTTTCCCCAAATGCGACATTGACTGTAAAAATTTTGAAAAGCTGCACTCAGGCGATCGGCTAATTTTTCCCAGTTTACAGCTTTTTGAGTGCTGGAAACAGAATAAATATTATCTAAAGTAAACGCTAACTGAGAAATCAATCTACACTCCGCATAGTGTGAAAATTGTAACTGCCCATTTTTTTGTTGCCAGGGTATGGGGTTTGGAGTCTTGATTAACCAAACTCGATCGCAAGTGTTTTGAATTCTGGGAATAAGAGTAATGAGGCGATCGCGCTCCCCCATTCGTAATAGCGAACAACAACGAGCATGACTATATTGAATGTTAAATAAAATTGTGGGTTGAATTGACCGCGAATCAACAGTCACTTGTAACTGCTCGTGCCCAGTTATCAAATTACCAGAAGTTAAATCATGTAACCAGTTAGCTACACTCAAATCAGTTATTTCAAAGTAAATCATTCCAGATGACATCGGCTCAACCTGAAAAATTACTGTATCTTGACCAGCTTCAGTATTTACAACCTCTATGCAACACTTAGTTAACTTCGTGGCAATATCTACTGGTGGTTGTCGCCAAATTGAGGCCAATTTCAGAGCGATCGCTGACTTGTATACAATTTTCCCACTATCTCTAGTTTGATTAATTGGAATAGTCTCTATATTTTCCCAATTTCCTAGTTTCTGTTCATACCCACCAGACAATTCCCATCCATCCTGGTATAAACTTATGGCCTTTTCTAAAAAAAAATTATCTTACACTTAAAAGACAAGTTTGTCAATGATATTGATACCTCAAACAAAATTTTTCCTTAATATACCGAATTAGATGTGTTTTTTGCTACACTGAATCAAGAAGTACAAATCGTATAAGCAGACAGATAGTATTTGCTCATACTAATGTTACTGAATTGATTTGAACATAAGTAAAACTTTCACCAACAAAGAAAACCCATGCAACTATCATCACATCCAGAACCAGAAATGTCACTTAATACACAATCTACCAGCACTTCTGCCCCTACCAGTAGGCCATTTCTCACTTGGCAACTGATTATAGACTGGGCAGAAGAACACTATCGCAGTAGGGCTTTTACAAAAGATGAACGCATTCCAGCCCGCCCAGGATTGCTGTATCTCGTACAAAAAGGCTCTATTCGCTTAGTCGGTAATGTTCACGTTAGTGCCAGCCATAACAAGTCTAGCAAGTCAACAAATCCTAATAAAATTTCAGACGAAGCTTTTCTGGGCTTTGTGGGGGCCGGGCAACCATTTGAACTAGTAGCTCAGTCACCGTTTACACTACAAGCCTATGCCCACGCCGACCAAACTACGGTACTCTGGATGTATTGGCATGACCTCGACAACTGGCCCCACTTCCGGCGAGAAGTTCTAGATGCCTTTCGATACCAGCACCAACGGAAACTTTTATGGCTGAGTACCCTGGGCCAGCGTCGCACTATTGACCGATTATTTGGGTTTCTGACTCTGTTAATTGAAGAATACGGCGAGCCCTCGATTAGCCAAGAGAAAGCAGAAGTAACAAGCGGTTATTATCTACCCTGGCCCTTGACTCACGCTCAAATTGGTAGTGCTATTGGCTCGACCCGTGTAACGGTCACTCGTCTGATGGGTAAATTACGTCAGCAAGGTTTAATCCAAATTCAAGATGATAATTTGATTTGCTTGCCAACTCAGTCTGAGCTGAGATAATTTACTATTTGATTGATGGCCAAAAGGTTTTAGATTGAGGATTTTTGATTCTTCACTATGGCTAAAGCTACAGGTTAAGTTATTTGCTCATCGCAAATAATGTTGATCGTCAACTGCCTTGAGGAAGTTGTGAATTTATGCCTTCAATAGTCATTCATTCAAAAAAGAAAAAATCTTTTTTCTTTGAGGAGAAAATCTCAGGTAACAATGAATTGAAACAATTGTTTACTTCCTCATCCATCTATCTATGCTCTAATCATGCTATTGCAAACAAACCTAACTGTACCGATAGCTCCATCAAGCCCTATGTATTGGTCTGCTTTCTCTTGCAATTTCATCTCATAACTTGTCCAATCGCCTGTGCGATTTAAGATATTATCGTAGCAGATCGATCGAATGTTTGCAACATCAATCATTTAGGAAATTCCCCCTTATAGGGGGATGCTTTAAAGCTAAATTTTTGGTAATAGATTACTAGATATAGCAATCCTAAATCATTTGTGAGACAACAACTTTTTACAAAAGGGAAACTCAGTTATGTATATGCTCATAATTCATTCGGCGTTGCTATATGAAAGTGCAAAAAAAAATTAAATTTGTTTAGTAGTTAATTTTTCGATTAAAATTTTGTAAAAATGTAAAAATAAATATTTTTTATGATGAATAAAGAAACTATCAAGGTACTTTTAATAGAAGATAATCGAGATGATTTTATCCTCATCAATGACTTATTATCAAAGGTAGAATCACTAAAAATATTGCTAGATTGGGAAAATACTTATGAAGCTGGATTGGCAGCAATAACAAAAAATGAGCATGACGCTTGTCTACTTGATTATCGCCTTGGAGAAAAAAATGGCTTAGAATTACTAAAAACAGCAATCGAGCTAGATTGCCAAACACCAATTATCCTACTCACAAGTCAGGGCGAGCGTGAATTAGATATAGCTGCTATGAACATAGGAGCAACAGATTACTTGAAGAAGTCAGAAATTAAAGAATCTAGCCTAGAGCGAGTTATTCGTTATGCAGTTGAAGGAAATAAAACACGAAAAGCTGTAAAAGAAAGTCAAGCAAAACTGCAAGAAACACAAAAAATTGCTCATTTAGGTAACTGGGAATACGATCTAACTACAAAAAAAATTACTTGGTCGGATGAAGTATTTCGCATTTTTGGTCTTAACCCTAACCAACCCGAACCAACTTATCTACAATTTCTCAAAATGTTGGCTCCAGAAAGCCGAGAATTATTGAAGCAAAATCTGGCTTTAATATTAGAAAAACAAGAAGGTTGTGAATGGGAATGTAAAATTATTCGAGCTGATGGTACATTTAGATATATTTATACTCAGGCTACTGTAGTTGTCGATCTTAACAGAAAAGCCATTGGTACATTCGGCACAATGCTGGATATTACAGAGCGCAAAGAAGCTGAATTAGCAGTCGAAGAAGTGAGACAAAAAGAGTATTTATTAGGACTAATTTTAGAGCGAATTCATCAGTCTTTAAATTTAGAGGAAATCTTAAAGACAACAGTAGATTGCGTAAGAGATTTCTTACAGTGCGATCGAGTCGTAATTTATCGTTTATTAGCAGATGGAAGTGGTATTGTAGAAAACGAATCTGTAGCAGAAGGTTGCAGTTCAATTTTAGGAGAAATTATTGCCGATCCATGTTTCCCAAATAAAGATATTATAGAACGCTATAAACAAGGTTATATCAGTATAATCGAGAATGTTGAAAAACCAGAAATACAACAATGCCATGCCGATCTACTCAGACAGTTTCAAGTCAAGGCAAATATGGTACTGCCAATTTTAATTAGTCAGGAAGGGGACAAACAATTATCAGATATCACTGTGTGGGGATTAATCATAGCTCATCAATGTACTAAAAATAGGCAGTGGCGGGTATCAGAAACAGATTTATTAAGACGTTTGGCAACTCAGACAGCGATCGCTATTAAACAAGCACAACTTTATCATCGCTTAGAACAATTAAATCAAGAATTAGAAACAATCGCTTATATTGATAGTTTAACAGGAGTTTTTAACCGTCGCCACTTCGATCAAAAACTACAAGAAGAATGGAAAAGATTAGCCAGAGACCGAGCTTCGATTTCAATCATCATGGTAGATGTAGATTATTTTAAACCCTACAATGATACTTATGGTCATCAGCAGGGAGACCAATGTTTACAAGAGGTTGCTAGAGCTATCAGCGCTACAGCAAAACGACCAGGAGATTTTGTCGCCAGGTATGGGGGAGAAGAGTTTGTGGTAGTGCTGCCAAATACTGGCATAGAAGGAGCACTTAAGGTTGCAGAAAATATTAGAATAGAGATTGAAGCTTTAGAAATTCCCCATCAAGCTTCAGCTGTGAGTAACTGGGTGACAAGTAGTTTAGGAGTGGCAAACAGCAAGTGTTCAGAAAAATCTAATCCAGAGATATTGCTGCAAGCAGCAGATATAGCTCTCTATAATGCTAAAACGGCAGGCAGAAATCGTGTGGAAGTTTATGATTCATGTATGCAACATCTGGAGAAACAACAACAAGAAATTCATTTAGTCACACAACTGCGAGATGCTTTGGGAGATAATCGTTTCTGTTTATATTCACAAGAGATATTGCCACTACACGACGGCGTGCAAACAAAGCTTTGTGAAATTCTGCTGAGATTCTGGGATGGCTCAGGCAAAGTGATTCCACCATTTCTTTTTCTATCAGTAGCAGAGCGTTATCATTTAATGCCAAGAATTGACCGTTGGGTAGTGAAAACTCTATTCAGTTATCTGTCTTTGCCGGAAATTTCTGGTTTATACCAAAACCGTATTTTTACAGTCAACCTTTCTGGTGCTAGTATCAATGATAGCCATTTTCTAGAATTTATCGAACGTCAATTTGCTTTTTATCAGGTACCACCCCAACAAATTTGCTTTGAGATTACTGAGACCATAGCCATTACTAATTTAGAAAAAGCAGCCGAATTTATTCAGTCTCTCAAAAAACTAGGCTGTAGTTTTGCTTTAGATGATTTTGGCAAAGGAATGTCTTCTTTTTCTTATCTGACAAACTTGCCGGTAGATTACCTCAAAATAGATGGGATGTTTATTAAGAAGATGGAAAAAGATATTGTGACTCAAGGAATAGTTGAAGGTATTCATCATATTGGCAAGGCAATGGGTTTAAAAATTGTAGCTGAATATGTAGAAACAGAGTCAATTCTCCACAGAGTCAGTAGTTTAGGTATAGACTATGCTCAAGGTTTCTATATAGAAAGACCAAATCCGCTAATAAGTACCTGGTCATAAATATATCAGTTTCCAACTTGATGAAGTACATATATTTATGGTTTTAGGGAGTGGGAAGTGTGGGGGTGTGGGAGAGTGTGGGATGTGTGGGATGTGTGGGATGTGTGGGAGTAGGTGAAACAGATTCACCCCGTTCGCTGTACAAGATTAACTTGGAATCTGCTGTAAATAAAGTTAATTTTGAACAGGAGGAGTAACGTCAGCCAGAAGTCATAATTACAAAGGGGTTTAGAAAAATTTACTTGCTGGAGTTATTTTACGTTTAATTTTGCCTACCTACTTACTTGTTTACTTTTTGCATAATAGATAGGGCTTGCTTAATAAATCTGAGACCTTTAATAGGCCAATATTTAAAGGGAATTAAGAGTTGATATTTTACCAGAAAAAAGTCTGACTATTATTACAATTCGTGCATTTTTAATCAAGTATTGATGATTACGACTCCCTTTCCGGACTACTGACTACTGACTCCCTTACCTCATCAAAAAACTTTTTCAGCAAACCCTAAATAATCTTTGTAAATATTTTTTTTTAAACAATTTGGAATATTAAATAGTCATCAAAAATTAATTACACATACTCTAAAGCTGGAAAGCCGATATTATAAAAATTACAGAAAATAAATAATGGTAATTCATTTTGCCTAGGCACTTAGCACTGTATTACGACTGGGATAAAAAATGCTATTCATCCGGGAAATCAACAAATAAAATCAAGGTCAGAGCACAAGATACAACAATACATATAGCATACCTGCCTAAGTCCTGTTATAGTTTTATAGTTGTCCCTATTTCTGATGCTCTTTTGATAGCATCAGCAACTTTCAGCGAATACAAGCTTGCTGCTGAAGTCACATACAAAGGAGTTCCTTCTAACAAATGTTCTATTACCATTGTCGTATCTTTAGCAAATAAACCCCGACGCGCACCCACCTCTAAAGTTTGTGTTTTTTCTCCCTGCAATAATTGACCTTGTTGGGGAGTAAAAATCAATGTACCCTCTTCGCCATACAGAGTAAAAGTATTTTCTGACTGCCAGAACATTTCACCTTTGCCATATACAACTTCCCCTACAGCACCATTGCTAAATCTTAACTGAGCAGTACATAAACAGGCTTTATAAAGATCGGGCTCGGTGTACCAAAATTGACCTTGACCATTAACAGCATCAACTTGACCAAATAGATCGGTAAACCGATGCACCCGGGATAGTGCTCCCACTAGAGGAAAACCAAATAGTGAAGGTTGATAAGTCCAACGATGGGGTGCTGGATGCTTGGAGTTTATAGTTACATAACGACTATAGAAAATTTTACCAATTGCCGATACAGACTGTTTGATAGCATTATGAAGACCGCCAAGAAGTTCTATATGTTCTACGTGTAATAGTTTCCTTTTCTTAGCTGCTAGAGAAATTAGTGATTCGGCTTCGGTTGGGTCTAGGGATATAGGATATTCAACTATAATGTGTTTGTCATTTTCTAGGGCAGCACGAGCGATCGCTCCATGATCTCTGTTAATAGTGGAGACTATCACTAGATCCAAATCCTCTCTTTCTACCATTTGCTGCCAAGATGCAGATGAGTCTACCTCAAATATTTGACAGAATTCCTCTGTAGTTTCTGGTGTGTTACCAGCAACAGTAACTAATTGCGATCGCGGATCTACTTTTAATACTTCAGCCCGAGCCTTAGCTGCATAACCAGTACCAACAATACCAACTCTCATAAGATCGACGCTAAGAAAAAATTTCTATATTTTGACATTTGATTATATATATCAGATATTTTAGCACCACGCTGTTTGTTTACAATTTTTTAAAAAAAGATAAATTTTTTTTCTGTTCCTTCTTTCTCTTTTTATCTTCTGTCCCAAGAGCGAAGTCCAAGCTCCTATAAGTAATCAGGATTAAATTAGAATTTGTTATAACAAATTCTATGGTAATTTTTGGTGTAATCTGTTTTACAACATTGATTTTTTCCTTTAATATCAGAGATGGAAAAAAAACAAATACAAATCTGTTGGCTAATCTAGTCAAGATATTTGTATAAGTTTAAATTATAACTATACTAAACTCTGAAGAGGAAAATTAAATGGCCAGCTATAAAGTTACTCTAATTACACCAGAAGGTGAAAAAGTAATTGAATGTCCTGAAGATGAAATCATTCTTGATGTTGCTGAAGATCAAGGATTAGACTTACCCTATTCCTGTCGCGCTGGTGCTTGTTCAAGTTGCGCCGGTAAAATGGAATCAGGTACAGTAGATCAAGATGACCAGTCATTCTTAGATGACGATCAGATCGAAGCAGGATTTGTACTAACCTGTGTGGCCAAACCTACATCTGATTGTACTATTAAAACTAATGTAGAAGACGATCTTTAAGTAGTGCCTGAGAGCTAATTAATTTTTTTGGGTAATAGTTGATGGTCTTTCGACGCTCGGCTAATACCTTGTTATTCTAATCAATGAAGCAGAGGGAATTAATCAAACTATTGATTTTCCTGATGATGAATATATTCTTGAAGAAGTAAGACAGCGGGGGCTTTATCTCCCCTATTTCTGTCTTGCTGGTGCTTATTCTACCTGTACTGGTGAAATAGTAAAAGGTAAAGTACATCAAGACCATCATTCATACTTAGATGACGACCGAATCGCCGCAGGATATGTTTTAACTTGCATAGCCACTCCCAGATATTATTGCACTATCGAAACTTACCAGCAGAAAATTTGTAATAAACTGTTTAATCACAACTAATGTAAATATATTATTACATGAAAATTTCTGATAGTTGATTGTCAATCAACTATCAGCTATTAACTTCTCCAATCATCATTAGACATAGGCGTGGAAATTAAATAATTCCTTTTTGACTTTGTAGATATTTTCCATCGAACTTTTCTACATTCTTTTTCGCCCCTGTGTCTATTACTTAATCTTACAAACTCAAGCGGTTTATCGGCAAAAATCCCATTGACCGTATATCTCATAGTGCGATCTTGCCACTATGTAAATTTGAGTAATTATAACACAAAAACAGTACAAGCGACCGCCACTCGGCTTTCAATATCTTAGCCAAGGTCAAGACTATAATAGTTTGTCCTCTGTCTCCAGGTGAAACTTTAGGCAGATATAAGTAATCAGGATTAAATTAGAATTTATTATAACAAATTCTATGCTAAAAATCAGCCAAATTAGTTTTACAACATTCATTTTTTCCCTTAATATCAAAGATGTGTAAAACTAAATTACAAATCATTTGGCTAATCTAGTCTTGTGAATTGTATAAAGTTCACTTATATTATTTTTAACAACGAGGAAAATCAAATGCCTAGTTACAAAGTTACCCTCAAAACGCCAGATGGGGATAGCACTATTGACGTTCCTGACGATAAGTATATTCTTGACGAAGCAGAAGAGCAGGGGCTTGACTTACCATACTCATGTCGTGCTGGTGCTTGTTCTACTTGTGCTGGTAAATTAACATCAGGTACAATAGACCAGTCTGACCAGTCTTTCTTAGATGACGATCAGATGGAAAAAGGATTTGTATTAACTTGTGTTGCTTATCCCACATCTGATTGCACTATCGAAACTCATAAAGAAGAAGAAATCTACTAAAAATATAGTCAACTAATATTATATAGATATAGATTGAAGAATCTGAAATTGTCTAATTTTTTTAGATAATTTCAAGTCATAAGTTGACGAAATATTAGTAGATTCTTTGTGTAAGTAGGTTTAGATTAAGATTCAAGATGGTCGAGCTTGAAATACCCGCTTGTATTAGATGAATTCAAAGACTTCTCAGTACCAGAGGGTAAATATTTTTCACAGATGAGTGAGCTTAATCCTAGACTTCCAATTATAGTTGATTAAACCCTACTATTCAACAATAAGTACCACTTTTGTTCTGCAATGGCAATGTGGATATCTTGTGCTGAAAAAAACATTTTTTAGTAATTTAGAGAGGAAAATTAAATTCCTATTTACAAAGTTACCCTCAAGATGCCAGAATCAGAGGAAAAAACTATTGAAGTTGCTGATAATGTTTATATTCTTGACCAAGTAGAATAAGAAAGGGTTTGACTTACCCGACTTTTGTTGTGCAGGTAAGGTAATCTCAGGTACAGTAAACTAGTCTGACCAGTCTTTCTCAGATGACGGTCGTCGGATTAGTAATGGTTTTGTTATGACCTGTGTTACTTATCCTACTTCTGAGTGCACTATTCAGACTCATCAAGAACAAGAAATCTACTAACTAACTTAGTGAGAAACTACAAGTTAGTAAAAAACAGAAAAATTTGTCTAACTATTGATTGTGAGGAAAATTACATGGCTACCTACAAAGTTACTCTAAAAACACCAGATGGTGAGCAAACTATTGATTGTGCGGATGATACCTATATCCTTGATGCTGCTGAAGAAGCAGGTCTTGACCTACCCTATTCCTGTCGCGCTGGTGCTTGCTCCACCTGTGGAGGTAAAGTAGAGGGTAACGCAGATGATGTTATAGATCAAAGTGATGGCTCTTTCTTGGATGACGATCAGATCGCAGCAGGATTTGTGCTAACTTGTGTTGCTTACCCTAAAAAAGACTGCACCGTTATGACTCACCAAGAAGAAAATCTCTTATAATTGAGGACTAGTTGATTGTTTATAGTTAACCGAACAACTATAAACAATCAACTTATTTTGCCTCGATCGCCAATACAGCGCTTTCCGTTGCCCGTGAGGTACAATAACCGGAATTTTAACAGGGTAAATATTTTTTACTTGTTTCCATCACCCTATCACCCTATCACCCTATCACCCTATCACCCCATCACCCTATTACCCCATCACCCTAAAATCGTCAATATATGTATTTCATAACTTAGAAAACTGCTGTATTATTTGTGTCCAAAAATAATGAATTCTGTGAGAGGTTGAATTGTTGTTCCAGGAAAGTAGAAACTAAGAATGCGATCGCTATTCCAACCCAACTCAGCCAGTTTAATCGAACCTTTTTGGCTAAAACCGACTCCATGACCGAATCCTCCGCCGATAAAAGCGTATCCCCAGACACTTTTATCCGGTTGATAAATACGATCTACATAGAATAATGTACTCCAAGGAACCCAAAATGCGTTTTGCACTTCATCCTTATTAAGTTCTATTACACCTAGGTCTGTTTCGACAGTCATTTTCAGAACACGGCCAGCCAGCGATCGTTCCACCACCTCTATCTTTTTCACAGTTTTAATTTTTGCCCAAGGGCTTTTTTTCTCCCGGAAATAACTCTGCAAATAACTAGTTATACCAGGCAAGCTAACTACCTCCCGCCAGCGAAACTCTATCCAACCTTCCTCATTAAATCCTTGATTAAGACTCATAAACTTACGAAAATTTTGCTCATCCGCCAAGCTATTTGCAGATAAATCCCACACATTATTAGCAGAGTCAACAACAGGTCGTAAATAAGGACGTTCCACGCCATTCCACAAATCATTGTAATCTGCAGTTACACCCCCACTCACCGCAAAATAAACTGCATCTATCAACTCATCTTCATAAGTCAAAACTTTTCCCCTAGTAGCTGCCACTGCTTCATCTGTTTCTGGATAAACATCTAATCCCTTGTAGACTTGGCAGTGAGTATTAGCACACAACTCATAGTTATCTGCAACAAACCTATGTAGATTTCGTAGTGCATAAGTTCTTGCTAAAATTGCCTGAGCTTCGAGAGATGCTTTTGGTGGCCAAGCCCCTAGTTCGTGTGGTACTACTCCCCGGACATAAGTTTCGACTGGTACATTATTAACTAATGTATAAGACCCATAAGCATTAGGCTGTAGTTGTAACCATCCAGCATACCGTCGTTCTTCTGGTATTGCTGTATCTTGGTTAAATTGATTATTTACTATAATTACATTTTTTTCAGTAGTAATATCCAGTTCATGGCGATGGTAATTGTAACCATTCATCTCCCAATAAGCTACTGGTTGTTGTTTGGGAGTTTCAATATCAAGATAAACATTTGTATTGCTTTGAGCTTGTAAACTTTCTAATAGCCAACGTCTTAATAAAGGAGTTTTATAAACTGTTCTTTTTGCCCAAACTTTCCATCTTCCTGGTTGAGCTATTTCGACTTCTATTCCTTTATTTTGCCAAAAAACGGCATCTTCTTCCGCGTTTTCATAACTACGATGACTGCTAAAAACTAACCTTTCTTTTAAAATCGGTGTCTCTAGAGGTTTCGTTTTAATTTTGAGTTCAACTTTTTCAGTTGTGATTGTTTCTTCTCCTTCAGGAGTTTTGAACCCTAAAGTTAATTTATCTCCTGGTAGAGCTTTAAGGATAATTTTATCTGTTGGTTTAGCACCAAATCTTTGTATAATTCCAATTTTTAGCCATTTATTGTATTCATCGGCTGCTCTTCCTGGTGTAATATTTAATCCTAGTAGTAATGTGATTATGATTGTACTAGGTATTAATTTGTGGATGCAGCTTATGTCAGATAATTTGGTCTGCAATTTTATTGACCTCCTAAGATTTTTTTTTCTATAGTATTTCCATTTGAGATGTGAAATCGGATAATAATATTTCCTGTCAAGAAAAAATTATTCAAACAACGAGCAAGTGTTCGAGATATTCATTATCATTTTCCCTGTTTGTGGCAATTAGATTTTCACAAATCATTTGTAAAGGCTATATTTCTTATTGCTATTGTAGTACGGATATTTTTTTTTAGTCTGAATTATTGGTGTTTAGATAATTAGATAATAAATTAAAATAGGTTTTTTATTTTTATAGTAGATAATGAAATAAAGTCATTACTATCAAATAAATATTAAATATTTGGATGGTGGGATTGCCATAGTTATAATACTCGTTATAGCATTACGCTAATAGGGAGCGGACAATTTTTAAATGCTGCATCTGTGCAATCTCTCACTGTTTCAAACTGTGAAAACCTTGGCTTCATCCATGTTTTTAAACTGCCCACCAATTTTCACGGCTTGTTTAAATCAGGGGAATAAGCAGGTCATTTCAGTTATCAGTTATCAGGCACGCCTCCTACGGAGGAGCTACGCTAACAGTTATCAGTCAAACCCATCGATA